>JANXSK010000132.1 GCA_025352695.1 Ferruginibacter sp. | reverse complement strand
CAGCCCTGAATTAAACCCGGCAGAAAACATTTGGGCCATCCTCAAAAGAAAATTTACCAATAAGCTCTATAAAACGCTCGATGAGGTAAGTGAATTTATAACCGAAGCAATAAAGTCATTAAATGCAGACAAGATAAAAAGTACTTGTGGATTTCCATACATCTTCTCAGGAATAAATTGGACTAAGTAAAATTTATATTTGGTATTAAACGAGCTGCTGCCGCAAAATTGGACCAAAAATAAAAGTTCTGAGATGGCTTAGACGATGGCTTACAGCAAAACAGGTAAAAAACAACTGGAGTGAAATAATACGCATTGCCAATACACAAAAAGTAATCACCACAACAGGTCAAAATACTTTTGATAACAAGGTATCTAACCGTAAATGCTCTGTGCCAAACGAGCACCTAAAAGTGCTATTAGACATTCTCAATTTAAAACACCAGCCGTTCCGAAAACGAAAATCCGTAGTAAACAAAAAAACAATCGAAATTGCAAGAGCCAAGTGTTTACAGGATTTTTAAAGTCCTTAGCTGCAATGTGGGTTCAATAATTAACACCAATATAAATGTCTGTTACTCCAATAATTGTATTAATTTCGATTAAACAAACGGTATTGAATTATTATTTTTAATCTCCGCTTAACAAAGCCTTTGTTACAATTTGATTACGAGAAAACAATTTTGCATAATACATTCCGGTATTTAATGAATGAATTTTCTTTTCAATAACATTATATCCTTTTTGAAGTTGAATAGAATTTGTAAAAATGATTCTACCACTAATATCACCAATAATTATATTCATTATTAAATTATAATTACTGTTGATAACCATTTTTATGTTTGTATTGACTAATGAAATAGAGATAGTGTTTAATGTAAATGAAGGTGCATTATTTACGAGTACTGAAATTGTTTTGCTATAAGTAAACATACCATTTTTATCGATCATTACTAGACGGTAATAGTTAATGCCTTCAAAAGGAAGGTTATCATTAAAATTATAATTTATTTGAATATCGAGTAGATTATTTGCATTTAATTGACCAATGTTTGCAAAGTTATGCCCATCATCACTTCTTTCAATTGCATAATGACTTACATTAATTTCTGATGAAACCTCCCACTGAAGTACAATTTTATCATTACTATTTTTCGTTGTAAAATTAATTAATTTAACAGGTAAAATACCTACTACCGTTATATTAATATTTGCTAACGCTGAAATTCCGGCACTGTCAATTACTTTAAATTGAAAAATATAGTTTCCTATTACCAAATTATTAATTTGAGTAGCTGGGCTATTGGGGGTGACAATTGTAAATTGTTCAGGGCCTAAAATTTTTGTCCAGGTATAGCTAGTAATAATACCTGTAGCACTACCTTTTAGTTTTGTTGAGTTTATTGGTAAAAAAAGTAAAATGTCGCTTCCCGCATCTGCCTTTAGAATTTGGTTAACAGGAGGATTAAGCGTTACTTGAACAGTGTCTTTTCCGATTGCTCCGAGATTATCTTTTACAGTTAATTCAAATTGGTACACACCCTGAACTAGATTAATTATTGCTGTAGTTGCAAAATTTGTTGAAACCACTATTCCTGTTGACGGACCGGAAATATTTACCCATGCATAACTAATTATTGTTCCATCCAAATCTGTTCCAGTACCAGTTAATATTGTAGAATCAGTAGGTAAGGTAAGAATTTTATCGATTCCCCCATTGGCCAAAGGCGCTTTGTTACTATTATTAGAGCCATTTGCAATAAGTACCTTACTATTCCATGAAGGTATTGTTACAGAATCATTAAAAATATTACCGAAAATATCCTTTTTACTAAATCCAACAAATAAAATTACTTTAGGTGTATTACTTGCATTATATTCAAGGGTTCCTGTATTAACAACATTTGTAGAGTGCGTTTCAATTCCTAAAGTTGTGGTTAAATACGCAAAATTATATGCGTTTTGGGTATAATTAGAAAGATTTGCGTTTGTAGTAACAGCATATAACGATGTATCTTTTCCGCTTTTTAGTGAGTAATAGTTGCTATCTAAATTACCCATTGCTGAAATATCGGCTTCTTTTGTAATTAGAGTAGGATTGTCAATAGCTATATTTCTATATCCAAATCGATATGGGTAGAATATATTTTTTATACAAACTATATTCCTTACAAGCGAAGATTTTGGAAGTCTATTTAAACCATGACTAAAGCCATTGTTAAACGAAGTATTATTTCTAATAGTCAGGCTATCATTACTATTACCAAAAATACCAGCTCCGGGAACAAAAGCGATAGTATTACTATCGATTATAACATTATGTGTACCCTCGTCAAAATAAATACCATTTACACTGGTTCCTTTAAGATCATCAGTTCCATTATTTGCGCCTATTCCATTGAGAATAATGTTACCGATAAACATTCTATTGTAATAATATGGTAAAGAACCTTGCCTACCTTGATAAGTATAAATTCCCGCACCATCATCCCTTACAGAACAAAATTTATTTACATAATTATATTTTATTACAACATCACTTCCTTGCCATTCAATTGCTACATAGCCACTATTTGTTACGGAGCAATTTTGAACTATTGCTTTGTTAGCTTTATTAATAATACCATTACTTCCGTTATAATTATCTGTATTTTCCATACCTGCAATCATAGCCGTACTATCTACAGTACAGTTAGTTATTTTTGACATGATGGGAAATGGGTCATTTTGCATCATCTTTATAGCTGTACCTAAAGTATTTTTCACTTTGCAGTTATCTACCCAAACATTAAAAGAGTAGTTTAATTCAATACCATTGATTCCACTGTTTATTACATCACAATTTTGTACAATATGGTTTCTCCCGCTATTCATCCAAATTGTTTTTCGTCCAGAACCGTTAAACGATAAATTTTTAATAGAGATATTACTATAATATACATTATTTTTAATAAGGATATCCACTGTTGCTATTTGATAATTATAAGTAGAAGGGTTTACAGTTGAGTATACTCGTAGCTTACTATTCACAGCGTCATACCACCATTCGCCATCAATATCTAGCGTTCTACTGTCTCGTTGAAAAAAATAACCAAAGTTTGCTCTTGGTACATCTGTTATTGGAGCAAAATTTATTGTAGTACCTGAATGACTTAATACAGTAGATTTATAGATTGACCACCTATTAGGCCTTATAACAATCTCTGCACCTGTCCAATTTGTTATATTTGAATTAACAACACCATTTAAAGCTGTTATATTTCCTGATGTGTAAGTTAAATATCCACCATTAGCTGTCGCTGCATTGGGATACCTTCCCACCTGTTGGATTTTGCCATCTCTTAATACAAGATTTACATCAGCACTTACTCCTGTTACGGGAGCTTCATACAAGTTCCCACCTAAGCCTACCCACCCAGAAACAGTTGATAATCCTGTAATAATTGGTTTGGAACCTGTCCCATAAGCGTCAAAGTTTAAGTTTGACCTATTAATTATTATACCCCCATAAAAAGTATCGCCACGTTTGAAAAGAATGCTATCATTAGCAGCAAATGTAAAATTGTGCAATTTTGCAATTGTTTTCCATGGAGTTAAAATTGTTAATCCATCATTAGCATCATTTCCAGTAAAGGAAATATAGTAATTCTTTGCATTTGCAACAGTTGATAAAATGAGTAAATATAAAATAACAGATAAGGATTTCAATGGATATAGTTTTTAATATAGGATTGTACAGGATTTTTTGAGTTTCAATACACCTCAATTACAGGCTAAGTCTAAACATATTTTTACTAAAAAAAAGTCAACACTTTTTTAAAATCAATTTTTAAATAATTATTGATTAATAGAAATAATGTATCGTTTGGCTGCAGTGTAAAAAAGCGGGAAATATTTTAGTTTAGAACAATATTTTTGGCCTTTCACTAAAATTTATCACGATGGTTAGTGTGTTATTTTGTTTCAAAGTTTTCATAGTTTGATATTAAATTAAATTAATTTTTTACTTTGAGTGATGATTACTTAATTTAAAAAAATGTAATAGATGTAATAGACTAAAGAATGTAATAGGATTAATTGATACTATAACTATCCATAACATTATTAGAAACTATTTATTTTATAGGCGTCACTTTTTTTTTAATAATAAAGTATTAGTAACCTTTATGTTCGGAAATTACGCAAGTGAAAATAGAATATAATATTGGTCAATTCAATTAAATTCTTAGATTAAAGAAACTCAACTATTTTTTTTTGAATAGTAGTGTCCCTGTAAATTTTCCTATGGCCCAGTCCTTTGGTAATAACAAATTCAATATTTTGATAGCCTTCTTCTTTTACTCTTAAAGCATCTTTTAAAGGAGTAATATTATCCTCTTCATCATGTATCCATAAGATGCTAGCTTTAATTTTTTTCATAGCTCTTTTTATAGAATACCATTCAGTTGGCTTACCGCCTTTATCAAAAATAATTTTATCAAATGCTTTTCTTACGTTCAAGTCTTTAATTTTTAATAATGCAAAAGCACTGTCTATAGCTGTAGTTGTTTCTGTTGCAGGCGCTATAAAAACTATTTTAGTATTTTCATCATGAATAGTTTTTTCCATGGCAAGACTAAGCGCAATACCACCAAAAGAATGCGCCAGAAAACTATTGATAGGGCCATACAGCTCAATTACTTTTTCAATCATTTGACAATATTCCATGGCATTGATAGTTTTGCCTTCACTGTTGCCGTGAGCAGGCGCATCAAAAGCAAGCACTTGATAGCCTTTAGTTATCATGGCGGTCATATAACTGTAAAAATTATGAGCGGCCGACCCAAAACCATGTAGTATTAATATCTTTTTAGCTTTGTCTTTGTTCCACCGATAGCCCTGAACATTTAATCCGTTTAATGTAAAATTCAATAATTCTGCCGAAGCGAATACGGCTGGTTTTTTACTATCCGATTTTAGATAAGGCGTACAAAACAATTGAAACGCCAATGCAGCAGTTTTTCTATTTGAAACAAATGATAGTATTTTAAATTTTGTTCTTATATATGTTATTGCTAATTTTTGCTTTAATTTCATAATAAACAAAGATAATAATATATGAGGATTGTAATTATTGGTGCAGGTAATGTAGCTACGGTGTTGGGAAGACTCATTAAAAATGCTGGTCATGAAATATTGCAGGTTGTTAGCCGAGATGTCTATAACGCTCAGGTATTGGCCACTGAATTAAACTGTGCGTTTGCTGTTAATAGCAGCTTGATAGATAAAACTGCCGCCTTATTTTTGATAGCAGTTACAGATACTGCCATGAGCCAGTTAGATGAAACCTATAGTCTGGGAGACAAGTTGGTAGTACATACAGCTGGTTCTGTTTCTAAAGATGTTTTAAAAAATGTTACTAATAATTATGGCGTTTTGTATCCTTTACAGAGTTTGCGTAAACATAATATGAAGTTGCACCAGGATATTCCTTTATTGATAGATGCAAATACCGAAGCGGCCATTACAATATTGCAAAATTTTGCACTTTCCATTTCTAGTAATGTTAGTAAAGCAAATGATGAGTTGAGGCTAAAACTACATGTAGCAGCTGTATTGGTGAGTAATTTTACAAATCACCTGTATGCATTGGCATTTGAATATTGCAGTAAAGAAGGTGCCGATTTTAAATTATTATTACCTTTAATTGAAGAAACTGCTTTACGGCTTCGCAATCATTCGCCAAATGAAATGAGAACTGGTCCTGCAATAAGAAAAGATATTAAAACACTCGAAAAACATTTAAAGTTATTATCCGCATATCCCAAAATACATAACCTATATTTAAAAATAACGGATAGCATTATGGAGCGGTAGTGTACTTATTGCCAGGTAAATACAATATCTGTTTGCACTTTATAAGGATCTTTTAGTTTGCCGTTTTTATCCAGTGGATCATCTATGTAAATTTCGTAGGGAGGATGAATTAATTTTTTCTTGTGATCTTTTAGCCAGTCCTGTAATGCAGTATACGCCTGCACAGTTAAATCATGTGGGCCATAAAAATGAGCTACTACCACACTGTCGGTTACAATTTGTTTTATTGTTACGCCAGCCGGTAATTTGCCAGGTTTTTTATCTACTGGTAAACCCGCTTCAAAAAAGTAAGGAGCCTTCTGACTTTTATACCAGGCCATAGGAGCACCAGTTACTTTTAAACCATTCTTTTTAATAATGGCTGCCAATTTAACACCATAAATGGCGCCTAATTTAGCAGCAATACGGTCACTTGTAGCTGCACTGTCTTTTATACAAAGCACTATATATTTATTAGCCAGCGTATCATTAATATTTATTACAGGAGCTTTTCTCAATGGTAGCTTTTCTTCTTTTATAGGATTGTCTTTTACCGTAGTATCTTTATTTATGTTGGTTTTCGTTTTATGCTCAGTTCCATTATTGCAGGCATTTAAGAGCAAAAGTATTGAAGCTATAAAAAATATGGATGCAGGTATTTTATTATATTTCATGTAGCAGTAATTGTTGATTAATAAAAGGAAAAATAGCGAAATGCTTTTTTAATTGCAAATATTTTAAGTTGTTATGGTAAGATAATTTTAATTAGCCTGTAATCTTCAATAACTATAATAATAATATCTCAGGATAAGTTTTCCTTAATTGATAATTCTACAGTAGGTTTGCATCCCGATCTTTACAAATTATGTATACCATTACTTATAAATTCGAACAAAAAGGTCTTGAACCAATAACTTTTACCGGAGTTGAAGAAGGACAATCACTACTTGAAGTGGCGCTGATAAATAACATTAATCTTCATCACAATTGTGGTGGGGTTTGTGCCTGCAGTACCTGTCATGTTTATATAGAACAAGGCGATCAATTTTTAGAAGAACTAAATGACAGGGAAGAAGATTTTATTGACAGAGCTATTAATCCGCGTATTAATTCCAGGTTAGGATGCCAGTGTGTTTTACAAAATGGCGCTGGCAACATTGTGTTAACTTTACCTGACCAGTCACAGTTTTTGGGAGAATAAACCTCCATTAATTAATGTGCACTTTTCAATTCCGTCAATTGAAATTTTCTTTAAAATAAAAGTTAATCAAATTTGCAATGTTCGTCTTTAAACGATTAAGCAATTTATAAAACTAAGTATTATGATTTTTGAGCCGCCGATACATTGGAACGATTATGAAGATATAGCTATGAAGTTATATGAACGTTTTGGTGATGATTTTAATGAAGGCAGAATTTACCGCTTACGCTTTACAGACCTGCATAAATGGATTTTAGAAATTTCTAATTTTGCAGGTACCGCTGAACAAAGCAACGAAGGACATTTGGAAATGATACAAAGTACCTGGGTGTACGAATGGAGGGATAACCAAAAAAAGTAACTGCATAGTTTTAAAAGAGGGCTATTTTATACAACTGTTTAACCCCATACAAATTTCCATCGCAGCATGAATGTGTTATCTCTATTTAAGTCAATAAAAACGTTTGTTTTTGATATAGACGGTGTTTTGGCTACCAGCCTGGTAATTGTTTTACAAGGCGAAATGGCTCGCAGTATGAATACCAAAGATGGCTTTGGATTGCAACTTGCTATTAAAAAAGGATACCGGGTAGTAATTATTTCTGGTGGAAAATCGGAGTCGGTTCGGAAACGATTAGCCGGGCTAGGTATCAAAGACATTTTTTTAGGGATACACCACAAGAAGGATATTTTATTGGAATATGTTCAACAGCACAATTTAAAATGGGATGAGGTTTTATACATGGGCGATGATATTCCTGATTATGGCCCAATGCAATTGGTAGGTTTGCCTTGCTGCCCTGCTGATGCGACAGACGAGATTAAACAAATTTCAAAATATATTTCAACAATAAACGGAGGATATGGATGTGGCCGGGATGTAATTGAAAAAGTACTTAAATTAAATGGACACTGGGAGCTTGAAACTAGTGTCACTTCCAAATAAATATTAAGTATTTCATCTTTAGCGGTGATGCTTAATTTCATAACTTCAATAAAGCATGAAATTATTATTCGCCTTTTTTAGATTAATCCGTTGGCCAAACCTTGTTTTTATTGCTTTAACCCAATCTCTTTTTTATTATTGTATTATTGTTCCGGCACTTCCGCCAAGCTATTACCAGCTTGAATATGCTTTTACACAACCGCTCTTTTTTTTATTAATGATAGCTTCCATATTAATAGCTGCTGCAGGTTACATTATTAATGATTATTTCGACATTAATATTGATCAGGTAAACAAACCTGAAAAGATGGTGGTTGAAAAAATAATTAAACGGCGCTGGGCCATTGTTTTTCACTGGAGTATTACAACTGCAGGGATTATTATTAGCCTCTATGTTTCTTATAAAACAAGTTATATTGTAATTGTGGCAAATGTGCTTTGTACATTGCTGCTGTGGTTTTATTCTACCACTTTTAAAAAGAAACTTTTGTCGGGTAATGTCATCATTTCTTTATTAACCGCCTGGACGGTACTTGTGCTATACTTTGCCACCAATAGCACGTATCATTTTTGGTTTGCTTTTCCATCAGAAATTTATGCTGCAATGAACCGCATTTTTAAATTTGCTGTTTTGTATGGGGGCTTTGCCTTTATTATTTCGCTGGTAAGAGAAGTGATTAAAGACATCGAAGACAGAGAAGGGGATGCTAGGTACAATTGTAAAACAATGCCTGTAGTTTGGGGTATTCCGGCGTCTAAAGTTTTTGCAGGTGTTTGGTTGGCGGTATTAATTGGCACATTGAGTATTTTACAATTTTATGCCTTTCAACATGGTTGGTGGCTTACTGTAATTTATTGTTTGCTGCTTGTTATAGTACCGCTTATTTGGATATTACGCAAATTATATACAGCGCAAAATATTCCGCAATATCACCAGTTAAGCAGCGCTGTTAAACTGCTAATGTTAAGCGGTATTTTATCAATACTATTGTTTAAAATTGGCGTTTAACATTGTTTGATATTCAGTTTTCATATTAAGTTTGTACAATGTATACGCCAATTAAAAATCCGCTTGCTTCGGCTTCAACAATAAAAAAAATAATTCTAGCATCTCAATCGCCCCGCCGCAAGCAATTGCTTGAATGGGCTGAAATTTCTTTTGAAATTATTATTCAGCCAACTGATGAATCCTATCCCGGCAATTTAACTGTTACAGAAATTGCCATACATATTGCCCGCAATAAAGCTCTCGCAATTCTTCAATCGCATACTATTACCAATCCTGTTTTAGCAGCAGATACAATTGTTGTACTTAACAAGGAAGTAATTGGCAAACCTGTAAACAGGGCAGATGCCATCGCTATATTACATAAATTATCAGGACATAAACATACCGTAATAACAGGCGTAGTTATCATACATGGCGAAAAAGAAATTGCTTTTGCTGATACAACAGAAGTTGAGTTTCATCCATTAACAGCAGCACAAATTGAATTTTATGTAGATAAATATAAGCCCTACGATAAAGCGGGTGCATACGCAATTCAGGAATGGATTGGTGTTGTTGGAATAAAATCTGTTAATGGTGATTTTTACAATGTGATGGGGCTGCCTGTAAGCAGGGTAGTGCAGGCACTGTTGCAATGTTGAGTTTGATTTTGTAGTTTGGTAAATATTAATTTATTCTTTTTTACCTGTAGCATCAAAACCAATATCTATGACGGAAAAACTTCTTCAATATATCTGGCAGTTTCAACATTTTAATACCGCTGCATTAACGACGCTCGACGATGAGCCATTACAAATTAGTTATCCAGGTTATTTAAATACCAACCAGGGACCTGATTTTTTAGAAGCAAAAATAAAAGTAGGCGATACCAACTGGGCCGGTAATATAGAATTACATATTTTATCAACTGACTGGATTGCTCACAAACACAGCACAGATAAAAATTTTAAAAATATTATTTTGCATGTTGTTTGGCAAAATAATACAGCGGTAGAGATACCTTTTCCGGTATTAGAATTGGAAAGCAGGGTATCTAAATTTTTACTAAAGAGATATGATGAACTGATGAAAGCGACAGCTTTTATCCCCTGCGAAAAAAATATTAATCAGGTAGCAGCACTTACCTTGAATAGTTGGAAAGATCGTTTGCTGGCAGAACGTTTACAAAATAAAGCGGCCGTTATTTTTGGTCACCTTGCCACTAATAACAATCATTGGGAAGAAACTTTTTGGTGGCTGATGGCAAATAATTTTGGCATAAAAGTTAATAGGGATAGCTTTGAAAAAATTGCCCGGTCTTTACCACTAAATATTTTGGCTAAACACAAAAACCAAATTCACCAGTTAGAAGCATTGTTGTTTGGGCAGGCAGGATTACTAAACAATAATTTTACAGAGGATTATCCAGCAATGCTAAAAAAAGAGTTTATTTTTTTTAAAGCAAAATATAAACTTCAACCAATTACAACACCACTTTTTTTTCTTCGAATGCGGCCGGCAAATTTCCCTACCATCAGGTTAGCACAACTAGCCATGCTGATATATCAAAGTGTAAATTTATTTTCTACAATTAAGGAAGCGAAAACTGTAAAAGAAATTAAAGATTTGTTAAATATTACTGCCAACGACTACTGGCACTACCATTATATTTTTGATGAAACTTCGGGTTTTAAAGAAAAGCGTTTGGGTTCACAAATGATAAATAATATTTTAATCAATACCATTACTCCAATTATTTTTGCATTTGGACTTTATCATAAAGAAGAAATTTATAAAATTAAAGCATTGCAATGGCTGGAAGAAATTGCAGCTGAAAAAAATATCATTACCAATGCTTATGCAGCAGTAGGTATAGAAAATAAAAACGCTTTCGATTCGCAGGCGCTCATTCAATTAAAGAACGAATACTGTAACAAAAAGCGTTGTCTGGAATGTGCAATAGGCAACAACTTATTAAAAACAGTTAGTACAAATAATAAGGAAATACCAATTGGTTAAGGAGTTAGAGATATCCAACCTTGGGAAGCAAATATAGTTACTGCCAATTGTACGTAGTATCTATTATGGTATCAGGATGTAAACTTTTTATTACAGGACAATTATCTCCTGTTCTTTGTAAAATAATTTTATTTTTTTCATCAAGTTGCAATATACTGGGAAACGTAACCACAACATCAACTTTACAAATTCTTCTTGGGTCGCTGGCCATATATTTTTTTACATCAACTGTAGTATCTTTTAGCTCAATACCCATATCTGTGGCTTTCATTGCCATTGTTGTAATCATACAGGTAGCAAGTGCTGTGCACACAAGATCTGTGGGCGAAAAACGTTCGCCCTTACCTCTATTGTCTGTAGGTGCATCCGTTTCTATAATAGAATCGCTTTGCAGGTGTCTCGTATTACATCTTAAATTACCTTGATAAAGAATGGTTGCTGTCATTGTACTATTTTTACATAAATTTACTGAAGTAAAAAATTACTATGCGCAAATTATTTTTTATTCTTCTGGCAGTAGCTGCCACAACAACCTTATTTGCCCAACAAACAAAAAAGGACAAAAAGGAAGATCGCCGAAAACGCATTAATCAATTAATAAAGCAGGAGGAGGAAGGTATAATTGCCTACCAGAAACATACTGTTTTTGGATTAAAGCTTGTTAACGATGGCTATGGTGGATTTTTAGAAATTGGCAGGGGTCAGTCAATAAAAAAATCGTTATTGTTTCAGTTAGATATTTCTGAGCGAAAACACATTAAAGAACAGAAACAATCTAATCCGGATTACTCTGGCCCCGGACTGATATTTGGAAAAATCAACTTTTTTTATCCTGTTAAACTTGGTGTGCAGCAACAAATTTTGCTTGGTAATAAAACCAATAAAAATGGAGTTAGTGTAACGGCTAATTTTGGTGGAGGTATTTCTTTAGGCTTGTTAAGGCCTTATTTTGTTAACGTATATGATACTACTAAAAATCCCCTTCAGCGAAAATCAATTAGGTACGAAAGCGCCGACAGTAGTTTGTTTAGCGATAATAGTAAACTGTTCTATCTGCAAGCAACAGGACCAAGTTTAGGTAAAGGATGGGGCAATTTAAAAGTAACTCCCGGTGCGTATGCTAAAGCTGCGGTTCGCTTTGATTACGGTAAGTATAACGAAGTAGTTAGTGCAATAGAAGTAGGAATGACTGCTGAATATTATAGTAAAAAAATCCCACAACTTGTATATACAACTCCTAAGAACTTATTTGTGAACATTTATATCTCCGTTATGTTTGGTAAAAGAAAATAGAAATAATCTTCTGTAATTAAGATTTTATTATGTTAAATAATAAAGAAAGGTGATGATGAGTGTTTTTCAATTTTAATTTTTACAATAGTACTAAATGATAGATTTACCAGTGATTGATGGAGTTGTTGAAACAAAAATAAAAAAGCCAGATTGGCTTAGGGTTAAATTGCCAATTGGCGAAGATTATAAGCATGTTAGAAATTTAGTTGATACCCATAAATTACACACTATTTGCGAAAGTGGTAATTGTCCTAATATGGGCGAATGTTGGGGCGAAGGCACGGCAACCTTTATGATTCTTGGAAATATTTGTACACGAAGTTGCGGTTTTTGTGCTGTGGCCACCGGTAAACCCAATCCAGTTGATTGGGATGAACCACAAAGAGTAGCAGAAGCCATTAATTTGATGAAAGTAAAGCATGCTGTTGTTACCTCTGTTGATAGGGATGAGATAAAAGATGGGGGTTCAATTATTTGGTTTAACACTATCAAAGCCATCAAAGCATTAAACCCTGCCACCACATTGGAAACATTAATTCCTGATTTTAAAGCAGAAGCTGAAAATATTCAACGCATAATTGATGCTGCTCCCGAAGTAGTATCGCACAATATTGAAACAGTTGAAAGGTTAACACGGCAGGTACGCATACAAGCCAAATACTGGCGCAGTATGGAAACCCTGCGTATTTTAAAACAGGGGGGCATGCGTACCAAAAGTGGTATAATGCTGGGTTTGGGCGAAGTAAAAGAAGAAGTAATTCAAACACTGCAAGATCTTAGAGATAGTAAGGTAGATGTAATTACCATAGGGCAATATTTGCAACCAAGTAAAAAGCATTTGCAGGTACAACGTTTTGTGCATCCGGATGAATTTAAAGAACTAAGAGAAATTGGGTATCAAATGGGTTTTGATTACGTAGAATGCGGCCCACTGGTACGTTCCTCTTACCATAGCGAAAAGCATGTTATTGCCGGATGGGGTAAAAATAAATGGCTAGAAGAAAAAGCAATGAACTAGATAAAAAATATTGCATTAATAAATTAAAATGGCCAGTGCATCATGCCTGGTTTTTTTCGTACAATACAGGTATAATCTAATACCAAAAACTACTAGGTGCCGGCATTTAGGCTGGTTTTAAAAATAGGGTTTGATTATTTACTCTTAATTTAACGGTTGGGATAAGATAAAATCTCAGTTCTATTGTCGTAGATAAAAGTGATGTTTTATTTCTGATTTTAAAAATAGCAGCAATCTGCTAAATGATAAAATTAGTCGTTTTAAAATTGTTGCCCTTGCTGGTAATAATTGTGTTGATGCAATTTCTTACGTAGTACATATTTAATAAATTTAATGACTATCCGCTATGTGGTTTATAATTGTAGTTTTTTTATCTATATATTTTAGTTACAACAAGTGTTTATTTTTTACTAAGTATTCTCATGAAACAAGTTGCAAAGCCTTTTTTAAAAGTCAAAGACTTTTGGAATACAGTGTATGTAAGGAATGTGGCTCATTAAATATAAATAGGCAGGAGAAAAAAATTCGCTGGCGATGCAAAGAGTGTAAACATGCAATGGGTCTTAAAATGGGTACAGTATGGAGAATTTCAATTTCTCTTATAAGGTATGGCTTTGGTCGTTTTACTTTGTATCACTTACCAAAAAAGCATTTTCTGCACTTGAGCTTTAAAGTCTGGTAGGTAATAATTGTTACGAACCGATATGGAGATTAATCCAAAAAATAAGGATTACAATGGAGCGCAGAGATGAGAAATACCTTTTGCATGGTTTTATAGAAATGGACAAGGGCTTTTTTGAAGGACATAGAAAGAAAGATGAAGAAGTACTAGTAGCCAGCCAGCAAAGGAGTTTTACAGGCAACTAAAAGCAATTGTAGCAGTATACACACCCCCTGTTGTTTTAGACGAACATAAAAAAGGACATTCTATTACAAAGCCGGGTTACTAAAAAATAAGTGCGGTGCAAGCTCTGGCCAAAACAGATATTGGGTATGAGACTGAATAGAGTGAAGCCAAAACTGCAAGTGTTACTATTGACGGAAAAACCAGTTACAGAACATTAAAAAGTATCTGTGATAATCATACAGCAATAGTAGTAAAAGATAAAAAAGAAGTGACAATAATATTTTCCTGGGTACTTATTGCAATCAGCAAAGCAAAAAGAAAATATCAGGATTGCATCACAGTGTAAAGGATATTTAAGATGTAAAACTATCTGAACGAATTTTGCAACAAATTCAACAGAAGATATTTTGGGATAAAATTATTTGACAGGTTAATAGTGGCAGCTATAGAAAATTCCTAGTAAAAAACGTAAACCAAATTGCGGATAGTTATTATAACTTTTAATTCAATAATTCTAATCTAAGTGTAACAAATAGTTGCACGGCAAGTGCTTTATAATCGTTGATGAAGGCTGTGAAAACTGCCTGGACAGAATAAGTTTCATTTTTTATCATTTGTAAAAATCTGCCTCAATTCTATTTCCGATATTTGTAAAAATGGGAAAAAATGAATTGGATTATTTTAATTATCGCAGGATTATTTGAAGTTGCTTTTGCTTATTGTTTAGGGAAAGCAAAAGAGACCACAGGAAACGAAATGTATTTATGGTTTGGAGGTTTTCTTGTTGCCCTTAGCATCAGTATGGGACTTTTAATTAAGGCGACTCAAACTTTACCCATCGGTACTGCATATGCAGTATGGACAGGAATTGGAGCCGTTGGAACTGTTTTAGTAGGAATTATTGTGTTTAAAGAACCAGCAACTTTACTACGACTATTTTTTCTTATTACTTTAATTGGCTCCATTATCGGACTAAAAGCAGTTGCTCATTAAACAAGCATATAAGATTAATTCCTATAGCCAACAAGCTTTGTGAACTTAAAGAGCTCAAAAATTAAATGCAAATTCGAAAAATTGTATACTTTGATGTTCATACTATTAACATTGTTCATTTGGATTTATGTAAATTTTGTATAAAATAAACTTGGAATTAGTATTATAAATCAGAAACATTGAAGTAGTATTAAAAACAACTCAAGAATACGATGAGCGAATAGCAAAAATGACTCTAGCCTCGGTTTATCCGCACTATATTACAAAAGTTGAGCGTAAAGGCTGAAAAAAAGGGAATTACATCAAGTAATAGAATGGCAAACCAGCTTTGATGACAAAAAATTACAAGAACTTATTGAGGCGAAAGTGACTTTTGAAACGTTTTTTAAGAGAGCAAAATTGAACCCAAACGCTCACATAATTACTGGAGTGATTTGTGGCTATCGGATCGACGAAATTGAAACCCCAATTATATATCGGTTGAGTTTTGTGTATTATCGCTGATAGGCGGCGAGTACTGCAACTTGTGCTGATTGTTAGATTAAAATAATTTGTGCAAAGACATTGTCTGAGAAGTTTTTGAAGCGAATAAAGCCACGAACTCACAACATTTTCTAAACGCAATTCAGCCACACCAGCGTTATAAAATACCTGTTTATCTTTAATAAAAACTCCTCAAATGGTATGCGGTACAAGTGAATGACACAACGATGTTGGGTAGCGTTACTTCGGCTGGTTACAAAATAAATAACAACTTATCCATTTATAATTTTCGCAACTCGTGTTCCTATCAATTCAATAGACTTTAATAATTTTGCCTGCGGCAGTGCAGCATTGTCCATCTGAAAACTAAGTCTTGAAATACCGCCCAATGCATTGCTGTGCTGCAAAATTTTTGCTGCAACTTCTTCAGGGCTTCCAACAAGTAATGCACCTAAAGGACCAATCTGCGCATTAAATTGCGCCATGGTAACTGGTGGCCAGCCACGTTCTTTTCCAATTCGGGTAAAGGTTTCGGCATAACCTGGAAAGAAATCATTAATAGCTTCCTGCTTTGTGTTGGCCACATAACCAAGCGAATGTAACCCCACTTTTAATTGTTCGGGCAAATGACCGGCTTCTTTACCTGCCTGTCTGTAAAGGTCTATCAGTGGACGAAAGCGATGTGTTTCGCCACCAATGATGGCCACCATTAACGGCAGCCCTAACATACCTGCTCGAACGAATGATTCGGGTGTGCCACCTACACCCAACCAAATAGGAATGGGATGTTGCAATGGCCTTGGATAAATGGCCTGGTTGTGGAGCGCCGGCCTAAATTTGCCAGACCAATTAACTGTTTCGTTGGCACGAATATTCAGCAACAGGTCTAACTTTTCTGCAAATAAGTCATCATAATCCTGAATATTAAAACCAAATAAAGGAAAGGATTCTGTAAAGGAACCCCGGCCAACTACCATCTCTGCACGCCCATTAGAAATTAAATCCAGCGTAGCAAAATTTTGAAATACTCTTACGGGGTCGGCCGCACTTAGCACAGTAACCGCACTTGTTAGCCGAATGCGTTTTGTCCGTGCGGCTGCTGCAGCAAGAATAATGGTAGGTGCGGAATCAAGAAATTCTTTGCGGTGATGTTCGCCAATGCCAAATACATCAAGGCCTGCTTTGTCTGCATGCTCTATTCGTTCTAGTAAATTGGCCATAGCTTCAGTGCTATTAATTGCACTATTTTTATCGTTGCTAAAACTAGTGGCTGCAAAACTATCAATTCCAATTTCCATTATATTGTTGTTTAGGTAATATTTGTTGTGTTATAAAACAGCATAAAGTAAAATCTCTTTATTTTATGCTGTTATTCTCTAACTAACAATTAATTAGCATTTCAAATAAAGCTTGTTTAGTTATTTTTGATTTTACAATTTCAATTTAATCTAGTTAATGTTTTAATGCTCTTTTTTTTATCATTCCACCTTTCGTATCTTTTACACTATTCATTACAACAAAAGTATCGGGTTCTATTTTTTCAATTTCTGTATTAAGTTTATTCAGTTCAAGCCGGGTAACAACGGTATAAATAATATCAACTTCTTTGGTTTCACCCCGCTTGCCATAACCTCGTTTTCCGGAATAAACTGTTACTCCTCTTCCCATAACATTAATAATCATTTCTCTTATCTCTTCGCTATGCGAAGAGATAATGGTAACGCCAATATATTCATCAATACCTTCTATTATAAAATCCAATGTTTTTGAGGCTGATAAATAAGTAATCATTGAATAAAGCGCCACCTCCATTGATAGAAAATAGGCAGCCGCCGAAAATATGAAAATGTTTATTACAATAATTATATCGCCTATTGTTGTTGCAAATTTGCGGCTTAAAAAAATTGCAAGCACCTCTGTGCCGTCAATAACAGCACCACCTCTTACAGCAAGACCAATACCTGCCCCCAAAAAAAATCCTCCAAAAACAGCTACAAGTAAATTGTCGTTTGTTATATTGGGAAAAGTAACTTTCGCAAGACATAGCGATAGCCCAGCGATAGCTAAAGTTGTTTTTATAGCAAACTGTTTACCCATTACTTTATAAGCAAGAATAATAAAAGGAATATTTACGCAAATGATTAAAATATAAAGCGGAATTTTTGTTAAAGCAGAAATCAATAATGAAATGCCGGTGGCGCCTCCATCGATAAAATGATTGGTAAGTAAGAAACCTTTAAAACCGAAAGAGGCAGAAAATATCCCTATTGTTATTAAAATAGCATCTTTAAAATATTCCTTTAAAGTAATCATTAATTCTCTGTGTCCCTTAGCAAGTTGATACTTTGAATACTCAGTTTTATTATTGGAATTTCTTTTTTTATTTTGTAATGTTGTTTGAATAATTAGTTGAGTTAGAAAATTTTTCATGAGCTATTATTTTTTAAGTACTAAAACAGGCATGTCACTTGGAAGCAATGCTTGTTATTTTTATGAGATTGATTTAATTTTATCGTTTGCAATTTTGCACCCTGTTTCTGCCAGTTCAAGTTCGCTTGTTAAAGAAGAACTGCTTTTGTCTGAATTGTAAAATTCCCATACAATCTCCGCCTGACCGTTTCCTTTGTATGCAAATGCCAATCCAAGTTTATTTACTTCTTTAAAATTGCCATCTTCTTTTTTACCAGTAATTCTGGTGGTAATTGTAACCCAGCATTTTTTAATTTTTTTTAATACCAATTACAATTCGGTTTCAGCACCGTATACTTTTTAAGTAAAGAAAATCATATTTGTTGTATCATCAATTCCAATTGCTGTGTTGCTCCAAATATTGTGTTGCGAAACAATGGATTTTTTTTGCTATCTCCATAAATGCAATTAAAAAAGATTTTTTTTATTTCTGCTGTTTCTGTTTATTAGAACAAATGGAAGAATAAAAATGAGTATAGTTATTAAGGCGGTAATTATTGTTGCTACATCCATTTTAAAGTATTTAAATTTTATAATAAAAATGTTAAGTCTATAGCAGTAAATTCCATAGTTACAAAAATTAAATGCGGTTGCCCTATTTAGCAAGGAATACCTTAAAATGGATTAACAAAAATAATGAATGAGATAAATAATATCGGTACGTTTCAGTCGGGCTATTTTATTTTTTGAATAGAAACTGTTTTGTAAAAATATATTTAAAAATATTTGTGCTGTTGCTTTGGCACAGTCTGCATTGTTTTTAAAAGAATACTTTATAGAAGAAGAGAGAACATTGATAACTTTACATATAAAATTTTCGGACTGGGCTGTATGATAAAATATGTTGTCCGAAAATTTAGATCGGTGACTTTGAACTGCTGAATTGTTAGGTGTTGAAAATGCTGCATTGTTAGCAAACGCATTACCACTGCATAAGCAGGTAATAATACAATACAATACAGTAAAGAAAGATTAATAATTCTGATATATTTTAATGCCATTTTCACTGCTTAAAGTTATAGTTTTATTTAATCATTTTGTTGTTGCATAGCTGGATAGCGGTTGCCAAAAGGGCTGGGGATTCAACCACATTCCTTTGGCAGTAAGGAAAATAGGATAAATTTACGCTTGGTTATTTCCATTCAAACTGGTATCTACCTGCCTGCAATGCGGTAATATAATTTGCTTTAAGGGTGGATAATTTTTGCCTATCTTTAAAAAATTGCTTTTTTTTTAAAATCGGTAAATGTACAGTTGCTCTTGAATTGGGAGGAATGGTAACTGTATATAAAATGCCGTTAGCTGTTCGTTTCCAATCAGATGAAATATTGCCATAAGGACCTTTGTGGGTAGCGCTAAAATGGTTAAGCCCGGTTACAAAATTTGGTTGCAGCACTACTTCTTTAAAACCAGGATTTTCTTGTGTTGGTTTAATGCCTCCCAAAGCTTTGTACATCCAGGCACCAATTTCGCCAAACATAATATGGTTCATCGAAATATCAGATGCTGCATCAATGGGCCAGTTTTCATATAGTGTGGTAGCACCATTGGCTATCCACCAACCCCAGGACGGAAAGGTTTCTCTGGCAGCAAGCTGCTAAGCAAGGTCTGCATAGCCATTTTCGCTCAACGCATTTAGGATTGCTTTGGTACCCAATAATCCAACATCTAACTTAACTCCATCAGCCTCAATTTTTTTTGCAAGGTTGCCTGCCACGATGGCTTTTAAAGCTTGCGGCACCAATTTCCAATAAAACGGCACACTTAATTCTGTTTGTAAAACACTTCCATATATACCTGTTGTGGTATTTAAATATTTTGTATTGAATGCCATTTTTATTTTTTCAGCAAGTGCTAAATATTTTTTATAGTCAGCTTTTTTATCAAACAGTTTGGCTGCCTTTGCAAGTATCACAGCATCTGCAAAATAATAGGCGGTTGAAGTAAGCTCAACGGGTGATTTTGATTTTACCGGTACCCAGTCACTAAGCCCCCAGGTAAGCCCTGAAGGGTACAAGGCATCAATATGATCCACATATAACTTAATGTTACAGTAACAATCCTGCAGTAGTTTAGGGTCGCCATAAAACAAATAAATATTCAGGGAATAATGGCGATGGTGCTTGTCCTGTCGGGACCGTTACCCCATTCGTATCCCCAGCCATCAGTGGGAATAATAGAAGGTAACACCCCATTTGGTTGTTGTTCATCCCGATGGTCTGCCAGCCACTTTTCATAAATGGTAATAGCATCAAAATTGTACAAACCGGTTTCAATGGCTATCTGTGCATCACCCGTCCAGCCGTTTTTTTCTCTTTGCGGACAATCAGTAGGGTAGCCAAATAAATTAGATAAATAGGAGTTATTGGTAGCCTGCCAAATTTTATCAATTGTAGCATTAGAAGAACTGATACTGCCAATAGCGGGTACATCGCTGTGCATAAAATAACCAGTAATACTTTGATTGGTTAAGGCTATAGATTTAGTGGCGGTCACTTCTATATACTGAAATCCTTTGTAGTTAAATTTGGGCATAAATATTTCTTCTGTACCTGTACCTTTCAAAATAAAAATATCTGTTTGAAAGGGATCTTTATCATCTGTTGGCCGGTAATGCACATCTATATTCGATAGATCAACATGTCCATTGGCATATAATCTTTCGCCATGTTTTAAACGAAGAATGGTGCCAGCTTTGCCCATAACTTTTATGCGGCTTACTCCAGCAATATTTCTCCCAAGATTAAATACATAATTGGTATCACTTATTTTGTTTATAGAAGCACCAGGTATCTCTTCTACATTTCGAATGGGATGCAAAACCTGTGCAACAATATTTGCTGTAGAGGCCCTGCTATATTCAACTTCCTTCCATGAGGAGTCATTAAAAGAAGCTTCATTCCAGTGTGGTATTTCAAGCCTTGCATCGTAATGTTCTGCGGTGTAAATACTATTAAAAATTACCGGACTCAAAGCTGTTTTCCAATCTTTGCCACTTGTGATTGTTTCTGTAGTGCCATCATCATAGGTTATCCTAATATCCATGCAAAAGGCAGGCCGTGCCCGCCAGGGAGCTTCATGAAAATACCATACGGCAGTTGACTGGTGATTGAACCATCCATTGCCTAGCAAAACGCCAATTACATTGTTACCATTTTGTAACTGCGCTGTAATATCATGGGTAACATAGAGGGTGCGCCTGTCAAAACGGGTGTACATTGGATCCAACCGTTGGTTGCTAATTTGTACGCCATTTACATACAACTCGTACAAGCCTGTTACTGCAATGTATGCCCTTGCAGTAACTATTTTTTTTACTACACCAAACGCTTTTCTAAAATACGGTGCAGGTTGCAGGTTAATATTTCTCGTATCATTTATCCAGGCACCTTTCCAGTTTTTCATTTCCATCATACCGGTTTCAAAACTTACTATTTTTGCAACAGATGCCATTCCATCTTTATCCCACATTTTTACTGTCCAGAAATATTTTGTAAAAGGTTGCAATGCCTTTCCACCAAAACTAATAAGTTGCTTTGGAGTATTTACTTTTTGTGTTTGCCAGGTATTGCCTTTTACATTACTTACCTGTACTGAATCTGTACCAACAAAAATCTGGTAAGCTGATTGCTTGGCACCCGAACGGGTATCTTTTAATTTCCAGGTTAAACGTGGATGTGTGGCATCAATGCCTAAGGGGTTTTCTATATATTCGCAGGCAAGATTTACCGGTGTACAATTTTGCTGCGCTTGTAAGGGCATACAATTAAATATTACTAGAATGGATACAATTATTAATTGAAATATTTTATTAAATAGCGGCCTTGATTTATACATGAATGATTGCTTTATAACAAAAAAGTAAAAATGTAAAAGATTATAAATAGGCTATAATTCTTATGTTTTTTTTGTTTGAGAATTTTTTGTTGTCATTGCTACTTAAACTTACTGAGCTACTCTTCATTTATTTTGTACCGCTTTGATATGTATGAATTTAATAGCTAAAGTTTTTTTGTATTTTTTGCTATTTGTACTCCTTCTGAATTGTGAATAAATTTGGCATAGTTTTACATTTTATATTAACATAGCAATGGCAGCAATTAGTTTTAAAGATCGTTTTTCAGCATTCCGTAATCTTCCCGCTTTTTTTAAAATGGTTTGGCATACAAGTCCATCATTTACTATTTGCAATATTGTATTGCGTTTAATAAGGTCAGCCATACCACTAGCTATTTTATACACCGGAAAATTAATCATTGACCAGGTAGTATTGTTAACTCATACTGCTGTTTCAGTATCCCATTCCTATTTATGGAAATTAGTAGCGGTGGAATTTGGTCTTGCAATTTTATCTGATGGGTTAACACGTGCAACAAATCTTGTAGACAGTTTATTGGGAGATCTTTTCTCAAACCATACCAGCATAAAAATAATGCAACATGCTGCCACCTTAGATCTTGATCAGTTTGAAGACTCTACCTTTTATGATAAACTGGAACGTGCCCGACAGCAAACAGTTGGGCGAACTATTTTATTGTCGCAGGTATTGAGCCAGGTACAGGATCTTATTACAATGTTATTTTTGACTGCAGGTCTTGTTGTTTTTAATCCCTGGTTGATATTGTTGCTGATTGTTGCGGTAATACCTGCTTTTTTGGGAGAGTCTTATTTTAATGATAAAAACTATTCACTCAATCGCAGTCAAACCCCTGAGCGAAGAGAACTTGATTATATCCGTTACATTGGTGCCAGCGATGATACTGCTAAAGAAGTAAAAATATTTAACCTTTCCGGTTTTCTTGCAGATCGTTTCAGGCAATTATCCAATAAATTTTACCAGGATAACAAGGCACTTGTAATAAAGCGGTCTTTGTGGGGCACAATCTTTGCAATCCTTGGCAGCGCTGGTTATTATAGTGCTTATATTTTTATAATAGCCACCACTATTTCGGGTAAACAATCTATTGGTGCCTTGACTTTTTTAGCCGGTTCATTTAGACAGTTAAGAAGTTTGCTCGAAAATATTCTTTCTCGTTTTACCACTGTATCACAAGGTGCTATTTACCTGAAAGACTTCTTTGATTTTTTTGAGATTCAGCCCAAAATAAAAATGGTTGCCAATGCAAGGCCTTTCCCAAAAAACTTGCAAACAGGATTTGTTTTTGAAGACGTCGGTTTTAAATACCACCATTCAGAACGATGGGCCAACCGCCATTTAAGCTTTACGTTACATGCTGGCGAAAAGCTTGCGCTCGTTGGCGAGAATGGTGCCGGTAAAACTACGCTGGTAAAATTATTGGCTAGATTATATGACCCAACAGAAGGTAGAATTTTACTTGATGGGTTTGATTTAAAAGAATATGATTTAATTGAATTAAGAAGAGAAGTAGGCGTAATTTTTCAGGATTACATTCGCTACCAAATGACCGTTTCGCAAAATATAGCCGTTGGCAATATTGAAGAAAAGGAGAATGAAAGCAAGATACAGCAAGCCGCCAAACAAAGTCTGGCAGATATACTGGTGCAAAAACTCCCAGATAAATATGCGCAGGCGTTAGGTAAAAGGTTCAACCAGGGGGTGGAGTTATCGGGCGGCGAATGGCAGAAAGTTGCCCTGGCAAGAGCGTATATGAAAGAGGCCCAATTATTAATTTTAGATGAACCTACCGCAGCATTAGATGCAAGGGCAGAGTATGAAGTATTTGAACGGTTTACTGAATTAACGAAAGGCAAAACCGCTGTCTTAATATCGCATCGTTTTTCAACAGTAAGAATGGCTGACAGAATTTTGGTGCTGGACAAAGGAATGCTTATTGAATCTGGCGACCACGCCACTTTACTGAAACAAAACGGGCGATATGCAGAGTTGTTTAATTTACAGGCTAAGGGATATAAATAATTTTGATTAATATATGAAGGAGGATTTGTTTGCGCAAAAAATAAAGCGGTAAATAGCTTACCCAGATATTTGTACCTAGCACTATTTTTAGCGGGGGTGTTTTTTTCTGGAGATCCGTATTTGTTTTACATCATCTGCAGCAGATAACTTATTGCGGTGTACAAACGAAGAAAGCCTTTCAGCTTCATCTATAATTAAATGGTTTCTTTAATGTTGGTGGCAAGTTGCTGTTATTCTTCGGGCAAATGCATGGTAATGTATTTATTAATTTCTTTTACAACAGTAGTCATAAATTCACTTTCCTAAAATTTAATAAAATTATTTTGCTTTGATGTAATTCACCATAAGAACATTGATATTCATCTGCAAAATTTTATCATACCGGCAGTGACGATTTTGGAATGCTTACACATTGTTGAGCGTATCAATATGTGTAGCTTCGGTTGTTGGTGAGAACACACAACAACGGCTCATGGAGATAGTCGAATTATTATGATTGAGAGAGTGAAACACCAGCAAATTCAAAAAATTAATTTTTTGAATTTGAAACCCATTTATTAAAACAATCACGTAACTGAAAATTGTAAAAAATACTTATTCGATTTCGGTAAACATTGAATATATTTTTAGATTTTTATATCAATAAACCGAGTCATAAGTCATACAAAAGATTAATGCCAATTGTCGTTAATTTATCTTTTTCTATTCCAATTTTGTAAAAAAAACCGATTGTCATATGTTGGCCTTTCCAAAAATCATTATCTCCACCGAAACGAAATCCACCCCTGAATAACGGGCCATAAATGGAACCATTAAAGTTTGAATACTGGCTTTGTGAAATATTGATATGATAAAAACCAAACCCTAATCCCAGATAACCACCAAAGCTTTTTTCGTTTTCCCTGGTCGATTTACACCCAATATTATAGTCAGCTACACCTTTTAAATCGAACGCAAATGCAATACGTGGATCATTACCATAAGTGTTTGAGGCAATGCTAATACCTCCACCTAAAGGCAATCCCACACTTATAGATGAATTTTCAAATTCAGCTAAATTGTATCTCGGAAAATAGGTGAAATTTGTTTGCAACAAAGAAAACTTTGAAGTAGAACCGGGGCTAGTTACGGTACCACATATGGAAGAAATTGTAATTTCCAAACTCTTCATTACTTTTTGAGCAGACACGTCATTTGTCAAAACTGTGCACAAAAGTAAAAATAAAGCAGGGTTTTTTTGAACATTATTTAAGTTAAAGATGCTAAGGTATCATGTTTTTTCTGTAGAATTCAATTAATTATAAGATTAAAATAAGTTAACCCAATAATGCTACTAAAAATATATTTACTAATATACCACATCAAATTAATCCATTCAAATCCCCGTTCAGACTATCTACTTTACAATAAAAGTTACACATTGGTATGCCGTAAAAGTGAGTGACACAACAATGTCCAACAGAATTACTTCTGCCTGTTACAAAATAAAAAACCCACTTCCATAAAAGAAGTGGGTTATATTTTTAATCGTCGAATAACTCTCGGCTGCGGCGGAGAGCGGGAAATTAATAACGGTAATGCTCAACCTTAAACGGTCCTTCTTTTGGCAAGCCTAAGTAAGCACTTTGTTCTGTTGATAAAACATCTAATACCACACCAATTTTTGCTAGATGTAAACGGGCAACTTTTTCATCTAATAACTTTGGTAAAACGTACACTTTGTTTTCGTATTTACCAGGGTTGCACCACAACTCTAACTGTGCAAGTGTTTGGTTGGTGAAAGATGCACTCATAACAAATGATGGGTGACCTGTTGCACAACCAAGATTTACCAAGCGGCCTTCTGCCAACACAATTACATCTTTACCTTCAATGGTATACATATCAACCTGAGGTTTGATGGTATTTTTAGTATCGCCATAATTAGCGTTTAACCATGCCATATCAATCTCAATATCAAAGTGGCCAATGTTACAAACAATGGCTTTATCTTTCATGCAACGAAAATGTTTTTCAGTAATCAGGTCACGGCAACCAGATGCAGTAACGATGATATCGGCTTCTTTAACCGCATCAATCATTGGCTTCACTTCAAAGCCATCCATTGCAGCTTGTAAGGCACAGATGGGATCAATTTCGGTAACAATAACCCTGCAACCTGCACCTTTTAATGAAGCGGCAGAACCTTTACCTACATCACCATAACTTCCTACAACAGCTACTTTACCCGCCATCATCACATCTGTAGCACGGCGTATGGCATCTACCAAACTTTCTTTACAACCATACTTATTATCAAATTTAGATTTGGTCACAGAATCATTTACATTGATGGCAGGCATTGGTAAAGTACCTTTCTCCATTCTTTCATACAGGCGGTGAACACCGGTGGTAGTTTCTTCTGATAAACCTTTAATACCGGCAACAAGTTCGGGATAAGTATCCAATACCATATTGGTTAAGTCGCCGCCATCGTCAAGGATCATGTTTAACGGACGATTTGCGCCACCAAAAAACAATGTTTGTTCAATACACCAGTCAGATTCTTCCTGACTTTGTCCCTTCCATGCAAAAACACCAATCCCTGCAGCAGCAATGGCTGCTGCAGCCTGGTCTTGCGTACTAAATATATTACAACTGCTCCATTTAACTTCGGCGCCAAGGGCAATCAACGTTTCAATTAAAACAGCAGTTTGAATGGTCATGTGTAAGCAACCTGCAATTCGGGCATCTTTTAATGGCTGGCTTGGTCCGTACTCTGCTCTTAACGCCATTAGGCCCGGCATTTCTGCTTCGGCTAAACGGATTTCTTTACGACCCCAATCGGCGAGGCTGATATCTGCAACCTTATTTTTAAGGCTGAAATCGAGTGAATTGTGTGTGATGGTAGACATAATTATTTATTTAGGCCACAAATGTACAATTACAGGATAATATTCTATGCATTTATGTAACTTTGGGATAAAACTTAAATTAATTGATTTAATATAGAATAAAATACTTTTTACTGATGGCGAAAGCAATATTAAAAGATGATTCAACTACTGAACAATTGGTACTTGACAGTAAAGATTTGGCAATACTGCACTTGCTACAAAAAAATGCACGGGTAACAGTAAAAGAAATAAGCGACCAAATGCACCTGAGCACAACGCCGGTTCATGAACGTATTAAGCGCATGGAAGCTAGCGGCGTAATTAAACAATATGCAACTTTACTAGATCATAATAAAGTAAAGAAAGGCTTGATGGTGATTTGTTACGTGTCGTTAAAAGAACACAGTAAGAAAGCTGGTGTAAAATTTATAGAAATGATTGAAGCGTTAAATGAAGTGATTGAGTGTTACAGTATCTCAGGCGAATTTGACTTTATGCTGAAGGTTGTTTGTGAGGATATGAATGCCTACTATGATTTTCATGTAAATAAATTAAGCCAGGTAGAAAATATGGGTAAAGTGCAGAGTGTTTTTGTAATGGGCATTATTAAGCAGACGCACCAGTTGGTTTGAAGGTTGATGGTTGATAGTTGAGGAGGTTTGGGTTTGTTTTAAATAGCTTTAAAATTATAGACTTTTACTATCAGCAATTTGGGCAGGGGAATAGAAAGAAATAGTAATTTTATTAGAAACTTAAAGCCGCCAACTTTCAATTACTTATCCGGAAGTACAAGGGTAGGGAGTAGGTATTTTAAATTTTAATACAACGCAATTAATATTTACTTTAGTTAAAATTAAGTACATGAAACAATATATTAATTCAGCCATTATTGCACTGGCAATTATCATAGGATTTTTTATTTTGAGTACTGCTTATAAGTATAAATTTAAAGCATCCGAAAACATTACTGTTACAGGCCTGGCAGAAAAAGATTTTGCCAGCGATCAAATTGTTTGGACGGGTAATTACAGCAGAAAAATGATGGATTTAAAGAGTGCCTATTCCTTATTAAAAGAAGATGAAGGAAAGATAAGAACTTACCTTAAAGCAAAAGGTGTTGCTGAAGGTGAAATGTTTTTTTCGGCTGTGGCCATTGATAAAGATTTTACTACAAAATATGATACTGGTGGTAAACAGATTGGTAATGAATTTACGGGTTATAACTTAAAACAAAATGTAACAGTAGATTCTAAAGATATTAATAAGGTTGAAAAAATTTCCCGTGAAGTAACTGAGTTAATTGAAAGCGGCATAGAATTTAACTCATCTTCACCTGCTTATTTTTATACAAAATTATCAGAATTAAAAGTTGATCTATTAGCCAAAGCCAGTGCAGACGCAAAACAAAGAGCAGAAATAATTGCTAAAAATGCAGGCAGTAGTTTAGGTAAAATTAAGAAAGCTACAATGGGTGTGTTTCAAATAACCGGTCAAAATAGCAATGAAGATTACAGTTATGGCGGGGCGTTTAACACCAGCTCAAAAAACAAAACAGCTTCTATTACAGTAAAGATTGATTTTTCGGTAGAGTAGAAGTATTTTATTTGTGGCGTATCAAATTTTATCGCAATGGCAAATAATTTCCGTAGCTGTTAGCCAGAAGTTAGCCTGCTATCATCTTCAAAAATTCCTCCTTCTTTCTTCTTGCAACTTCTATTTCTGTTCCATCCTGCATAATGACTTTACCTCCATTTCCCCTCAGGTATTTTTGGATATAATTTAAATTTATTAGATGCGAATTGTGCACCCGGTAAAAATTATAAGGTACCAGCATGTCTTCAAAATCTTTTAATAATTTGGTTACAGTTAAAGTGCGGTTATCGTTAAAATAAATCTTGCTGTAATTACTGTTTGATTCAATGTGCAGGATATTTTTAATGGGAATAAATTCGAGCCCCTCTGTGGTGGAAATAGCTATCTTGTCATTCTGTGTTTTTTTGTCTTCGAGAGATGATTTTAAAATATCAATTTTTTCTCTTGTTTGATTATCCCTTAATTTATTTAACCTTTCTACAGCTTGTTGCAGGTCTTTTATAGAGATGGGTTTTAATAAATAATCAAAAGCAGCGATACGAATTGCATCTACAGCATAGTGGTTGTAAGCTGTGGTAAAAATAATTTCAAAATCAACTTCCTTTAATTCTTCCAGCATTCTAAAGCCACTCATTTTGGGCATTTCAATATCTAAAAAAATTACATCGGGTTTATGGTGGTTAATGAGCAGTATGGCATCTTCGGGTTTTTGAGCTGTTGCCACAACAAATACAGATGAGCAAAATTCTGTAAGTTTTTGCTGCAGGTTTTGAAGGCTGCTCAGTTCATCATCAATTATAATTGCTTTTATCTTTTCCATATTAGAGTAATTTAATTTTTACTTCTACCCTTGACCCTGTTGGATTGTTATCAACATCGTACAAATCAGTAATAACAACATTATCAATACTTTTATCCGTATCGTTAAAAATATGAATTCTATCTTTTGTTATCGTTATTCCTAAACTTTTATGTTGCTTCTTATTTTGAATATTATATGCGGCCGATTGTTTTCGGCCGACTCCGTTATCCTCAATAGAATATAAAATATAGTCGTTGCTAATTGATGCAGATACGGATAAGATACAATCTTTTCTTTCGCTGTGAGCAATACCATGCTCGATAGCATTTTCTACAAAAGGCTGAATTATTAGAGAAGGTACTTTATAATCTCCGTTTAATAACTGTGGATCAATACAGGTTTTATAGGTAAATTTATTGTTAAACCGCAATTGTTGCAAATCAATATAAAGCTGCAAAGCTTCCATATCTTTTGTAACCTGAATTAAATCACTTAAACTGCTATCTAAAATGGTACGGATGAGGCGGGTAAATTTATTTAAATAATCGCTGGCCAGTCGCTTTTCATTTTGCATCATAAAATTTTCGATGCTGTTAAGGCTGTTAAAAATAAAATGAGGATTCATCTGTGACCGTAATACCTTCATTTCTACCTCTGCAATTTTTTGTTTGGTTGAAGCTTCGCTTCGTTTCTTTTTTGCTTCGTTGTTTTTATAAACAAAAGTGGCGACTACAATGGCAAGTATAAATACAGTTAATGCAGCCAACAATAAACTGTTTTTTACAACAAGATCTTTTTGCTGTAATGTTGCTAATCCTTTTAAGCGATTGTTTTCAATTTCCTTTCTTTTTAACTGCCATTCAGATTCCTGTATTATTACGTTGCGTTTATTATTTTCTGAAAATAAAGAGTCAGCTGCAGATCGGTATAACCGGTAATAAAATAGAGAAGAATCCTTGTTTTTTAATTCATCATAAACGGTAGACAACAATTGGGTTGCATCAGAAATACCTACCAAATAACCAGTTTGCTTTGATATTTTTAGGGAACTGTGTAATAATAATATTTTTTCTGCATAGGGTATAGTTGGCAAATATTTTACTTTGGCCAGATAAACCTGTAACTGATTTCTTAAATCTGTTTCCAGCTTTGCCTGTTGCAATGCTTTTTCAAAATAATATTTAGCCGAATCGATATTGTTATTAATGGCTTGTAACTTTCCAAAACCAAGGTAAAATAAGGAAAGTATATAGCTATCACTGGTTCTAAGGGCATAGGGCATCCCCTTTTTTAAATTTTCTTTGGCATCGGTATATAATTTTTCCTCTAGATCGGATTGTTGAAGCAATTCGTAATTAATAGCAACACCACGCCAGGCCTCAAGTTTTATATTAAGGACGATGGCTTCTCTTACATATTTTCTACTTTTTTCAAAATCTTTAAGGGTTTTTAAATTGTTGGCAATGTTATTAAGTGATACCGCTTTTAAGCGTAATGAACCACAGGCATCTGCATAGTCAATTGCTTTAAAGTATGCTTTGTTACTTGCATCAAAATTTGCAGAATTATACAGTAGAATACCCAAGTTAATTTGTGCCAGAGATTTACCATAGGTAAAGTTGGTGCTATCACTTAATGATACTACTTTTTCGTAATAAGCGAAGGACTGCTTCACATCTTTTTCACTTAATCTGTAACTGATTCTATGAAGGGTAAGGATGTATTGGGAATCAATTTTATTATGAGCATTTACCCAAGCTTTCATACTGTCTACAACTTTATTTTGAGCATATATTTCTGCACTTAAAAGAATTGTAATAAAAAAGAGGATAAGTTTTTTTTGCATAAGCTTTTGATAAAATATTTGTATGTTAAATCAAAGATTAACTAAATGACAGTAAAAATTTCTGCAAATAAAATATACTAAAACTAGATAAAAACAAAATAATTACCCAATTTTAGCAAATCCTGAAATAGATAAATAATATGAACTTTTCTTGTCTGTAAGAATTTTAATTGGATATACATCTAACTAAATGTAGCACTACTCTAAATTAATTATTGCTCTATTTTGTAAATGGTTATTACTGTTTTGTAAACGGAAAATTGATTGGTAAAAGTAATTGGTTGCAAGGAGCATACATTGAAATAAAAAATCAATGAATGTTATAAAGGGAAGATTAAAATTTTAAAAGATTTTAATCTTTAAGAGATAGCAATTTGTACCTATTAGGAAAAAGAATGATAAAAGCTACTTTTCTTCAATTTATTACTGTACCGTAATTTTAAGTTCTGGAGCAAAAAATCTACGACCTAATTTATCTAATACAATGATGTCGAAAAAGTACAGGCTTTCGCCTTTATGTAACCCTTCAGTAATATTGCTTTGCCAGATTGCGGGTAGCGGACTTTCAGTAAATTGGTTTGATACAATATCACTTTGTGGAGATGTTTTACCTGTTTCTTCATCCTCTGTTATACCAATTCTTTTGTAAGCAAATTGGTAAGATACTACAGCATAATTATTTTTTTTATCATCAACAATTTTTAATGGCAATGCAATAACAACTTTGGCTATTTCAACATCGGCACTAGCAGTTTTGCCGGTTATGTTACCAAGGTAAGATTGAACAACAGGAGGCTTATATTTTTCAATGTGCTTTACTACAGGTTTAGCAGGTGCCTGCGCTAGTGCTATTGAACCGGCCAAAGTAAAAAATACTGTAAAAGTAAAATGAGTATAAAATGTTGCTTTCATAATAACTTTAAAGGTATAACGAAATAGTTATTTTAATAGTGTGCCTCCTTTTATCTAACTTTTAATTGTGTTAAAATATTTTTTCTAATTTAATCCTGCTAAACTTTCTTCAATTGATTTTATTCTGCATAATACATCAGCCATTTTTTTTTGTTCGAGTGCCAGGATTTCGGGTTTAGCATTACCTACAAATTTTTCATTCGTTAGTTTTTTTTCTACAGAAAATAAAAATCCTTTTTGGTGTTCAAGATCTTTTATTAAATCCTCTTTTTGCGATGATGTATCAATTTCTTTTTCTATCTGCAAATAATAAAAATTATTACCTGTAGTTTTAATAATTATTTCATTGTGCAAAATTTCCAAATTACCAGCTTTTATAACTGAATTGGCATTTAATTCAACATTTGTTTGCTTTATTAATAATTCAAGTATAGAAGAATTGGTTAAAAGAAATTTTTGTAAATCATAAGTAGCTGTAAACTTAATTTTGTCAATATTTTTTATTTGATATTTTTTTCTTGTATCTCTAATGGCCGTAATATCTTTTTGTAATTGCATCCCTTTTATCAAAATGTCATTATCAGCAGCTCCATTTTTTGTATGTTGCTTTATACATAAATCATCTGTTCTCTCTTTCAATTGTTGATAAATTTCTTCCGAAACAAAAGGCATAAAGGGATGTATTAATTGCATTAATTCTTCAAAAAAGAAGACTGTTTTATTATACACAACTGCTTCTATAGGTTGTTCAAAACCTGGTTTAACCCATTCCAAATACCAGCTACAAAAATCATCCCAAATAAGAGAATAAATAGTTTTTAATGCTTCGCTTAATCGAAATTGTTGCATCAATAAATCCACTTCTGTTTTTACTTGGTTCAATCTGTTTGCAAACCAATCAGTGGCAAAGTTGTAATTGCCTTTTGATAGTTCATTATTTTCAATTGGCAATTGGCGGGCTTCCCACATTTTTACCAGCTTCAATGCATTCCACAACTTGTTATTAAAATTTCGTCCCTGCTCCAATGAACTTTCATCAAACATTAAATCGTTGCCGGCAGGGGAAGCTACCATAATACCAAATCGCACAGCATCAGCACCGTATTGATCAATCAATGCCAGTAAATCTGGGGAGTTGCCTAATTGCTTACTCATTTTTCTTCCTAGTTTATCCCTTACCATTCCTGTAAAATACACGTCTTTAAAAGGAGGTTTACCTGCATATTCATATCCGGCCATAATCATACGGGCAACCCAAAAGAAAATAATATCCTGCCCTGTAACTAATGTTGTAGAAGGATAATAATAAGCTACCTCCGCATTGCCAGGATTGCTGATACCTTTAAAAACTTCTATGGGCCAAAGCCAGGAGGAGAACCAGGTGTCAAGAACATCTTCATCCTGTTTTAATTGTAAGTGTTCAGTTTCAGGATTACTTTTGTGCAATTCCGCTAAGCTTTCTGCCACATAAACATTTCCGGCATCATCATACCAGGCTGGTATTTGCTGGCCCCACCAAAGTTGCCGGCTTATGCACCAGTCTTTAATATTTTCTAACCAGTGGGTATAGGTATTTTTTGATTTTGCAGGATGAAACTTAATCGTGTCATCTGTTACAGCAGTTAATGTTTCCGGATTTTTTTTTATAAATTGTTGCATATCAATAAACCACTGCAACGATAACCGGTGTTCAATAACGGCTCCGGTTCTTTCGCTTGTACCTACCTGACCTTTATACGCTTCAGTTTTTTCAATAAGGCCTAAAGCATTTATATCTTCTGCAATTTTTTTACGCAATGCAAATCGGTCTACTCCAATGTATGATAATACAAGCTCAGACGGGCTTTCATCCAGTAAATTTTCAGCGGTAAATTTTCCGGTAGCATCCAACGTATCTATTACTTTCAGATTATGCTTAATACCCAGCATGTTATCATTCTTGTCATGCGCCGGGGTAATTTTTAAAGCGCCTGTTCCAAAATCTGTGGTTACATATTCATCTGCAATAATGGGTATAATTCTATTAATAATTGGTACCAATACTTTTTTGCCAATCAGGTGAATGTAACGTTCGTCAGTTGGGTTTACACAAATAGCAACATCACCCAAAATTGTTTCAGGTCTGGTAGTTGCTACCGTAATTCCATCTCCGGAATCGTCGGCTAATTTATAGGTAACATAAAATAGTTTTGAATTTACTTCTTTAAAAATTACTTCTTCATCACTCAATGCAGTCAGGCTAACAGGATCCCAGTTGACCATTCTTTTTCCACGATAAATAAGTCCTTTGTTATGCAAGTCTACGAATACTTTTATTACACTTTTGTAATAATCAGCATCCATTGTAAAAGATGTTCTTTTCCAATCTAAGCTACAGCCCAATTTTTTTAATTGCTGTAAAATAATGCCACCATATTTTTCTTTCCATTCCCATGCATAAGCTAAAAATTCGTCTCTTGTTAAAGATGATTTTGTAATACCCCTTTCTCTTAGCATGCCCACCACTTTTGTTTCTGTAGCAATCGAAGCATGGTCTGTACCCGGCACCCAGCAGGCATTTTTTCCCTGCATTCTGGCGCTGCGAATTAAGATATCTTGTATCGTACTATTAAGGCAATGTCCCATATGTAACACACCGGTAACATTTGGCGGAGGTATTACAATTGTATAGGCTTCCCGTTCGTCGGGTGTGCTGTTAAAATAGCCTTTCTCTAACCAGTGTGGATACCATTTAGCTTCAGCTTCGTTGGGTAAAAAATTCTTGCTCAGTTCCATGCTTAAAATATTTTGACCGGGCTACCATACATTGTGGTACATCGTTGCATCGCCCTCTTGTACCGCATACCAATTAGGTACTTTTTTATAATATTATTTAAAAACTACTTATTCTTAATGATAGCAAATGTACGAATTGCAGCATCAAATTTTGCAGCAGGTAAACAGGTCATTTTTAAGGTTTAGTTCAGGCGATTGTTTTTCATTAAAAGATAGCGGTTATATTTACATGCTAAATATTTCGTTTGCATAGATCACAACAAAATTTAAGGCTTCAAAAAATAATAACTTTCGTTAGTATTATTCTTTTTATTATGAAACTGATAGCCTGGTACCTTACAGGTTCAGTAGCTATTTTAACCGATGCTTTGGAGAGTACAGTTAATGTGGTAGCAGGACTTATTGGTATTTATAGTTTGTATGTAAGTGCCAAGCCAAAAGATACAGATCATCCTTATGGACATGGCAAAGCGGAATTTCTTTCAGCTGCCATCGAAGGAACACTCATTTCTGTTGCCGGTCTTATTATCATTTACGAGGCCATTAATAATCTTATTCATCCGCACCCTATACAAGCATTGGATTATGGTATCTGGATTATTGCAGTTACTGCTATTATAAATTATGTTACCGGCAGTATTTGTATTGCAACAGGAACAAAAAATAATTCACTTGCGCTGATTGCAAGTGGTAAACATTTACAAAGTGATACTTACTCAACACTCGGTATTATTGCAGGATTAATATTGTTATATTTTGTAAAACTTTGGTGGATAGACAGTGCCGTAGCTATGCTATTTGCTTTTATAATCTTGTTTACGGGATATAAAATAGTGCGTACCTCTATAGCTGGAATAATGGATGAAGCCGATACTATTTTATTAGAGAAACTTGTAGTAACCCTAAATAGCAACAGAAGGCCTAACTGGATTGATGTTCATAATTTGCGTATTATAAAATACGGTGGTACCATACACCTCGATTGTCACCTAACTGTACCATGGTATTTAAATGTGCACCAGGCACACGAGGAAATTGATGTCCTGTCAGCCCTTGTAAAAAAGGAATATGGAGAGTCTATGGAACTATTTGTTCATTCAGACGGATGCCTTGATTTTAGCTGTAATATCTGTACCAAAAATGATTGCTCGGTACGCAAACATCCGTTTGAAAAGAAAATTAAATGGACATTGGAAAATATTGTTATCAATAAAAAGCACCAACTACTATCAGGATCATAGGATAGGGTAGATACAATCATGTAAGTTTTTATAAATAGTTACTATAAACTCTGATAAAATTACAATCAATGATGGCCTTCAAATAATTTAGCTACTCCAAAGGCAGCCGCTGCAGCAACAGCACCAATTAACATTACTTTTATAGCTCCCCAAATAGGATTAACGCCGGTTATTTTACTTTTAAAATAACCAAATATAAACAAACATATCAGCGTTGCAACGACAGATATTTTTAAAGCTTCATTTGAATCGCTTATAAAAAAATAAGGACTTAACGGAATGATGCCACCTGCAATGTAGGAAAGTCCAATATTTAAGGCACTCTTAGTTGCCCTTTTGGGATCAGGCTCTTCCAACCCCAATTCGTACTTCATCATAAAATTTACCCAGCGGTCTTTATTTTGTGCAATCTCTTCAGTAGCTAGATCTTGTAATGCCACACTTAATCCAATATTGGCAAAAAATTCTTTCGTCTCTTTAATTTCAAGGTGACGCAGGGTTTCTACTTCAACATACTCTCTCTTAACTTCACTTTTATAATGATCCTGCTCTGTCTTACCGGCTAGGTAACCACCAAGTCCCATGGCAATACTTCCGGCACAAATTTCTGCAATACCAGCAATTACAATAATCGTACTACTGCTTACAGCACCACTTAAACCAGCTGCAAGTGCAAACGGTACCGTAAGTCCATCACTCATACCAATTACAATATCTCTTAAAGCATCAGAACTTTTTAAGTGGGCTTCTGTGTGATCATGATGAAGATGGGTATCCATTAATTTAAATAATTTAAATTTTGGTAAAGATATTAAAGTAAATGTTTGAACCGAATAAAACAAAAAGACAGTACATTTAAAATTGAATTAACTGATAAAATTAAGCGTAAACAAAAAAATTATAAATGTAAAATTTATAACTGTGAGGTCTTATTATTACAGCTTAAAATGCGCTTTCATTACTTTGGAATAATGTGCAATGGCTACTTCAGGTTCATCAATTTCAGGATGCCATAATTTCTCCCATTCAAAACTGTAATAGCCTTTATAGTCATTGTTGTTTAAAATATCAATGGTTTCAAATATAGGTGCTTCGCCTGTTCCTAATAAGGTGTATTGTTCTTTACCATTTACAAATTTTAAATCTTTTATGTGGGTGTGCCGAATATATTTTTTTAGTACAGCATAGACTTCAGCCGGTGGCTCTTTTGTTACCGACCACATATTTACGATATCCCAAACCAGGCCTACATTTTTATGATTGGCTGATTGCATAATTTTTTGGAGGTCTGCAGATTCAACAAGTTCTCCATGAGATTCTAACAACACAGTTACTCCGCTTCCTTTTGCATAATCGCCTAGTTCAATCAACCCCTGTATTATAAGATCAATAGTTACATTGCGATCCTGGTCTTTTGGTAAATTATTGGGAAACACTCTAATATAGGGACATTGAATTTGTTGTGCCAAATCAATAAATCGTTTTGCTTCTGATAAGTTTTTTTGTCGTTCTATTTTATCACTGTGGTGCATGGCTGCAGAAGAACCAAGATCAACAAATTGCAACCTATTTTCTTTCATTAATTTGTTTGTTGCCAATATATTTTCAGCATTGCTAAATTCCTTACATTTTGTAAGTTCCAATTCCCTGAATATGCCCCGGATTTCTAACCCATTAAAATTATTAGCTACGGCAAAATCAACTATTTGTTGAAAGGTCCAATCGGGACACCCAATTGTAGAAAAGGATAGCAGTGGATTTTTATATTTATTATTAAAGGAGCTGCCCGTAACTCCCATTGCTAGTAACACTGCTGAAGATTGTAAAAATTTTTTTCGATTAAAAATGTTCATATAAATATAAAATTGAAAAACAAGTTAAATTACTGAATTCATAATTAATTTAAAAAAGGAAAGTAGTTTAAATAGCGCTGACTACTTTTCTCCATTTTATCCAAGCGATTGCAAACTTTTATTAATAATATGTACACATTCCATCAACTGCTCTTTTGTAATGATTAATGGTGGTGCAAAACGTATTTTATCTCCGTGTGTAGGTTTGGCCAACAAGCCATTTTCTTTTAAGGTTAAACAAAAATCCCAGGCAGCTTCAGGATTAGCATGTTTTAACACAATGGCATTTAATAAACCTTTGCCTCTTACCAACGTAATAAAGGGAGAGTTCAATTTTCTTATTTCTTTGCGTAATAATTCTCCCATTGCAGCCGCATTTTCAGTCATTCGCTCCTCTTTTAAAACCCTCAATGCTGCTACTGCAACGGCACAAGCTAAAGGGTTACCACCATAAGTACTGCCGTGTTCGCCTGGTTTTATGGTCATCATAATTTTATCATCACACAAAACAGCACTTACTGGCAATACACCTCCACTCAATGCTTTACCCAAAATTAAAATATCAGGACGAACATTTTCATGATCGCAAGCCAGCATTTTTCCTGTCCGTGCAAGGCCAGTTTGTATCTCATCTGCAATCATCAACACATTGTATTCAGTACACAAATTTCTTATTCCTGTTAAGTAACCTTCATCAGGTACTACCACGCCTGCTTCACCCTGAATGGGCTCAAACATAAAAGCAGCAACGTTTTTATTTTGGAATGCTTTTTCCAACGCAACAAGGTCATTATAAGGAATAAGTTCAAATCCGGGCATAAAGGGCCCGAAATTATGATAACTACTTGGGTCGGTAGAAGAGGAAATTGCAGCCATTGTTCTTCCCCAAAAATTACCTTCGGCAAAAATTATTTTTGCCTGATTTTCGGCAATCCCTTTTACAGTGTAGCCCCACCTGCGTGCCAACTTAATAGCAGTTTCGCCACCTTCCACACCTGTGTTCATTGGCAATACTTTATCGTATCCAAAAAAAGTGGTAATGTATTTTTCATATTCACCCAACAGGTTGCTGTGAAAAGCCCTGCTTGTTAATGTTAGTTTAGTCGATTGATCAATTAAAGCTTTAATAATTGCCGGATGACAATGTCCCTGATTGACAGCAGAATATCCACTTAAAAAATCATAATAACGTCTACCCTCAACATCCCACACAAATACACCTTCGCCACGATCCAGCACTACAGGTAGTGGATGATAATTATGTGCACCGTACTTTTCTTCCAGAACTATGTAGCGCTGTGTAGTGGCTGATAATGTTGTAGTTGATTGCATGATGATTTATTGGAAAAATTAATAATTGACGGGCTAAATGGTTAAAAAAGTATGCTATAAATATAATTTTACGTTCCGGTAATGGGAGCGTACACTGAAGTAAAAACTCAGTGATTAAGCAAATCGAGGTTGTTGCTTAAGAAGTATGTTATGGTTTTAAAAATATTAATAAAAGCCTTTATTTCGCTGCAAGGTATAATTTTTTAATTATAAAAAAAACATTGAGATTATTGATTTTGATAATTCTTATATCTTGCAAATACTCAATACTGCAATATTTTTATAGTCACGTTTTATTCTTGAAATTTTTGAACTAAAATTTTAAAACGCCTAAAACGGCTCAAAAGTAATGCAGGGAAAAATTGTGCTATGGAGTTGCAGTAATTGTAATATACAAAACGATCACAGAAATGTAGTTATCATTGCAGGATTTGTCATTACCAATTTCAACGTCGCAGTGAGAAGTCTAAAATAAATTAGGGTGCAATGCTGTTATTGTTAAAAGAAGATTCACTATGCATATTTTATATTGATAAAATACGCATAGTGAATTAGATACTGTTTTTATAAAAATTACAAATCAAATTTTATACCCTGTGCAAGTGGCAACTTATCCGTATAATTTATGGTATTGGTTTGTCTGCGCATGTATACTTTCCATGCATCACTACCACTTTCCCTGCCACCACCAGTTTCTTTTTCACCACCAAAAGCTCCGCCAATTTCAGCGCCGGAAGTTCCGATATTTACATTAGCAATTCCACAATCGCTGCCTGCAACAGAAAGGTATTGTTCAGCTTCCCGTAAATTATTGGTCATAATAGCAGATGATAATCCCTGCGGTACGCCGTTTTGCATCGCAATGGCTTCCTCCAGTGTTTTATATTTCATGATGTATAAAATAGGAGCAAAGGTTTCGTGTTGAACAATGGCGTAACTGTTTTTTGCTTCAGCTATGCAGGGTCTTACATAACACCCGCTTTCGTATCCTTTTCCTTTTAATACACCTCCTTCAATAATAAAATTGCCACCTTCCGATTTGCATTTTTCAATAGCATCTTTATACATTTCAACTGCCATGGTATCAATTAACGGACCTACATGATTTTTTTCATTTAATGGATCACCGATCTTCAATTGCTGGTAGGCATTAACCAGTTTTTCTTTGAATTTTGCATATACTTTTTCATGTATAATTAATCTACGGGTAGAAGTGCAACGTTGTCCTGCTGTACCAACTGCACCAAAAGCTGCGCCAATCAATGCCATATCAAGATCAGCATCTTTTGAAATAATGATGGCGTTGTTACCACCAAGTTCTAATAAACTTCTGCCCAATCTTCCTGCAACTGCGGCCGATACAGCTTTACCCATTCGGGTACTTCCGGTGGCCGAAATCAACGCAATCCTTGTATCATTGCTCATCCATTCACCTATTGCTCTATCACCTACAATTAAATTATTTACACCCTCGGGCACATTGTTTTTCTTAAATACTTTTGCGGTTATATTTTGACAGGCAATGGCGCACAACGGTGTTTTTTCGCTTGGTTTCCAAATGCATACATTACCACAAACCCATGCCAACATAGTATTCCAGCTCCAAACAGCTACCGGAAAATTAAATGCAGATATAATACCGACAATGCCCAACGAGTGATATTGTTCGTACATTCTGTGACCTGTTCTTTCGCTGTGCATGGTTAAACCATGTAATTGGCGGGAAAGTCCGACTGCAAAATCGCAGATATCAATCATCTCCTGCACTTCGCCCAAACCTTCCTGTAAACTTTTGCCCATCTCATAACTTACCAGCTGGCCGAGCGCATGTTTTTGCAACCTTAATTCCTCTCCAATTTGGCGAACTACATCTCCACGCTTTGGAGCCGGCCATTGTCTCCATTCTATAAAAGCAGTTTGTGCCAGTTGCAATACGGCATCGTAATTATCTTTATCAGCACTCTTTACACCGGCAATTAATTTGCCATCAACCGGAGAGTACGAATCAATGGTTGCACCTTTTGATGTTAACCATTTAGTACCGGTTGAAACGCCTTTATTTTTTTGTTGTATCTGTAATGTTGAGAGAAAATGCATATTTTTTTTTGTAAAGTTACGATGGATTTTTTTGGTTCTTCATCAAATACAACAGACAACAAATTAAATGCAACCTGTTTGGTATTAAAAAGTTTATTAAAATATACAGCATAAAAATTAGAAGCTGACTGCACCGGATTAAAATATTAAAGTAAGATTAGAAGATTTATAACCGCACAATAGCGAAGGGTTTTTTAAAGATTTACATTAATTCCACCACTTAACCATCTGCCAGGCATTAAGCTTCCTAACAAATCACTGTATTGGATATTAGTAATATTATTACAGGAAATAAATAGTTTTACTTTTTTATTTACATTGTACCCAATTTTTGAATTCAGCAAAAAATAATTTTTTGTGATAGCTGCATTAATAGCAATAGCATTTTTTGGATCCCTGTCTTTATAAAGTAAATTTATTGCAGTGTTTAATTTTTTATACTTATACAGAATAGTTGACTGAACAAGCGTTTTTGCATGCGATATAATATAAAAAGAAGGTACTGCATCACTGCTGGAAGAATTTAATAAAGTAATGCCAGCAGTCATGTACAAACTTTGTTGAAGAGTAAATATTTTTTGATACACCAACTCCATTTCCACACCAGACGTTTTTACTTTTTTAATATTTTTTGCCAATGCATAGATGCCTGTTGGTAAAAGGTTTACTTTTCTTGGCATTTCACTGTAAGCAGTCCTTACATAATCAATCACATTATTTTGATCTCTGTAAAAACCTGTAACAGATGCCTTGAAATTATTACTTAAAATAAAATCGGCACCAGCTTCATAACTCCAGGCATTTTCTGTAGAAAGATTTGGATTTCCAATACTGCCCCCGGCAACAATAGTTTTATTATAATTGTTGTAACGTTCTGTAAAATCACCACTACGTATACTTCGGCCAGCATTGATGCGAAATGTAATATTTTTTAATTGGTATGATGTATTTAACTGTGGCAATATAGCGGTACCATAATTAGCGTCTCTGTCAACTCTTAAGGCAGGGGATATTTTTAAATGTTTGTTGGTGTATGCGACCATCGCAAACACGGCTGCATGATTCGCAAAATGATTTCCTCTATCGTTTGAGGTAATGGCTCTTCTGTCTAACTGTGCACCTGCACTCATATTGAAGCGGTCGTTTATTTTTTGTGCGTACAAATATTGCAGTAAAAAGAAGTTAGATTTATTATCATTAGCAGTTGATACGGAATTGAATAAATAATGATCGCTTGTGTTTTTGTACAACACATCAACTTGTTGACTGAATTTTTTTGTTTGTTGTTTTAGCTGTGCCTGATTCCAAAATGTAGTTACCTTTTCAATAGCTGTGTCACTTTTAAAAGTGGTGTAATAATTTTGAGCAGCAAAATTTCTGCTATCATAACTGCTTCGCAAAGATATTTGCCAGTTATTTTTTAAAGCAATTGCGATGGAACCACTAAAGGTGTTATTGTGTAAATATCCCCGGTTATCACCTCTTAGTAATTGCCCTGGCGTATTATTGCTTAGAATTCCCAGCGATGCATTAAATTTTGGGCCTGTAATATGCCAGCCCATATTACCATTTATCAACCGATATTGACCTAAAGAAGCACTAATACTTTCATGATTACTTTTTTCTGTTTTATATTTATCAAACGTTTTGGTGATGATGCTAATTACTCCACCAACAGCTTCTGCACCATACACTGCTGCAGCAGACCCACGTAATATTTCAATGCGTTCAATTTCGTAGGGAGCTACGGGAATGTAGGAAGAAAAATGTCCTGTGATGGGATCATTAATTTTGATGCCATCAAGTAAAATAAGCACCTGCTGAAAAGTTCCACCCCTTAGTATTATATCACTTTGCGTACCCATTGGGCCACGTGACTGAACCTCTACACCGGGAACATATTTTAGTAATTCATCTATGGAATTAACTGGTAATTGGTTAAATATTTTACCTTCCAACACTGTAATACTACGTCCTGTTTCGGTTGCTTTTTGTGGATTTCTTGTAGCTATAATGGTGATAGGATTTAAATCAACTGTAGATTGCGCAAAACTATTTGTGCATAAAAGTATGCAGCCACTTAATATAATATTTCTCATAATGGTAAAAGCTTAAATACATAGAAAAATTGTTCAAATTTTACTATGTTAGCTCAATTTTTAGTTAAGATTATAGATTTTATTTTGTTGAATTTGGGTATCGGTAGATAAAGAGAGAATCGTTTTATTTTTTAACAACAATAATTATTCCTGTTGCCCAAACTTGTTTAGTTAGCCATAAATCAACTCTTGTGTTTAAATAGTTTACCAAATTGATAGCTTTTTCTTGGTGTCCATCCGGCCAGTTAGATTGTGGTAGCATATCATCAATAATATAGATTCCACCTTTATTTAGCATCGATAATACTTCATCTAAAAGTAGGTATTTTCCATGCCAGGTATTAGCAAAAATATAATCAAATTTTTGTTGTTTGTTTTCTTCCACCCAATCTGAACCATCAGTAGTAATTAAATTTAAGCGTTTGTCATCTCCTAAAAATTGGTTAGCTATTTTTAAAAAATTAGGCTCGTTATCAATTGAAATTAAAGATGATTCATCATCCATTCCATCTAATATCCATGAGGTTGATAATCCTGTTCCTGTACCAAGTTCTAAAAATTTTCCTCCTGGTTTTGAAGCTGCAAGTGATCTAAGTAAGGAGCAGGTTTGTACATCAGAGGCCATTGAAAACCCCGAAATTATTGTTGCTTCATTAATTTCTGCATAAGATTTGGGGAATGCCTGATTTATTTTTTCTGTCATCATTTTCTGTACATAAATAGGAAGACGAATTTGTTCATAAAATGGCAAATCCATTACATAAAAAATTATTTTAGTATTGCTCGTTTTCGTTGGGAAAGTCTTTACTTTTAATATCTAACACATATTGCTTAATGGCAACTGTTATTTGTTCATCAAGGTTTAAATACCTACGTAAAAAGCGAGGTTTAAATTCAGTGTTAATGCCAAGCATATCGTGCATGACTAATACTTGTCCGTCGCAATTGCCACCTGCACCAATACCAATGGTTGGTATATGCAAACTTTCAGAAACTGCTTTTGCCAATGCCGCCGGTATTTTTTCCAATACAATTGCAAAGCAGCCAGCTTCCTGTAATAAAAGGGCATCTTTTTTTAATTTTTCTGCTTCTGTTTGTTCAGTTGCCCTTACCACATAAGTTCCAAATTTATTAATGGATTGTGGTGTTAGTCCTAAATGGCCCATAACAGGTATTCCGGCACTAACTATTTTTTTAACCGAATCAATTATTTCTTCGCCACCTTCCAGTTTTACTGTATGGGCTCCGCTTTCTTTCATGATTCTGATGGCAGATGCTAGTGCAATTTCTGAATTGGATTGATAGGAGCCAAATGGAAGATCTGTTACTACCAAACATCTTTCTCTTGCACGTACCACACTTTGTGCATGATAGATCATTTGATCTAAAGTAATGGGAAGCGTAGTAGCATGGCCTGCCATAACATTACTTGCACTATCGCCTACCAAAATAATATCAATACCTGCAGCATCAAATAATTTGGCAAATGAATAATCGTAGGCTGTTATCATGGAGATTTTTTCTCCAGCAGCCTTCATTTTTTGGATTGTGTTAGTGGTTACTTTTTTCTGTTCCTTTTCTGCGCTCATTGTGTGTAAGGAGATTTAAAAATTTGATGGATTTGTTTATTAATTTGCCAGCGAAGGGGGAGTTGACTCTGCATTAGAATAAAACAAATCCTAAAATGATCGCTGATGTAAATGTAGATAATATTTTCAAAAATATACTAAAGAGACATTGTTACATAATATTAAATAAATTACTTTACTGATATGGAATACTTCTTAAAATGTTTATTTCAATTCATCCCATAAATGGCGAATCAATCCGTCTACCAAACCAATTTTTGGCACATAAATTTCTGTAGCTCCGGCCCAACGCATGGCGTTGATATAAATTTGAATGGCAGGCACAATTACATCGGCTCTGTCAATTCGTAAATTATACCGGGTAATTCTTTCAGCCAACGATACAGCACTCAATTCTTTATAATAATCACGCAATAACTCTAATGAAAGTGATTTGCCATCCTTTTTTTTACTTATTGAAAAAACTTTATTTATGTTTCCGCCGCTTCCAATGGCTACAACTTCTTTCTGTCCTTTTGTTGCAGCACGAATATTGTCTTTCATTTCATCCCAGTTGTTATCTGTTACCATATTTTTTAGCAAACGAATAGTGCCTATGTTAAAAGATCTTTTATAGGTAAGTTGGCCATTACTAAAGAAAGATAATTCAGTACTTCCGCCGCCAACATCAATATACAAATAACTTTTTTCCATGTCCATATTTTCTGCCACATGGTTTTCGTATACCAATCCTGCTTCAAAATCACCACTAATGATTTCTATTTCAATAGAAGTTTCAAGTTTTACTTTGCGGATAATGTCAGCTGAATTTTTTGCATCTCTCATAGCACTGGTAGCACACGCCTTAATATGTTCTACCTCGTAAGCATTGCATAAATGTTTATATGCTTTCATGGTTTGCAGAACCATTTCTATTTTTTGTTTGGAGATAGAACCAGCTTCAAATACATCAAAACCCAATCGCAACGGTATTCTAACTAAATTCAATTTATTGAATGTTACTATTTCTTTATCATCCTTTAAAACTTCTGTTATTAAAAGCCTTGCGGCATTACTACCAATGTCTATTGCTGCTAATTTCAATATATTGACAATTTAATATTGTTATGTTTACATGTATACTACAAATATACCACTGTAATTCACTACTAAACAGGTAACAATAAAAATGAAGAAATTATGTGGATAATTTACGATACAGATAATTATAGATATCTACCTGGCTGCGAACTTTTTTTGTATTACGTGGATTAACATATTGGTTACTCAGTGCATTGTCTAATTTTCTTGCCTTTATATTATCTGCTAATTGTATTTGCAAAATATCTTTTAATTCACGCTGTATATTTTGTTCAAAAATAGGACAGGTAACTTCTATACGATGATCTAAATTTCTTACCATCCAATCTGCTGAAGAAATGTATACTTTTTCTTTACCTCCATTATAAAAAATTATCACCCTTGCATGTTCAAGGTATTCGTCAACAATACTGATAGCTTGCACCGGAATTTTGAATTTTTTATTTTCTGTAAGCATGCAATAAATACCTCGTATCACCATTTTGATTTCTACCCCGGCTTTTGCAGCTTCGTATAATTTATCAATTAACAATTCGTCACTTAACGAATTTAATTTAATGGTTATCGCAGCTGCTTTTTTTGCGTTGGCAGCTTTAATTTCTTTGTCAATTAGTTGCACCAATTGTCTGCGTAGCGAAACTGGACTTACCAATAAAGTTTTACAGGCTCTTAATAAAGCAATCCTTGTTTTAGGTTGTTCTAGATAATTAAAAATTCTGTTTACATCGGCCATAATAAACCTATCGGAGGTAAGCAAACAATGATCGCCATAAATTTTTGCAGTACGTTCGTTTAAATTACAGGTTCCTACAAAGCCGTAATGAATGGTTCGTCCGTTGATGATTTTTTTTATCAAACAAATTTTTGCATGCACTTTCATATTTGGAATTCCAATAAAAACATTCACGCCGGCTTCCTCCAATTCTTTTTTCCATTCAATGTTAGCTTCTTCATCAAACCTTGCTCTTAATTCAATAACCACTGTTACTTCTTTACCATTGCGAACAGCATTGGTAAGCGCATTTATAATTTTAGATCTGGGAGCTAAACGGTAACAGGTTATTTTAATACTTTTAACTTCCGGATCAATAGCCGCTTCCCTCACAAGATCAATTAAACTGTCAAAAGAATGATAAGGGAAATTTAGCAGTACATCTTTCTCTAAAATAACATCTGTAACCCTATTTATATTTTTAAGCAATGGATGTATAAAAGGTTTTTTTCTACTGCTTTTATAATTAAAAACGGAATCTGGAAAATTTATAAAATCCTTAAAATTGTGGATTCTGCCTCCTGGTATCAAATTGTCTTTTCCCGATAAACCCATTCTTTTTATAAGATAAGATAGGAGGGCAACATCAATTTCCTTATCAAAAATAAATCTAACCGGTTTTCCTTTTTTTCTGTTTTTTAAACCTTTTTCTAATTTTTGAATAATTGATGTTGAAATATCATTATCAATATCTATTTCAGCATCTCTTGTTACTTTAATTATATGTGCCGAAAATACGTCGTAACCGAAGTAAGAAAAGATAGAAGGCAAACAAAATCTAATTACATCTTCCAATAAAATAATGTGATGTTCATTTTCTTTAGAGGGCAAAATAACAAATCTGCTTAAACGCCTGGTTGGCACAGATACCAATGCAAAACGCTGTGGAATGCTTTTGTCTTTTTTTGACATCTTACAGGCAAGGTAAATTGATTTATCACTGAGGGTTGGAAAAGCCTGTATGCTTTCTATCATTAGGGGTACAATATTGCTTCGTATTTCATCATTAAAATAGTCAGTAACAAAATGTTGTTGTGCCTTGTTTAATTGTTTATCATTAATTAAAATTATACGCTCTTTTTTTAATTCTCTTAATATTTCATTCCAAATTCTATCAAATTCTTTTTGTTGTTCCACAACTTTTTCCTGGATTTCTTCTAAAATTATTCCTGGGGAAACTTCCAGGTGCATGTGTCCTCTGTCTCCAACTTCAATCATTCTTTTTAGCGTAGCAACTCTAACCCTGAAAAACTCATCAAGGTTATTTGAAAAAATTCCTAGAAATTTTATTCTTTCTCTAAGCGGTACAGTTTCATCAGCAGCTTCCTGTAATACCCTGCTGTTGAAAGATAACCAGCTTAAATCTCTAACAATTACTTTTTGTTTTAACAAAGCATCAAAATTTAAGTTAATAAAAATGTGAAATTAAATGTAGGCACATAAATAATACAAAAAGCGATTATTAACTTTAAGTCAATTTCTAAAGTTAATAAATCATAAAACACTTGCAACTTCTTCTGCAAGTGTAACCTTTGTTTTATTTTTATTATTAAAATACAATAATCCGAAGCAAACCAATCCAAAAAATAAAATGATAAATGTTGTAGTTCCCCACATTAACCATCCAAATGCTTCACCGGTAGATTGTTCGATGTTATATAAACCAAGTACCAAAAAAATTGCTGTTGGAAAAGTACCAATACCTCCCGGAGTTAAAATCATCGCAAATGTTGCCAGAGTTAAAACAGCGCAAGCGGCATCTAAACCAAGGTGCGAAACTTCATTTATGGCCGAAAAACCTACATATATTTCAAGCAAATACATGCTCCAGATAAATACGGTGTGAAAAATAAACCAACCGCTTTTTTCAAGATTTTTTATACTCAGGATACCTTCTCTTAAACCAGTAAAAAAATTTGTTAATCGCTTTATAAATTTAACGTGACTGTACTTTTTTAAAAGCAACCGCAGTAAAAAAATTGTAAACCCTATTACTAAAAAAAGAAGTAAAACCCTTCCCCACAAAGCAATACCTCTATGTGGATTTATCAATTTTGAAATTGAATTTTTAACAAAATTACCTACAAGGCTAAACTGAATAAATATTGTAAAGAGTATAAAAAAAAGGTAGCAAACAAGGTCAAATATTCTTTCAATAACAATGGTTCCGATAAGTTTTTGCACTGGGATTTTTTCATACTTACCAAGCAAGCTACATTTTAATATTTCACCCAACCTGGGAACAAAAGAATTGGCGAGGTAACCAACCATTGTTACCCCAAATGTATTAAACAAAGAAGGATTGTAGCCCATCGGTTGTATCAAAATTTTCCACCTAATTGAGCGGCTTACATGACTGGCTAATGAAAGAATAATTATGGGAATTAAGATGGTGTAATTTGCATTGGAGATTGCAAATTTAAATTTAAGCAATTGCTCAGGCGTCATTTTACTAAACTGCCACCAAACTAAAAAAATACCTCCTCCTAAAAAAATGATATATTGAAGTATTAAACCTATTTTTTTTTGCATAATATTTTACTACTTACAAAGTAAAACCAAACATTCGTTAAATCTAAAAAAAGATATTTCAATTTATATAATCAAATTAGTTCTTTTATTATACCACTATATTATCAATCAACCTTACACTATTTAAAAAGGCAGCAATTAAAATTACAATAGCTGTGTTACCATCCCAGTTTTCTAGAATCTCCAGGTTATTTTTGCGGCAAATCTCTATATAATCAACTTTAAAACCTTTTGCTGTTAAAGCCGCTATTGCACCATGTTTCACGTTTGTAAGATCTCCAGGTTTAATAGTATCTTGAATATATTTCAGGGTTAAATATATATTGACTGCCAACAGTCTTTCCTCGGTTGTTAACCTTAAATTTCTACTACTCATTGCAAGACCGTCAGGTTCTCTTTGCGTAGGGCAAATACCAATTTGTATTGATGGATAAGCAATAGTTGCTATTTTAGATAAAACCATGCTTTGTTGAAAATCTTTTTGTCCGAGGTATAATTTGTTGGGCAAAACTATTTCAAGCAACCTGCATACCACCTGGCATACCCCCTGAAAATGTCCAGGGCGATATTTTCCATCTAAAATAGTTTCTATAAAACCGAGTTTAAAATAACTAAGATTTTTAAAACCATCCGGATACATTTCATCAACAGTAGGTAAAAATAATATACTGCAACCTGCTTTTTCTAAAAGGTATATATCCTTTTCAATGGTGACAGGATATATTTCAAAATCTTTAGGGTCGTTAAACTGGGTTGGATTTATAAAGATGCTGCAAACAACCAACTCATTTTCATTTTTAGCCGCTTCAATCAATGAAATATGCCCGGTGTGCAATGCTCCCATAGTTGGAACAAAGCCAATTGATATACCTATTTTAGTTAATGCAACCAGTTGATTTTTAATGTCACCTGCTTTTTTAATTATAATCATTTTGTGATTTATTATAAACCAAATCTACGTGTATATTGATTTTAAGAAAATTATTGTAGCTTTGCATCCCTTAATGAAATCGATTCTGATTTAAACTAACCAATCACAAATGTCAACAAAAAAAAGAATTTTATTTATTGCTAATGAAATGTCTCCTTATGTAGAACTTACTGAGTTTTCGGAGATCATTAATAAATTAGCAGTAAAAGCGAATGATAGTGGGATGGAAGTTAGATGCATCATGCCGCGTTTTGGTATTATTAATGAAAGAAGGCATCGCTTGCATGAAGTTGTAAGATTATCTGGAATAAATGTTTCTATTGATGGAGATGATTATCCACTTGTTATTAAAGTAGCTTCTCTGCCCAATGCAAGGTTGCAGGTTTATTTTCTTGATAATGAAGATTTTTTTAAACGCAAGACCATTTTTAATGATGAAAACGAAAAATGGTATGATGATAATGGATTAAGAACGGCTTTATTTTGTAAAGGAGCACTTGAAACCGTAAAGAAATTTGGATGGCCTCCAGATATTATTCATTGCAGTGGCTGGATGACAGGTTTGATACCAATGTTTATCAAAGCTGCTTATAAAAAAGAACCGGTATTTAGTAACTGTAAGGTTGTTTATACAATTGGTCAAACTACTTTTAAGGAAAAGCTTGGTGCAGATTTTCTTAAAATTGCTTCCATTAATGACAACGTAACAAAAAAAGAACTGGAGTTTTTTAAAGACATTAATAATGTTGCCATGTTTAGAGGTGGAGCAGCATTTGCTGACGCCGTTACATTTGGAGCAGAAAAAGTTGACAAGAAATTAGTTGAAGAATTTAGCAAAATAAAAGGTAAAAAAACGTTACCATTTAATCCTGAAAGTGATTTAACAGACTATTTACAATTATATAGCGACCTTTCAAAATAGATTATTTACAACCCATTTTAATTAAATATTGTTTTTGTGCAAAGAAAATTTTTCCTTTTAGTTTCTGCTGTAATTGCTTTTTCGATTTTTTTCTGGAATTGTACTAAAATAGATACTACTGAAATTGGTTCAGACCTGATACCTGCCGTTGATAATGTGCACACTTTTGCCGATACATTAACCGTGTTTGGAACGCAAGGTTTATTGTTACCTGATTCAACCAAAATTAGAACTCATGATTTACATGTTTTAGGAACAATTAATAATGATCCGATTTTTGGCAAAACCAATGCAAATATTTACCTGCAATTTAAACCTGGGTTTTTTCCATATTATTTCGGTAGTACCAAAGACTCCATTGGTCAACCATTTGCACCCGCCGGTACAGGTTTTGATTCGGTCGTACTTTGTCTTTCTTACAAAGGGTTTTATGGCGATTCTACTAAACCTCAGCACCTTAGGGTGTTGGAATTAGATCCTGCTGAAACAAATTTTAAATTTGATTCTATATATCAAGCCAATTACCAGCCTCTAATTACGCCAATAAATGTAATTGGTGAAACAACGGTAATTCCAACAGATTTAAAAAATTACACGTTTTTAAATAATAAAAAAGATTCAGCTCACTATCAAATACGGATACCTTTAAACGCCGCATTCCTTAATAAAATTCTTTCAAACTACGATTCAAGTAGTAATAAACCCTTTCATTCAGATTCACTTTTTACTACTGTCTTTAAAGGTTTTGCTATTGAAGCCAATGGAGGGTCGGATGCAAAAGGTTTATTTTATATCAATTTAACAGACATAAATACCCGTATAGAAATTCATTATCGTAAAAAAAATATAACACCTATTGATACGATTCATTCTTCCTGGACAATTATAGGAACTACGAGTACAGTAATTAATAAATCTGCAACTGCCAATTTTATAAACAGAGATAGAACAGGTTCGCAATATGCAAATAGGCCCGTCTCTTCTGATGAATTATTTATACAGTCAACACCAGGTACTTTTGCAACACTTCAAGTTCCTGGTTTAAGCCTTTTAAACAATCGCATCATACATAGAGCTGAACTGATAATAGAAGAAATTCCTTCTGCTGTTACAGTATTAAAGGAACCCTCTTATCTTTATTTAGACGCTGTTGATACCGGAACAACGTGGAAATATAAAGCATTGCCCTATGATTTAAACCCAAGTGCATATTATAATCCCAACGCAAGTGTACAGCCGTTTTATCCAACAAACGGAATAGATTATACTTATTTTGGAGGTAAACCAATCCCTAAAATTGATCCATTCACCGGTCAGCTTACTAATTACTATATTTTCAATATTTCACGGTATGTACAAAACATTGTAACAAAGCATGAGGTAAGTTATGGGCTTAGGTTGGCTGCACCTTATGAGTTATATTATTATGGCTATAACTTACCATTTAGTAACCTGCTTGCTTTTGGAGGTGTTAAAATTGGTAATGGAAATAATCCAAATTATAAATTAAGACTACGTATTGTATATTCAAAAATTTAAGCATTTCCCAAAGCTTCTATTAAAACGGAAGCTTTTTTATTTACAATCACCCACTTATCTTTGCATCTCAAAAAATAAAATTATATGCCGTATTTATTTACATCAGAATCCGTAAGTGAAGGACATCCGGATAAAATAGCTGACCAAATCAGTGATGCTTTAATAGACAATTTCTTAGCGTTTGATCCTAATAGCAAAGTGGCTTGTGAAACACTGGTAACTACCGGACAGGTTGTATTGGCTGGAGAAGTTAAAAGTAAGGCTTATCTGGATGTTCAGGAAATAGCAAGAGGTGTTATCCGTAAAATTGGATATACTAAAAGTGAATATATGTTTGAGGCAAATTCTTGTGGTATTATATCTGCTATCCATGAGCAATCTGCAGATATTAATCAGGGTGTAGATAGAAAGAAAAAGGAAGAACAGGGAGCAGGAGATCAGGGGATGATGTTTGGGTATGCTACCAACGAAACAGAAAATTATATGCCGTTGGCATTGGATCTTGCACATTACATTTTGCTTGAATTGGCCGTTATCAGAAGAGAAAATACTGACATTAAATATTTGCGCCCTGATGCAAAAAGCCAGGTAACATTGGAATATGATGACAATAACCGTCCCATACGCATTGATGCGATTGTAGTATCAACACAACATGATGATTTTGGAAAAGATGAAGTGATGTTGGCTAAAATCAAAAAGGATATTATCAACATTGTTATCCCAAGGGTTAGAGCAAAATATCCAAATTACGATCATCTTTTTACCAATAAAATAAAATACCATATCAATCCTACCGGCAAATTTGTAATCGGCGGACCGCATGGAGATACTGGTTTAACAGGCCGTAAAATAATTGTTGATACTTATGGTGGTAAAGGTGCACACGGTGGTGGTGCTTTCAGTGGTAAAGATCCAAGTAAAGTTGATAGAAGTGCAGCTTATGCCACAAGGCACATTGCAAAAAATTTAGTAGCTGCAGGTTTGTGTGATGAAATATTGGTACAAGTTAGTTATGCAATTGGTGTAGCACAACCTACCAGCATTAACGTAGTTACTTATGGTACTTCTAAAGTAAAATTAACGGATGGTGAAATTGCAAAAAAGATAATGACTATGCCTTGTTTTGATATGCGTCCTTATTTTGTAGAGCAACGTTTAAAATTACGCAATCCTATTTATAGTGAAACTGCAGCTTATGGACACATGGGGCGTAAAAACGAAATAATAGAAAAAACATTTACATCTCCATACGGTAAATCTATTAAAAAGAAAGTAGAATTATTTACCTGGGAAAAACTGGACGCAGTTAAAGAAGTAAAAAAAGTATTTGGATTAAAATAATTCCTCTCTAAATCTCTCTGCCGCGGCAAAAGATTTTAGAAGACCATAAGTTTGAAAGAGCTTATGGTTTTTTATTAGTTTTAATTAAACGTAATTTTGAATTGTGAAAAATTTCAGACAACAACAACATCGCCCTAAAAAAAATTCATTGGTAATTGGTCGAAACGCTGTAATTGAAGCGATGGAATCAGGTAAGCATTTGGAACGGATTTATCTGCAAACTACCATTCATGGAACTGTAGTTGATGAAATACGCAATTTAGCTGAAAAGTATTTGGTACCAATAAATAAAGTGCCGGTAGAAAAATTAGATAATTTCAATGTTAGTAACCACGAAGGTTGTGTTGCATTGATCAGTAAAATTCAATACCAAAATTTACAGGATATTATTTCATTTACTGTAGAAAAAGGAGAAGTGCCATTGTTTCTTATTTTAGATAGTATAACAGATATCAGGAATATAGGCGCTATTGCAAGAAGTGCTTTTTGCTTTGGTGTTAATGCTATTATTATTCCAGATAAAGGTGTAGGCGCTTTAAATGAAGATGCTATTTTAACTTCGGCAGGTGCGCTTGAAAAGATGGCAGTATGCCGTGTAAATAGCTTAATGAAAACGGTAGATGAGCTTCACCTGAATGGGATAAAGGTTTTTGCCAGCGAAATGACAGCAACAAAAAAAGTATTTGAACTTGAATTGAGCGAACCTTGTGCTATTGTTATGGGAGGAGAAGAGCATGGTGTGTATCAACCACTAATGAAAATTTGTGATGACCAGTTTCAAATACCGATGGTTACTGATTTTGATTCATTAAATGTATCTGTTGCAACAGGCATCATTTTGTATGAAGTAATGAAGCAAAGAAGTTTGTAAAAAAGTGTCTTATATTTTTTTATCAAAGGCAAATTGCGGGAACATTTTATTCAAAATAAGAACCATCTTCTGTTTTTATAGAAGATGAAACATTCGTTTCAATCGTTTTTATTTCATCATCAGTAAAGTAACGCCATTTACCAACAGGTAAATTTGTTAATGTAATATTCATAATGCGTACTCGTTTAAGCGTGTAAACATTGTAGCCCAATACCTGGCACATTCTTCTTATCTGGCGATTTAGTCCTTGCACTAAAATTATCCTAAAACGGTTTTTACCTTCTTGTTTTACAATGCATTTTTTAGTTACGGTATCTAAAATTTTAAGCCCGTTACCCATCTTATTAATAAACTCGCTGTTGATTGGTTTATCCACTGTAACAACATATTCTTTTTCGTGGTTATTGCCGGCTCTCAATATTTTATTGACAATATCACCATCATTGGTTAAAAAAATTAATCCCTCAGAAGGCTTATCTAAACGTCCAACAGGAAATATTCTACTTTTATAATTGATAAACGAAATGATATTGTCTTTATCTTTAAGATCAGTTGTACAAGTGATACCAACGGGTTTATTAAAAACCATGTATACAATTTTATCTTTCTTTTTAAGTGGCTCACCATCAACTTCCACCATGTCTGCGGGTAATACACGATTGCCTTTAATGGCTACAGTGCCATTTATTGTAACTCTTCCCTGATCAATGTATTTATCGGCTTGCCGCCTTGAGCAGAAACCTGTTTCACTAATATATTTATTAAGACTTTTATCCATTTTGTATTTTCAAAAACAAGTTATTTTAAGTAGAACTGTTGTTATTAAGAAACTGTTTATTTCATAATTTATGCTTATAAAATTATAGCATAAACACAATACTTATTACATGGCTTACAATTTTTATTTTATGCAAAACAAAACCTGTAATCTTTCGTTTAAATGGGAGTACCTGTATTGAAATTTAAGGAATGATTATTGTTATTCCAATAATTTACTATTAGATAATTTATATGAAAAAACTAATTTTTTACCTGGCCTTTTTTTTACCTGTAAGTTTAGTACAGGCGCAGCAAGTGTGGTTAACAACTTTTGGAGGGATAAGTAATTACCAAGGCGATTTGCAGGACAAAAAATTTACTTTTCAGCAATCCCATTTAGCTCTAGGCATCGGAGCATCTTACGAAATAACCCAGCAATTGTATGTAACGGGAAATGTTAAAATAGGTAAGCTAAGTGGAGATGATAAAAATGAAACAAAGAATGTAAGCCGAAATTTAAATTTTACTACAGCTTTATCAGAATTTAATCTTAGTCTTGAATATGATTTATTGAATTTAAATGAACAACCTTTTACTCCCTATTTATTTGCTGGTATTGCCGTTTATCATTTTAATCCTTACACATTCGATTCACTAGGTAAAAAAACTTATTTGCAACCTTTGGGTACAGAAGGTCAGGGCTTTTACAACGGACGTACAAAATATAACCTCACTCAAATTTCAATACCGTTCGGTGGAGGTATTAAATTAGCAATAAATGAAAATATACGCATTGGTGTTGAAATTGGGTTTAGAAAATTGTTTACTGATTATATAGATGATGTAAGCAGTACGTATGCAGATAAAACATTATTGATAGCTAGTAATGGACAAACAGCTGCGAATCTTGCTTTTAGGGGGAATGAATTAAAAACAGGTTTATTGTATCCAGCTGCGAATGCTCGCAGGGGAAATGCCGGTAGTAAAGACTGGTATTATTTTTCCGGCGTTTCAATTAGTTTTAGACTTGGTGCAGGAGGAAATAACAGAACTGGTGTTGCAGGCAACACTAGTTGCCCTACAAGGGTTTACTAATCTGCTTTTAATTATATTATAAAAACTATTTTAAAGGTTTTGTGTTTTACTTTTACACAGAAACCTATTTGGAATGGCATATAATTCGTTAGAAGTTTGTTTACTCGATCTGGAAGCAAACAAACAATTGGTACGCATAATTGAAGAAGTTGATCCACACCTTGAAATGGCAGCCATTCATTTACGGGTGCATGAAGCAGGAGGCCCGGCATTATTATTTGAAAATGTAAAGGGAAGTAAATTTAGGGCCGCTTCCAATATTTTTGGCACATTACAGCGTAGTAAATTTATTTTTAGGCACACCTTGTCGTTGGTTCAACAGTTAATTGAATTGAAGAATGAACCAATTAAAGCCATTAAAAATCCAATCAAAAACTTTTCGGCAGGCATGGCGGCGTTAAAAGCATTGCCATTAAAAAACCCAATCAGTAAGCCGGTTTTATTTCAGCAAATACAAATACAAGACATACCTCAAATTCAACATTGGCCAATGGATGGAGGTGCCTTTATTACCCTGCCGCAGGTTTACACAGAAGATATTGAACAGCCCGGTATAATAAATGCCAATCTTGGAATGTACCGTATACAACTTAGCGGAAATGAGTATAAAATAAACGAAGAAATTGGACTGCATTACCAATTACACCGTGGAATTGGTGTTCATCAAAGCAAAGCAAATAAAAAAGGATTGCCTTTAAAAGTCAGCATATTTGTTGGCGGCCCGCCAGCGCATAGTGTGGCAGCAGTTATGCCACTGCCCGAAGGTATTAGCGAAATGACTTTTGGCGGTGTATTGGGTGGACGAAGGTTTCGGTATAGCTATGTTGATGGATATTGTATAAGCACGGATGCTGATTTTGTTATAACTGGGGAAGTATATCCCGGAGAAAATAAACCTGAAGGACCATTTGGCGATCACCTGGGATATTATAGTTTAAAGCATGATTTTCCTTTGATGAGGGTATATAAAATATTTGCAAAAAAAAATGCCATCTGGCCATTTACAGTAGTGGGGCGTCCGCCGCAGGAAGATACAAGTTTTGGGCAATTAATACATGAGTTAACAGGCAGTGCAGTGCAGTCAGAAATTCCTGGTTTAAAGGAAGTGCATGCAGTTGACGCTGCCGGCGTACATCCATTGTTGTTAGCCATTGGCAGTGAACGATATACTCCTTATACGCCCACCAAACAACCTGCAGAAATTTTAACAATTGCCAATCATGTGTTAGGTACAGGTCAGTTAAGCCTTGCAAAATTTTTATTCATAACTGCCGATGATACCAATAAACTTACTACCAATAATATTCATTTATATCTTGAATTTATCTTGCAACGCATTGTGCTTACAAGAGATATTCATTTTTACACCAACACTACCATTGACACATTAGATTATTCAGGTACTTCCTTAAACACCGGCAGTAAAGTTGTAATAGCAGCGTATGGTGAAGTTATCCGAACGCTGGCAAAAGAAGTGCCTGATTGCCTTAAAGAATTGCAGCACTACGCTGCAGCTACTTTGGTAATGCCCGGTATAGTTGCTTTGCAAACAAACCCTTTTTCAAGTTACGATACAGCAACAAAAGAATTGGAAATTTTAAACAGCCAGCTACAAAGTAAAACAAGTGTTTTAGAAACTGTTCCGGTAATTGTTGTTTGTGATGATGCCCGTTTTGTAAGCGATCAATTGCGTAATTTTTTATGGGTTACTTTTACCCGTTGCAATCCATCGCATGATATGTATGGAATAGATGACACTACCATAAATAAACATTGGGGATGTAAAGGACCATTGGTATTTGATGCAAGAATAAAACCACACCATGCGCCGCCTGTTATTACAGATCCTGCTATTGATAAAAAAATTGATAGATTCTTTAATAAGGGAGGAAGTCTTTATAATATTTTGTCTTAATAATTATTAGAAAATATGAAACTGCTTAAATTAATAACGTTGCTCATAGTTTTTTATTCGTGCAAAGCACAAACTAAACTACCCGCGTTAATCATTAATAAAAATGATAATTCTCTGCTTTGGGAAGTGAGCGCTAATGGACTGGCACAACCATCTTACCTCTTTGGTACTTTTCATTTAATGTGTAAAAATGATATTCATTTTAGCAGCCAGTTAACCTCTGCGGTTAGCCGGTCAGAAAAAGTGTATATGGAAATGGACATGGATGATCCTGCCACGATGTTAGGTGGATTAATGCTGATGAATATGAAGGATGGAAAGACTTTAGAACAACTATATACTGCGGAAGAATACAAAAAAATAGAAAGTTATTTTAGTGATTCGCTGCATACGCCGCTGTCTTTTATTCAAAGCATGAAACCCTTTTTTTTAGAGGCGTTGCTGTATCCTAAAATGATGCCTTGTAAAACTATTTCGGGCGTAGAAGAGGAGTTGGTTAAAGTGGCAAAATTACAAAAGAAAGAAATTAAGGGACTGGAAACTATGGAATTTCAGGCATCCGTATTTGACAGTATTCCATATGAAGAACAGGCAAAAGAATTATTAAAATCTATTGACAGCATGGCAACAAACAAAAAAGATTTTGATACCATGATGAATGTTTATAAAAGTCAGCGTATAAATGATATCGAAAAACTATTTACTAAAACAGAATTGGGTTTAGAAGATCACAAGAATTTATTATTAAATAACAGAAATAAAAACTGGGTAATACAATTAAAAACGATAATGAAAACAACGCCGGTATTTGTTGCTGTTGGCACCGGACATTTGGTAGGTAAAAAAGGGTTAATAGCCTTGTTGCGTAAAGAAGGTTATACCGTAAAGCCTTTACTGAACCAATAATTCAACCTTGTCGCAGCGTTGCTTTATTAAAAATTATACACCACTTGTAATAAATCTAAGTGTCTACTCAATAAGAAAGCTGCTATCGTATAGCGACTTTCTTATAAAATATGGGAATGTCTTAAAAAGTTTCCTTTTCGAAAATAATGAAGTTAAAACTGCTCTAATTTGCTAAAAAAGAAATCACCTTCTATTAAGGCATTAGCATCACTATCACTTCCGTGAATAGCATTTTCGCCAATAGAGGCAGCATATAATTTACGAATGGTACCTTCTGCAGCCTGCGCTGGATTGGTAGCACCTATTAATATTCTAAAATCGTCTACCGCATTGTCTTTTTCTAAAATTGCTGCAGCAATAGGACCACTACTCATAAATTCTACTAATTCACCATAAAAAGGTCTTTCTCTGTGAACGGCATAAAATTCGCCCGCTTTTTCTGCCGAAAGGTAAAGCATTTTTAATGCTACAATCTTAAATCCTGCACCGTTTATTTTTTCTAAAATTGCTCCGGTATAACCTTTTTTGGTTGCATCCGGTTTAATCATTGTAAATGTTCTATTACTCATAATATGAATTTTGAGGCGCAAAGATAACTGGTTTTTGAGTTAACCATTTTAAATATTGAGTTAAAATATTTTATTTTTTGCCTTACTTAAAAGTTAGCCAAAGGTTAATATAAAACAGAAAACGGAAAACTAAAAACTTTCAAGTACTTTTGCGCCGCTTTATGCTTATAATCAATCAAATATTTCCTTTATTATCGCAGCCACGCAAGGTTGTAATAACTACACACCAGAAACCGGATGGCGATGCCATGGGCTCTTCTCTGGGTTTGTATAATTTTTTAATCCAGTTTGGTCATACCGTTACAGTTATTTCACCAACCAATTGGGCAAGTTTTTTAAATTGGATGCCCGGTATTAAAAATGTGTTGGATTATGAAAGACAAACCGAGGAAGCTGATAAAGCAATTGCGGCCGCTGAATGGATATTTTGTCTTGATTTTAATACACTTAGCCGTACAAAACGGATGGAGGAAAAATTATGTAATGCGACCGGGCAACGAATATTAATTGATCACCACCAGGAACCACAGGTTGATAAATTTACATACGGCGAAAGTGATACTACAAAAAGTTCTACCTGCGAGATGGTCTACGACTTTATTATTGGAAGCGGTGAGGATGATAAAATAAATGAACCTGTTGCAGAATGTTTATATGCAGGCGTAATGACAGATACGGGTTCTTTTCGTTTTCCTTTAACTTCAGCCAAGGTGCACAGAATGGTATCGCATCTTAAAGAAAAGGGGTTAAACCACGGACCGGTTCACGAAGCACTGTATGACAATTTTCTGGAAAACCGTTTTCGTTTTTTGGGAAATGTATTACTTAACAGGATGGAATTATTTTATGAATACAACACGGCACTTATTGCAATACCCCAGGCAGATTTAATTAAATACAATATAAAAACAGGTGACACAGAAGGATTGGTAAATTATCCTTTAAGCATACAAGGTATTAAACTGGCAGCCATTATTATCGACAGGGGAGAAGAACGTAAGAGCTCTTTTAGAAGTAAAGGTGGCTTTGATGTAAATACATTTGCCCGTAAATATTTTAATGGTGGGGGGCATTTTAATGCAGCAGGTGGACAAAATAAAGAATCGTTGGATGAAGTAACGGCTATGTTTATAAAAGCCATGAAAGAAAATAAAGATCAATTAAGTAATTATCAATTCTAAATACAAAAAAAACATGAAGCAATTTTTTTATTTGTTGGCAGTATCAACAGTTATACTGGCAAGTTGTACAAATGGATCCTTTACTAAAAGTGAAAAAGGAATGGAGTACAAAATCATTTCAGCAGGTAGTGGAAAAACTATAGAAAATGGAAACTTTTTTGAAATTCAGTTTACACAAACTTACAAAGGAACCGATAAGGATACGGTGTTGTATGATTCAAGAAAATTTGCCAACCAGATAGCTGCAATGGATTCTGCCCAGATACCTCCTACTTATTTTAATATTTTTAAACAAGTAAAAAAGGGTGACAGCATCATTGTAAAACAATTGGTTGATAGCGTAATGAAAGAAGGTGGTAACACACCGCCTTACATGAAAAAAGGAGGCCACCTTATTGCGTATTACAAAATTGTAAATATTTATAAAACTAAAGAAGCTGCAGACAGTGCTTACAAAGTACAAATGGAACTTGCAAAAGTAAAAGACTCTATAAATAGTTTGGTTCAATTAAAGAAAGATGATAAAATAATCACAGACTATCTTGCTTCAAAAAATATTAAAGCAGAAAAAACACCCAAAGGTGTTTATGTAGAAATTATTCAGGCAGGTACCGGAGCAAAAGTTACTGATTCTGTTGGGGTAAAAATGAAATACACAGGTTTAAGTTTTGCAGGTAAACCATTTGATTCAAATGTTGATTCACAGTTTCATCATACAGAATTATTGCCAGTTGAAATGTGGGAGCCAAGAGTAATTCCAGGATGGGTTGATGGTTTACGTATGCTTTCAAAAGGAACCAAAGCCCGTTTTTATATTCCATCTAGTTTGGGGTATGGTGCTCAGGGATCAGCTCCGGCTATTGCACCTAATGAAAACCTTATTTTTGATGTTGAAGTGGTAGAAGTTACAGACAAAAAACAAGCTACGGCAGATCAGCAGGCGATGCAGCAAAAAATGATGCAACAACAAATGCAAATGAAGGCAATGCAGGAAAAGATGAAAGGTCAGCAACAGCAGGCTCCTCCTGCTCATAAATAATTAGAGATTTTTTTAAAAAGAAGGGTTTGCTGAAAGGCAACCTTTTTTTTGTGTTAAACCGTAGCAGATTTTATTACTTAAGCATGTATAAATGTATTTTTCAGCGCATGAAGAGCACAGGTGCCAAATTGCTTTCCAATATTTTCTCACCCAGTTAGTCGGTGTGTTAGTTAAGTACTTCTGTTGGTTGGAAGCTAGCTCTTAAAATATTCTTATTACCAATCTATAACCTGTACCCAAGGTCGGTATCCCCCAACTTATTCGTTAAGTTATCACCTCTCATGGAACAACGGATTAAGGGAAGAAAAGATGGATGAGTATCTAATGTTCTTAAAAAAATAAAAATCTCTTAAAAAGTAAATGTATAAGAAATGAAAATTAAATACTTTATCTGAGCTTTCTCACAAATTTCAATAAATAAAATAGTCACCCAAAATATCTATCGGCAAAATAATATTTTCCCACTTGAGCAATATTTTTTCCCGATTGTAATGACAATTACATTTTACGCATCTCACATTTGCATTCAAATAAAACTGCAATTGATGAATATCAAAAAACTAACAGCATGTTTAATAACATTACTATGCTTCAAAGCTATTAAAGCTCAACAAAAAGATAGTTCTAAACTACTTAAAGAAGTGATTGTTACGGGCTATCAAACCGTTAATGGAGTTGGACATTTATTAGAAATGAAAGACGGAATTATCTACGCAGGTAAAAAAAACGAAATAATAGTTGTTGATAGTTTAGATGCCAATAAAGCAATCAACAACACCCGCCAAATTCTTGGAAGAATACCCGGTTTAAATATTGTTGAAACAGAAAGCAGTGGTTTTACTGCTAACGGTATTGCTACCAGAGGATTAAATCCTACCCAAAGTATTGAAATGAATACAAGACAAAATGGTTACAACATTAGTGCTGATGTTTATGGTTACAATGAAGCATATTATATTCCACCAATGGAAGCAGTAAAAAGAATTGAAATGGTAAGAGGCGCTTCCTCATTACAATTTGGAGCACAATTTGGAGGGTTAGTAAACTACGTAACAGCGGATGCACCAAAAGACAAACCTTTTCAATTTATTACATCTCAAACCCTTGGCAGTTTTGGAATGTACAATTTTTTCAACTCGATTGGAGGCAACTATAAAAAAATAAGCTACTATGGATTTATTCAATATAAAAGTATGGATGGTTATAGACCAAACAGTCAGCAGTGGCAACTTTCAGGTTTTGGAAAAATTCAATATACCGCATCTCCAAAACTTAATATGGGTATAGAGTATTCCTTACTTCGCAATAAAATACACATGCCCGGGGGTTTATCAGACAGTCTTTATAATGCAAATCCAAAAATATCTATCAGGGCAAGAAATTGGTTAAAAAGCCCCTGGAATATAATCAGCACTTACATTAACTTTAATCCAAACGACCATACAATTTTTAGTTTAAAAACAACTTATATTTTTAGTAACCGCTCATTAGTTTGGCGCAATGAAGATGGCGGTGGAAATGTTTTAGATGATATTGACCCAGCTACTAATCAATATGTACCCCGGGAGGTTGAAAGTGAAAACATGCACAGTATTGCATCGGAAGCAAGAATTTCTACAAATTATACTTTAGGAAAAAACAAATCTACAATAGCGGGCGGAATACGACTTACCTATGCCTGGTTTAAAAGGTTGGAAGGCGGAGAGGGAACAACAAACAGTGATTTTGATTTATCAATCACAGGCGAATGGGAAAAGAATTTAGATTTTACAACTACCAATATTGCGCCGTTTGTCGAAAATATTTTTAGGATAGGCAAAAGATTCACCATAACGCCAGGTATACGATTTGAATATTTGAAAAGCACAGCTAACGGATATGTTATTGATGATAGGTACGAAATCACAACAAACAAAAGTAAAAACAGGTATTTTTTTTTAAGCGGTATCGGTATGGAGTATAAGTCAAAATATAATTCAAGTATTTATGGTAACATTAGTCAGGCATACAGACCAATTGACTACAACCAACTACAACCTTTTGGAGTTACCTCTAAAATTGACCCCAATTTAAAAGATGCTTATGGTTATAACGCTGACTTGGGTTATAGAACTACAATTAAAAACTATCTTAATGTTGATATAAGTCTATTTTACCTGGCCTATAATAACCGAATTGGAGAAGTTATAAAGACCGACCCAACCACAGGACTTGATTATGGTTATAGAACAAATATTGCCGGCAGTGTACACAAAGGTTTGGAAGCTTATGTTGAGTTTAATATTTTAAAATATCTCAATCAAAAATCAAAACACGGGTTAAGTATTTTTAATTCATTCGCATACATTAACGCAAAATATACAAGCGGTGAGTTTAAAGGAAATCGGGTAGAAGCGGCAGCAAAAGAAATAGAAAGAGCAGGTATCATTTATGACAGCAAAGGTTTTTCATCAACTTTTCAGGTCAATTATGTAGGAGATGCTTTTGGTGATGCAACCAATACAAAAGTAAGTGGCAACCCAATAGCTGGTTACATTCCTGCATATACAGTGTTAGATTTTAGTGCTACTTATAAAATAAACAACTACTCAATAAAGTGTGGTATAAATAATCTTGGCGACAAAGCTTATTTTACAAGAAGGACGGATGAATATCCCGGCCCTGGAATAATTGCAGCCGTAGGAAGAAGTTTATATATTGGATTTACTGCTAAATTTTAAATTACCATGAGAAAATGCATAGTTATACCTACCATTACCTGTTTAATAACTGCTGTTATTAGTTCAGCAATCATCTTATCATCTTGCAGTAAAGAAAAAGATATTGTAACAGTTGAATAGATTGACAAAATTAAATTGGGCAAATTAATATTTAATGATAAAAATTTATCCAACCCAATAGGGCAATCTTGTTCAAGTTGCCACAGTCCATCCACAAGTTTTAGCGGCCCCAGCCAGGGTATTGTTTCCGAAGGGGCAGTAAATGGATTATTCGGCAATAGAAATGCACCCAACATCACTTATGACATGTTTGCACCATCGTTACATTATACTATGTAGATTCAACTTATGTTGGCGGGTTCTTTTAGATGGCAGCGTAAACACTTTAGAAGAGCAATCGCAAAAACCATTTCTTAATCCACTTATGATGAACATTACCAATGTTCAAATGCTAATTGGTAAAATTAAAGAAGCCAGTTATTATTTCCTTTACAGGCAGGTATATGGCGAGATGACGGACAATAGTACCGCCTTCATTAATTTAGCAGATGCGATTGCATCATTTTAAAAATCACACGACTTAAATCCATTTACATCAAAATGTGATTACTATTTAAAAGGGCAGGTAACACTCAATGCACAAGAGTTAAGAGGCTTGCAATTGTTTAATAACAGATCAAAAGGCAAATGTGCAAATTGCCATATTTCCGACCCTCACCCTTTAGCTGGTAAAGTATTATTTACAAACTTTACCTATGATAATATTGGAGTTCCAAAAAATCCAGCAAATCCATTTTATACAATACCTGGCAATTTTAATTCCTTATGCAGCAATGCTGTTGATTATGGCTTAGGTGGATTTTTAAAAGACCCTGATAATTACGGAAGATTTAAAGTACCAACGCTAAGAAATGCTGCAGTTTCAGCACCCTACTTTCATAACGGATTTTATAACACAATAGAAAAATTAGTTCATTTTTATAACAAAATAGATGTTGAGCGTTTTCCACCTGCAGAAATACTAGCTACAGTGAATCACGACAAACTTGGAAATCTACACCTTACATCACAAGAAGAAAAATGCATTGTTGCATTTATTATAATATTGACGGACCGGTATAAATAATTATTGAAAAAACGTACATGCAAGAAATGTGTAAGGTTACTTCCGAGCAACGTTTTCTTCCGAGTTAGTGTGTTATTTAGAGTAGGGCCTCTGTTGATTGGAAGCAAGCCTTTAAAAATACTCTGGTAACCATCTGTTAACATTGATTGAACTTCATCAGATAGTGAGTCAACTTTTTTCAGGATAGGTAATATCAACGCTCGAAAGAAACGAGCAAACATTTACTCCTTTTCTGTGTTAAAGCATATGTTGATAAAATGTTTAAATGAATTACAATAAAATTTTTGATAAGCTTTATCAAAAACTACTTTCTGATAAAACAAAAAAAGTAAGTGAACACATTATTTTAGTAATCGCCATTGCAAGTTTCTTTATTCACTTAACAATTATTTATTTAGTGGATGTTGGTATCATAACTCCGAATACACCTTCAGACTTACTTAAAAACCCTATTGCTGCCATTTATACACCTTTTTCATTTATACTTGTTTATGAAGTTTATTTGCTAATACATTATCTTCCAAAATCAATTACAACTTACATTGGCAAGCAATATGAAATTATTACCCTGATCATTATCCGAAGGTTGTTTAAAGATCTTTCCACTTTGTCACTATCATCTGATTGGTTCAAAATTAAATATGACTTACAGTTTACGTATGACCTAGTTGCATCTGTGCTGCTATTTTTTCTTATTTATCAATTCTACATTCAAAGTAAAAAAAGATTCGGGAGCGTTGTGAAAAATGAAGTCTACATGGATGGCGTAGCAAGATTTATAAAAATAAAAAAAGCATTGGCTGCCGCTTTAGTGCCTATACTTATTTCGGTAGCAATTTATTCGTTTGTTAACTGGTTTGTGAGTACTATTTATCCTGATACAAATAAAGCGGTTTCATTTAAAAATATAAACAATATTTTCTTTGAACAGTTTTTTACTATTTTAATAATTGCTGATGTTATTTTATTACTGTTCTCTTTTTTTCATACAAATGAATTTCATAAGGTTATCAGAAATTCAGGCTTCATTATTTCTACAATTTTAATCAGGTTATCTTTTTCTGTAAGTGGATTTCTAAATACTGTACTAATTGTGTCTGCCATTATTTTTGGCCTATTAATACTAATTATACATAATAAATTTGAAGCGCACATTGCGTTTGAAAAAAGCAACACAGATACTCTCAATATATTGTGATACAGTTTTTGTAAAAGGCTTATTTTAAAAGTATCATTAAATTAACCAACCAACTATTAGCCTAAATATAATTTACTACACAATTAAATTAATTAATTATAATTAGTGGTGAAGAAAATTTGATGTAGGTTTTTGGTTTATATTAATTCCATTTTGGATGAATACAGTATGATTATTTCTACTCAAATAGCACAAATACTGATTGACAAATATTTGAAATTATAAGTTACTGGTAAGCGTTACAGCAAAATTTATATTTATAAAAAAAAAGGGACGGTTGTTTAACAACCGGCCCTTCATTATAACCAAATCAGTAAACATCCTTTTACTTTCAAAGAAAGTCGTTTACAAATATTTGTACTTTCTCTTATAAAACAACATTAATTCATAAACCAGAGTTTAGTTGTTGGTGCATCTGTACCTCCAGTTATACCTTTCCAATTTTCATAATTTCCATCAATCTCACTTTGCGGATAAACTATTTTGAAAATATTGAAACCAGGACTGGTAGAAGGAAGTGTTACACTTGGTGTTGCGTAATTGGTTCTCCTCGCTAAAGTCCAACCTTCAAAAGGCTGATGAAATAATGATATCCAAAGTTGCTTGTAAATCTGTTTCAGACCATTTGCCGGAATAGGATCGTAGGCAACTCCAGAGCTCGATAACATGGCAATTAATTCAACAGAAGTAGGAGCAGCAGCTGGTTTATTTACAATCCATATTGAAGAACCATTTGCTAATTTATACCATAATTTAACAGAAGCGGTAATACCTTCTTCATAGTAGATTTTAGCTGTGGCAGGGTTGGCGGCTATTCCTCCGATTCCCTTATTGTAAATTTCAGCTTTTAAGAAGCTTATTTCAGATCCTGTAATAAAAAGCTGCGGAAAAGTTTTATCAGCAGTATAGTAGAAATTTAAAGGTGCATAATTATAACTAGCTCCAACTATATTGTAGCTAGTTAACCTTTTTTCAGCATAAGGGTCATTATCACCACTGTTTCCTGTTTCGGTAGGTGTACTGCTGGTAGGTGCTTGCGGATAAGGAGCCCATTTACCAGCGCTGTTGGGTTCAAAGAAAATTTTGCATCTTAAATCATAAATTCCTGAACCGTCTGTTGCGTCTGTTGCTGACATCGAATTCCACATGGTTGAGCCCATCCGAATATAGGAATTACCCCTGTACCATCCACCCCTGTCTAAAATTAAATTAGGTACAGAGGCTGGATACAATCCAAAATTATCATCGGGTGTCAATAATGGTTTTGTAAGCGCTTCTGAGATGATTGTGTTGGCTGATGGTGCATCTTTTGTTAACAGCGTCATGGCATACCTTAACCTAAGCGAATTGGCAAACTTTATCCACTTGGTGATATCATTTTGAAAAATTGTTTCGCTTGCTCCCAAAGAAATCTGCAAACTGTTTGTTGAAAAATTATCTACGGCCCATTTTAAATCTGCAATAGAAGCTGTAATAACTTCTGCCTGCGTATTGTATTTTGGCCTGTAATAGTCAGAACTTGTAAATCCTTTTCCAGCATCAATATATGGCATATCGCCATACACAAATGTATTTATTAAAGATTTATAGGCAATTAAAACTTTCGCCATTGCTTGAACATTTGTCATATTAGCGGCGTTGGGATCAGCCGTAATCTTCTTATCCAGCTCTTTTGAATTGGCCAATGCTGAGTAATAATTATTCCAGTAGGCACCTGAAAAATTATCCATACGATAACCAGTTGCAGCATACATGGCGGCCATCTGGTTATTTTGATAAATCCAGGATGTAAGGAGGTTTCCTGTGCCGCCCGGTTCTACCATACTTGATGCAATACCATTGTACAGCGCAGAAATATTTGCTTCATATACTTTATTATCCCATGATTTATTAATGTCTCCAAAATCCTTCTCGCAGGAAGAAAAAATTGTTGTAATCATCAATGCTGCGGGCACAAATAATTTCCCAATTATGTTATATTGTTTCATTTTCGTAATTTTTAGATTTAAAGTTAAAATTTAGCCCTTAAGGAAAAACCAAATGACCTAAAGCTTGGGTAAGCAGACCACTGCAAACCTTGTGCATTTCCAGTTCCATTAATTGCTTCAGGGTTAAGATGATCAGGCAACGTTGTATACAAGTATCCTATATTTCTTCCGATCAAAGAAAGAGAAAGACTTTGGAATATTTTTGCTTTACTTACAATGTGCTGTGGCAAGTCATAAGTAATTGCTACTTCACGTAACTTAACCCAGGTGTTTTCAAAAACAGATAAACTTCTTGGTCTGTTAAGATGTGACCAGCCTGCATACATATTTCCCCATTTGTACAAATAATTTACTACCCTGTCATTTTCTTTCTTGTCATCTATATTAAAGCCTTCTAAAATTACACCATGGTTAGCAGTTGAGCCATCAGGGTAAGTATAAGGTAAGCCACCTCCGTTTCTTTCATACAATGTTTCTGGAAGTAAACCACTACCAGCAGCAGTAGCATGATCAACTGAATAAATATCGCCACCCACTTTAAAATCAATCAGGCCATAAAAGGAAAACCTTTTATACTTAAAAGTATTTCCCCAGCCACCTGTAAACTTAGGTGCTGCATTACCAATTTGAACCTGTTCATTTGTCATTATATACTCAGTTCCAACAATGGCGCTTGTTGTTAGGTCCAAAATGTTTTTAACTTGTTTACGTCCCTGTCCATCTCTTAGAAAATCAGTTCCATAAATTGCCCCATATTTTTGACCTGGAGCAACTTTCATTACCACACCAAGGTTTCCAAATATATCACCTAACCATTGCTCCTTAACCCCAGGTGCTAATTCTTCAATAAAGTTGTTGTTTTTAGCAAAATTCAAAGAGGTATTCCATGAGAAATTTTTAGTTCTTATCGGATTAGCGCTAAGAATAATTTCTACGCCCTTGTTTCTTAACTTACCTGAGTTAAAAGTAACAAGCGTTGCACCAGATGAAGCTGGCAATGCAGCCTGCAAAATTTGATCTTTAGAAAGAATATCATAATAGGTAAAATCAAGATTTATTTTGTTGTCGAACAGGCCAAGATTTGCGCCTATTTCTATCGATTCTGACGTTTGAAAAACCAGTTTATAGGGAGGAACCGTTGATGGCAATGAATTGGTAGATTGCCCGCCAAATGTTCCAACATTATAGGTATTGTCTAACTGATAGGGGTCTGTGCCATTAGCACTTTTGCCATAGGCTACCCTTAGCTTACCATAGGAAAGGATATTTTTTAGTTTTCCTAAATCAAATGCCTCTGTAAATACAAAAGCAGCATTGGCAGAAGGATAAAATGTTGAATTGTCTCCTTTTGGAAGTGTAGAAGTTACATCATTTCTACCCGTTATATCAAGAAACAAATAATCCTTATAGCTAAGATTGACAAGCCCAAGTACTGATTGAGATTTAACATCATAACGGGTTTCCCTCATAGATGTGTTATTTATATTTACCCAGTTTGACAAAGAATAGACACCGGGTACGGCGAACGTGCTTGAGTTTGAACCCATAACACCTCTTGAATTATTAGAGTAGGTATTAAACATTCCTGAAACGCTTGCGTTTAACCCTTTTATAAAAAAATCATTTTTATGGGCAGTTGCCATAACATCAGTATTATAAACTTTATCCTTGCTTACGGTTCTGCCAAAATAACCTCCGCTAACTCTATCAGGATTAGTAGTAGTATTTTTTGATTCAAACTCGCTGCCAATTAAATCGACAGAAGTTCTTACAAATGCATTTAACCACGGTGTAATTTCTGCATTCAATTTAAAAGTACTTAAAAATTCATCCCTGTATAAATGCTGGTTATGTTCATACGTTGACCAAAATAAATCTTTGCTATATTCAGCGTGTGGATAAGCACCAGGAAATAGATTCTGTGAACCATCCGCATTTTTATAAATCGATTTTTCCAATGGCTGATACTCTCTTGACATGCCGTAGATCATGAATTTAGACCATGAATTATTCGTTCCTATTTCAGGAGAATTTAACCGGTCATTTTTATTATAAGTTGCCGAAATTTCAGCACTTAATATTTTTGAAATTTTAATATTCGAACCTAATGAGAAATTAGTATTCTTATTGCTCACATTTGGTACAGGCTGTGTAGCATCTGCAAAAGAAGCCGACATACGGATACTTCCAAAATCACCTGCTGAAGAGAAGGCAACATTATGTTGGGAAGTGGTGCCCTGCTGAAACATGTAGGACCTGTTATTAGGTTGTGGAGAATATGATCTTAACTGACCATCCCACCAACGCACCATTGAACCATCCAACTTTGGTCCCCAGGAAGAACCTGCACCAAACCAGCTAAACTGATCCCAAGTATTTCTACCACCAGGTATTGAATTGTGAGATGATTCCACGCCTGTACCTCCGGTGGCATAAGCATTACCGCCATTGGGCATCCAACCTGCAGGATATAAAGTTGGTAAATAATTTTCGCCGGTTGAAGTTTTTGGAAGTTTAGGATTTGCAGTAAATAATGCAGTAGCAAACCCACCACCATATTCATTTTGTACATCCATATTCCTGGTAGCATTGGTATACATACCGGAATAATTGTATTCTAAACCAATACCTTTTCGAGCGACTCCTTTTTTGGATGTAATTAATATAACACCATTGCCGCCCTTTGCACCGTACAAGGCTGCAGCATTTGGCCCTTTCAAAACAGAAACGTTTTCAACGTTATCCATATTCATATAACTCAGGTAGTTGCCCCAATCCTGATAACCACCAAGGCTACTTTCTGTATTGGATTGCGGCACAGATTTATTGTCTAATATTGCACCATCCACTACAATCAAAGGTTGGTTATTACCAAATAAACTATTGTTACCCCTGATAACTATACGGGAAGAAGCATTGGACAATCCATTGCTGGTAGTAATATTTAAACCAGCTACTTTACCCTGTAATCCCTGTGCAATATCAACTGGCGCTGCAATGGTAATGGCTTCGGCTTTAATCTGCTGAACAGCATAGCCAATCGATTTTTTATCCCTTTTTACACCTAAGGCAGTTACTACAACTTCATTCAAATCGGCTGCTGAAGCGTTAAGCGTAATATCCAATTGAAAAGCACCTGCTGAATTCACTGCTTTTGAACTGAACCCAACTGAACTAATTATCAATATTGCATTGGTTTTTTCCAATGTAATTGAATATCGCCCCTTGTCATCTGTGGTTGTAGATTGACTACTCCCTTTTACATTTACGGTCGCAGATGTGACCGGTAGTCCTTTGTTGTCTTTAACCTCACCAGTGACGGTTCGTTTCACTTGGGCGAGTAACATCATATTATTCATAACCAGTATGAATAACAGCATTAGTAATCGATTTTTTGTTTTTTTCATCGCAATTGATTTAAGTGTTAAGAAATATTTAATGGATTTTTAGTTCAATCCGGGCTATTTATAAAGATTAATAAATCTCAAGTTTTATTCTTTTGACCCCTTTCACTTGCTGTCTAGCTAATGACTTGATTCAAGTTTTAAAACCCGTAAATGTTCGTAATTTTCCATGATCAGTGAAGCTGCTCCAATTAATTCTACCTCTATTCCCATTGTTGAAATTTCAATACAAGTACTTTGAAGAAGTCTGTGAATACAATATTCATTTAAAGCTTTTTGTATGGGTATCCGCCATACTTGCCCTGCAGTAGAACCCCTTCCACTGATAATAATTTTTTTTTGATTTAAAAGCTGAATTAAAAAAGCCACACGTTTGCCAATATTATAGCCCGCTTTTGAAAAAAGTTCTATTGCAAACTGGTCGCTCGCATTTACTGCTTTAATTATAGCAGCACAGGCTAATTCAATATCATCTAAAGGAAGAGCACTTAATACAGAAATACGGCCTTCATTTATTCCTTTCCTAGCTCTTTCTATTAAAAATAAAAAGGAGGTTTCAGTTTCAAGGCACCCCGCTTTTCCGCACCAGCATAATTTACCATTTAAAAAAAGTGGTATATTGCTAAATTCACCGGCGAAACCCTCATAACCTCTGTATATTTGTTCGTTTAATATCAAACCTAAACCAACTCCCCAGCCTATATTGATAACCATCGCATCTCTATCATCTTTTGCCGCACCAAAACGTAGTTCCGTCAACCCAATAAGGTTTGAATCATTATCTATAAATACCGGTATGCCAATCTTTTCAGCAATATGTTTGGTGATACTCTTATTATTGGGTAATTGCAAAAATGAATAATTAATACCCTTTTTTGCATCTACAAAACCTGGCATACCGATTCCTATGCCAACAAATTTTTCTTTCGGGATGCCACATAACTCAATCATCTGGGCTATTTTTTCTATCAATACCTCTAGTGCTTCCGAATTATTTTGTAATGGCAAAACAATTTTTTTAATGGGTGAAACAAAATTGTTTTGAACATTCATGATGGCTATTTTCGTAACAAACTGGTCCATAGTTATGGCTACCAAATACATCGCATTTTTCGTATATGAATAAGTTAAGGCTCCTCGTTCGCCTGCTGATACAGCCTGTATATTTTCTGTCACTAAATTTTTTTGAACAAGCTCATCAATTAGTTTCTGGGTAATAGAAAAACTGTTATTAATTTGTAAGCATAAATCTGCACAGGAAAGTTTATTATTAAAATACAATTCTTTTAAAATTTTATTTTTACCTAAACTTTTCTTTTTTGCAATAAGCATTTTTTAATACAAACTTTGTTAATGAATTCTTAATGAAGATATATAAACTTATTAAATAATTAAATAAGTTTTACTTTTTTAATTATTTAAATGAAAGTTTTATTAATAATTATCAATTAAAGAGGAGCATAGACGAAAAGCTGCGGTTATTGAATTACATCTTTTTATAATTCTAGCTTTAATCATTTAGCAATTTTTATAAATAAATGAAAACACAAAGTCTAAATCATTTGTAAATCAGCTACGTTAATAAAAAATAGTAGAAAAAAGTCGTTTAACCTTTTATGAATTAGTAATATTTTTCTATGACAGAAAAAGATTAATGAAATGTTTTACATTTCTTTTTTGAAATTGTAAAACAATCAAACAGGCGGCAAATTTTATTACATCGCATTGCATTATATAAGCTCAATGCCAACAATTATAAAGACCTAATTATTATTAGATGATTAGCGGAAAATTTTGATGAATGCATCTGTAGTAGTGGGTGGGAATAATTAAATAAACATAGGAGGAAGGCAAAGCTTTTGTAAAATTATATTTTTTGCTGTAAATATTAATATTGAACAATGCAAACCAACGTTAACTGGAAAATTATATGAATGTAATCCGTTGTAATTTACGGACTGGTTGCGCAGTTCCATATTGCCTTCAGACCAATAAATTTAATTTATGCTTCTTTGTAATTATCAAGCAGGGTTATAATTTCTTTTGCTTCTTTAACATCATGCACCCTTATAATGTTGGCACCATTAAACAGCGCTAAAGTATTTAATACAGTTGTTCCATTGAGGGCTTCTTCGGCAGTAATGTTAAGCGTTTTATAAATGGTTCCTTTTCTTGAAAGTCCCGCCAAGATAGGTTTGTCCAGTAATTGAAAAGCACTTAAATTTTTGAGTAATTTAAAATTATGTTGGATTGTTTTACCAAAACCAATACCGGGATCGATGATAACATCTTTGATGCCTGCGGCAGTACAAGTGGCTAACTTTTCAATAAAATAATCAAGCACTTCATTTACTACATCAACATAACTGGCATTTTGTTGCATTGTTTCCGGTGTGCCTTTCATGTGCATGCAGATATAGGGAACCTGTAAAGCTGCTACAGTTTGTAGCATAGCTGTGTCCATATTACCGCCACTGATATCGTTAATAATACCAGCCCCGGCATTAACTGCGTCAATAGCTACAGCAGCATAATAAGTATCGATTGATAAAAGCAGATCAGGATATTTTTGTTGCAACAATTCAATAACTGGCAAAACTCTTGCTTGCTCTTCCTGAGCACTGATGCGTTTACTTCCTGGTTTAGTGGTTTGTCCGCCAATATCGAGTATGTCCGCACCTTCGCTGATCATTTTATCGGCCTGAGCCATAATAGCATACATGCCTTTGTGCAAGTGCTTGTCGTAAAAAGAATCTGGTGTAATATTTAGAATACCCATCACCAATGGTTTATTGATTACCAATAATTTTCCTCTACAGTTAAGTGTGTACATCAGGCAGAAACAAGTATTTTTGATAAAAAACAAAAGTAGCAACATTCAACAAACAATGAACACAAACCAGCAATACGATACCGCTATACAAACCTGCGAAGAAATTTTTTTAAAAAAAACTAAAGATTATGGTACCTCTTGGAGGGTTTACCGCACTATTTCTGTAGTAGATCAAATTTATATTAAAGCCAAACGCATCCGCACCATACAAGAAAAAGGTGAACAAAAAATTGGAGATAATATATTGAGTGAATTTAAAGGCATTTTAAATTACGCCATCATCGGATTGATACAACTTGATAAACAAAATGATGAAAGAGAAGATTTGCCCGTAACCGAAGTAGTCCAATTATATAAAGATAAAGTTAGCAACGCTAAGGATTTGATGCTGGATAAAAACCATGATTACGGAGAAGCTTGGCGGGATATGAGTCAGGAAAGTTTTACTGATCTGATACTGGCAAAGCTTTTACGCATTAAACAGATTTTGCTAAATGATGGTGCAACAATTATAAGTGAAGGCATTGATGCCAACTATTATGATATTATAAATTATGCTGTATTTGCTTTGATTTTGATAGACGAAGGAAAGCATTCAATATAAATAAGAATGGGAAGTGGCAGATTAAATCGATTGTAACCAATAAAAAATAAGTATGAAATTAAGCGTAACCATTGCAAGAATTATAGTGGGTGTTTTGTTTATTTTTTCAGGATTGATAAAAGCAATCGATCCTTTGGGATTAACATATAAAATGCAGGAATTTTTTGAAGTGTGGGGTAGGGAAGGCTACGCTACATTTATTATGAACTGGATGTACAGCAATGCTTTTTTATTTTCTGTGATTATGATAAGTATTGAAGTTGTACTTGGGGTTGCTCTATTAACAGGCTTCAAAAAAAAGATGGTATTGCAGCTTTTGTTATTGCTAATGCTGTTCTTTACTTTTTTAACAAGTTATGTGTTGTTTAGTGGAAAAATAGCTACATGCGGTTGCTTTGGCGATTGTATTCCACTTACGCCTATACAAACTTTTACAAAAGATATAATTCTTTTACTGCTCATTATCTTTTTGTTGAAACTGCAACAATATATTCATCCATTATCTATCTCAATACTTCCGCCTGCATTGGTACTGATTAGTATTGTTGGAGTTTGCTTATTACAAATGTATGTAATTAAACACCTGCCCTTAACTGATTGTTTACCCTATAAAAAAGGGAATGATTTATTAGCATTGCGTAAGATGCCTGCCAAAGCAATACCGGATAAATTTGACTACAGATTTGAGTATGAAAAAAGCGGTATAAAAAAATCATTCGGCGTTAACGAGTTACCAGATAGTACCTGGACATATGTTGACAGAAAGGAAACACTTTTGCAAAAAGGAAGTAACAATGTTCCGCTCATAAATGATTTTTCTTTAACCGATTCTGCTGGGACAGATGTTACAGAATCTCTGCTAAGCCAAAACGGCAATTATTATTTATTCTTTTTAAAAAATATGGAAGGCAGCACGGTTAAATGGTCAACAGCTTTTATAAACCTGTGGCAAAAAGCAAAAGAGCAAAAATGGCCCTTATATGTTGTAACTGCGGATAAAGAAAAAACAGGCATGTTTTTTAATAAAATAAACAACTACCAGGTTCCAATTTTAACCTGCGATGCAACTGCAATAAAAACTGCAGCAAGGGCTAACCCAACATTGTTTTTAATGAAAGGATCGGTAGTGCAGGGTAAGTGGAGTTGGACAGATATTAAAAAGGCTATCAGTAAGTAGTAATTTTTTAATTGCTAATAAATATTTTACCGCTTTATTATTAGTTGTATTTTGAATCAAATTTTTAGAAAAATAGTTTACTCATTATTGGTACTGCTCGGAGTAGTGGTATTGGTATTTTTTATGTTTCAGGGTTTTGGTGATCCTGCAAGATTGATTGTTGGGCAAAGCGGTGATAAAAAAACAATGGACAATATTCGTAAAGATCTTTACCTGGATCAGCCAAAATGGAAACAATTTTTTTTATACCTCAATGATGTTAGTCCAGTTTGTATCCATAAAAAAGCAGCTATCGATAAAAAAGAATTAAAAGGGTTTTTTATTGGTGGCAATCTTAAACCCGATAGCTATCGGGTTGGAATAAAAATTCCTTACCTCCGTAAAAGTTATCAAACAAAAAAAAATGTAGGTATGGTATTAATGGAGGCCTTGCCGGGCACACTGTTATTAGCTATTACGGCAATGCTTTTTGCAACTGTAGCAGGAATTTTATTGGGAGTTTTGGCTGCTGTTAAAAAAGGAACCTGGCTGGATACTTCTGCTGTATTTGCAAGCATTGCGGGGATATCTGCACCTTCATTTTTTATGGCAATTATCATTGCTTTTTTATTTGGGGTGGTATTACATCCTTTTACTGGTTTAAATTTAACCGGCAGTTGGTTTGATGTGGATGAAGTAACCGGTGAAAAATATTTAACGCTTAAAAATTTAATTTTACCTGCATTTACACTTGGTATACGCCCACTCGCCATTATTACCCAGCTCACCAGAAGCAGTATGCTAGATGTACTTAACCAGGATTATATCCGCACTGCTTATGCAAAGGGATTAGGCCACCAAACAGTTATTTTTAAACATGCTTTACGCAATGCACTTAATCCTGTTATTACTGCCATTACGGGTTGGTTTGCAGAATTATTAGCAGGCGCTTTTTTTGTAGAATATATTTTTGGCTGGCGTGGTATAGGAAAAATAACTGTTGATGCATTGGAAAAATTAGATTATCCGGTTGTAATGGGATCGGTGTTAATTAGTGCCTGCATTTTTATATTAATCAATATGCTGGCAGATGTTTTATATGCAGTAGTTGATCCAAGAGTGAGATATTAAAATGCCTTATTCTCCGAAAAATCCTTTGAATAAAACCCCGTAGAAGATGTACATTATTTTATCACCACATCATTAATTACATTTTCGCCCAATGCTTCATTTACCCTTTCAATTATTTTTTCTTTTTGATATAATAATTCATGCTTTAGCTGTGCAACGTTACTGCTAATAAAAAGTGTTTGATTAATGATTTGAATTTTGTCTGTGTATTTTGCAATGGTTTTACCCATAATCTGTTCCCATACTTCTTCAATGCGTAAAGCCTGCACGCCACTTTTTAATTTGCTTTGTTTTAAAAATTGCTTAATAGCATCCTGCATCGAAAATTCACCCATTACTGTTTGTGTTTAAAGTTTTTTTGTTTTCTTTTTATTTTAAAATGCATCGGATTACTTTAATAGCTTGACTTTTGGATCAATTATACCTGGTATTTACTGAGTGCTTTTGTGGTAAACTTACAGATTAAAAGCAGTAAATAAAATACTAAAAACAATACATTATATTGTCTATAATTCAATAATCTGATAAGTGGTTTGCAATCCAACAAAAGCCACTTCAAGTCTTTGCTTGTGTGTATCTGTTATAAATACCTGGCCATCATTTTTATTACAAACCCAATGCAATAAATTTTGCATCCGGCTATCATCCAGTTTTTCAAAAACATCATCTAATAGCAGCAGGGGAGCAAATCCCTTATTTATTTTCAATAGTTCAAATTCTGCCAATTTAAAGGCAAACAACAAACTCTTTCTTTGCCCTTGTGAGGCGGTTGTTTTAAAAAGCTGTCTATTTAATTGGAGAGAAATATCATCTTTATGAATGCCCCCATTGCTTCGCTGTAAAATAAAATCTTTTTGTCTGCATTGGTTTAACAATGCATAAAAATCATTGTCATTTAACTGGCTTTCATACTGCAGCGTAACTACTTCATTATTGTTTGCAATCTGGTTGTAAAACTGCTGTACCAATGGAATTAGCTGTAAGGTAAATTCTTTTCGCTTTGCATAAATATAGTTTCCTGGCATTACTAACTGATCATCCAGTACCTCTAAAAGCGTCCAGTCTGTTTTACCCTGTTCAGCAAATTTTTTTAAAGAACTGTTGCGTAATTGTAAAACTTTAGTATAAATAATCAATTGTTGCAGGTATTCCGGATCTATCTGGCTGATGACAGTATCAATAAAGCGCCGGCGTTCTTCACTTCCTCCAACTATCAGTTCAATATCATCAGGGGCAATCATTACACAAGGAAATTTTCCAATATGTTCCGAAAATTTAGTGTATGGCACCTCGTTTATTAAAATTTCTTTTTTTCCAACACCTCTAAAAATACAAACAATATTATTCGATTTATTTTCTTTTAATTGTACTGCGTCCGTTTCACTAAATGCTGCTTCATTTTTTTTACAATATGGGCGTATAAGAGGAGCTATACCTTCCAACCTAAACCCATCCATATTAAATTGGCAATTCAATCCATCTGTTTTAGTAAAATAACTTTTGGTAAAACACAAATAATAAATGGCATCCAGCAGATTGGTTTTTCCCTGGCCGTTTAATCCACAAATACCAATAACTCTTTCAGCAAAATTGAAAGTTGAAAAACTGTAATTCTTAAATTGTGTGATGGTTATTTTTGTAAGCCTTAACATTGGCCTGCAAGATAAATTAAATGTTGTTGTATTTTGTTGTTACAAAATTCTCCCTTTTTTTAAAGAACAATATTATTAACACTAATTCTTTTTTTTTATTATATAAAGGTAAATCAATGCCTTATTATGATTATTTTGATGATAAGTATTGGCGCTCAAAAGTAATTATTTAAACCTGCCTAGTAAGTAAAAGCCGATAGATTATTGGTTCTTTGTGGGTTGTTTATTTTATCAATTTCTCCCTTATCTTTGCAGCCTAAAAATTAAATCCATTGGCTACAAAGTTTTCTAAAGAAACCTACCAGTACTGGTACGAACTAATGCTTTTATTACGCCGTTTTGAAGAAAAGACAGGCCAATTATATGGAATGCAGAAAATTAGAGGTTTCTGTCATTTGTATATTGGACAGGAGGCAGTTGCCGCAGGCTGTATGACAGCTACCAACCCCGATGATAAATTTATTACAGCTTATCGTTGTCATGCTTTGGCGATTGCTAAAGGCGTTACCCCAAAATCTACCATGGCTGAATTGTACGGTAAAGCCACTGGTTGTAGTAAAGGAAAGGGTGGAAGTATGCATATTTTTGGAGTAGATGTTGGTTTTTTTGGAGGTCATGGTATTGTTGGAGCTCAGATAGGTACAGGTGCAGGCTTGGCATTTGCTGAAAAATATCGAGGTACAAATAATGTTGCGGTATGTTTTTTTGGAGATGGTGCAGCAAGACAAGGCATGTTGCACGAAACATTTAATATGGCGATGCTTTGGAAATTACCGGTAGTATTTATTTGTGAGAATAATAACTACGCTATGGGAACTTCTGTTGCACGAACGAGCAATGTATTGGATTTATATAAATTGGCAGATGCTTATGATATGCCCGGCGACAGCGTAGATGGCATGAGTCCTGAAGATGTTCATAATGCAGTTTTAAGAGCTGTAAACCGTGCAAGAGAAAAAGGTGGGCCAACTTTATTAGAGATAAAAACGTACAGGTATAAAGGACACAGTATGAGTGACCCTCAGAAATATCGTACAAAAGATGAGGTGGAGGAATACAAAGAGAGAGATCCGATAGAGCATGTTTTGAAAGTTTTGAAAGAAGAATTTAAGTTAAGTGAAGCAGAAATAGAAGTGATGAACGATAGGGTAAAGGCGCAGGTAGAAGAGAGCGTGCAATTTGCAGAAGAAAGTCCATGGCCCAAAGATGATGAGTTATTGAAAGATGTTTATATTCAACAGGATTATCCATTTATAACAGATTAATTATTTTTTATCAGATGGAAATAGCGGTAGGCTGGTAGTTTTTTCCTCTAATTAAAACAACTTTTACCAGCATAAAAAACAAGTACATACAATGGCAGAGAATGAAGTTACAGTTACAGCGTTAGAAAAAAATGAAATAGTTGAAAGAGCAAAAGGATTTTGGGCTCAATTCAGCAAACCAATTGTTTATGTTGGAAGTGCTATTATATTATTGGCAGCCGGCTGGTTAGCTTATAAAAATTTAGTTAAAATACCTAATGAAGCAAAATCTGCTGAACAAATTTTTCCGGCAGAACAGTTGTTTGATAAAATGACACAAACTGGTTTCAATAAAGATTCTATTGCCTTGGTTTTAAACGGTGGTAATGGCATAACAGGCGTTTTAAAAGTTGCAGGTAATTTTGGAGGAACCGCTGCTGGTAACAGAGCACATTTTATTGCAGGAGCTTGCTATCTGCACAATAAAGATTTTAACAATGCAGTTAAAAATCTTAAAGAATTTTCTACTTCCAGTAAGCAACCGCAGAGTGCTGCGTACAGAATGTTAGGCGATGCTTATTCTGAATTAAAACAAAATGATGATGCATTATCATACTATAAAAAGGCAGTAGATGTAGCAGATGTTAAGGATGAGTCTACCAGATTTTTATCATTATCAAGAGCTGCAATGTTTTGCGATGCTACGGGCAAAACCAAAGAAGCGATTGATTACTACCAGCAAATTAAAAATGAAATTACGCCCACTTTTTTAAGGGATAACAGGATTGATTTTCAGGTGGATAAATACCTTGCTAGATTAGGTGTTATTAAATAATTATTATGGCAATATCAACCGATAATTTATATTCTACAGCAGGCATCCAACTACCAAGGGGTGCCTGTGTAGTTATTGTGCGCACACAATGGAATCCTGCTTCTATCGATAAACTTGAAGAAGGTTGCATAAAAGTATTAACCGAAAATAAAGTTCCCTTTAAAATTATCACAGTGCCTGGTGCATTTGAAATTCCATTTTGTATAAAAAGTTATTGGGATGCACATAAGTATAAAGATGATAAACCTTTTGCTTTTATTACATTGGCTTGTGTAATAAGGGGCGATACTCCACACTTTGATTATGTTTGTAAAGCAGTAACAGAGGGTGTTTTACAGGTAAACTTATGTCTGCCTATACCTACTATTTTTGGCGTATTAACTGTATACAATCAATTACAAATTGATGAACGAACAGGTGGTAAACATGGACACAAAGGAGAGGAAGCTGCGGTAACAGCTTTAAAAATGATCGCATTAAAGCACAGTTTTACTGCCTTATAATTTTTAATATTTAGCAGCGGAATTGTATTTAATTTTTACTGTTACAGTCATATTATATTTCTAAATTTACATTTTTCCATTGAGGGGTACATACATGAGAGTTCAGCTATTTATACCTTGTTTTGTTGACCAGCTTTACCCGCAAACTGCTTTCAATATGATGAAAATTTTGCAAAAATCAGGTTGCGAAGTTAAATACAATACAAACCAAACCTGCTGTGGCCAACCTGCATTTAATGCCGGTTTTTGGGAGGAAGCAAGAACTGTCGGTAACAAGTTTTTAAAAGATTTTGATAACGCCGATTACATTGTTGCACCTAGCGCAAGTTGCGTTGGATTTGTTAGAAATTTTTATGATAAAGTATTGGAAAATTCTTCACAAATTGATCAGGTTCGTATGCTAAGTAAACGCATTTATGAGTTTACTGAATTTTTAATTGATGTATTAAAGATAGAAAATATAGGTGCTGTATTAAATGTAAAAGCTACTTATCATGATAGTTGTGCTGCTTTAAGAGAGTGCAAAATAAAAGATGGACCACGGAAATTATTAAGCCATGTAAAAGGATTATCACTGGTTGAAATGAACGACGTTGAAACCTGCTGTGGTTTTGGCGGTACATTCGCTGTAAAATTCGATTGTATTTCTATTAGCATGGCAGATCAAAAAATAACAAATGTTTTAGCTACTAAAGCTAACTATATTATCTCTACAGATTTAAGCTGTCTTATGCATTTAGATGGTTACATAAAAGGTAAGAATCTTCCACTTAAAACCATGCACATTGCCGATGTACTTGCCAGTGGATGGCAATAAAATTTAACTCCGCCTACCAATATTTTTATTTCGAAAAATCTATTCAGTTGGCGACTTTGGTTTCATAACTCCTTCGATATCATTTTTAACGGTCGTTTTTGCATCGTTAAAATCACGAACACCTTTACCAATACCTTTCATTAACTCAGGTATTTTTTTACCACCAAATAATAATACAACGGCCAATAAAATAAATATCCATTCCGTGCCACCTGGCATTGCTAAAAATATTGCTGAAAGAGATTGTGAAAATATCATAATAATAATTTTTGAATTAAAACAAATTGTAAAATACCGATTTGTTTGTTTGTTTGAAAGATGAAATTAATGCAATAATATTTAAAGACAATAATATAAATATTGATTATATTATTGTCTTTAAAGTGATTATAATAAATGCTAATTAGTGATTTTGCAGAATGACTGTATTAGAATACAATCATTCTACAAAAAATTATTTAAGCAAAGAAAGGAGTAACAATCGATACCACTTGTTCTTTAGTAAGTGGCTCATCAAAACATTCAGAAGCAGCATTTGCTGATATTACAAAACCTCCAATGTTGATTATATTAACGCCTGCCTGTGTTGTTAATTCCTCGCCATTGTAGCTTGCTTGAACAGCAGATGTACCGATACCACTTTGGTTTAAAGTAATCCAAGGTTTAACATCTACACCTGCAGGTACAAGCCCGCCATTAGCCTTACGCATCTGGCGAATATGTGATGCATGTCTTGCCTCAACAGAATGAATGTTTAACGCTGCTGTTAATACATCATTATTGCTTATCAAATTACCAGCTTGTCCTTTATAGGCTCTAACACCTGTGTCTTCGAAAGTTTGTGCAACAGCTAAAAACAACGCATAGTCAGTAAATACAGTTGGAAAATTCCCTTTGGCTGTAAAGTCAAAAGATGCTGCAGTAAATACTACGGGTGTTCCTCCCAAAGAAGTGATAGCTGTTTTCAAAAAGTTAACATGTGCAATTTCATGATCACGAATTGTTTTTATAGCTCCCATCGGAGCACCTGATGGAATTGCTAACGTGCCCGCCATACTTGCATCGTATCCTGCTTTGTAAAATTCGGATTCAAGATATTCTAATGTTAGTGCAAAATTTAGTACATCAGTTATGGCATCTTTTGGACCAGTTGGACTACCGTAAGCTTTATTTAACATCGAACCAAATGCAATTGGTAATGCAGCTAAAGCTATCTTACCAGAAAATTTTGCAAAACTTTTCATTGCATTTCTTCTTCCATCAAGTCTTTGTAATATTTCAGGTTCCACGCTTTCAATTTCGTTGATTATGTTTTCTATTTTCATAAAATAATTTTAATTGGTTGGTAAATTGCTAATGTTTAATTTGGTTTTTACGTAAGTGCCCGCAATGGCAAAAACCTCTTTTGGAGAACGACTTATTTCAAGTCCATTTGCATCCAGTCCATCTGCAAAAGTTCCTGGCATAATAATGTCTCTGATGTATGCAGCATGTCTTGCTTCTACCGAAACAATTTTACCAGCAAGTAACAAATAATCGGCACTTACTATTAATTTACCAGCACCATTATAAGCGGAGACACCTAAATCTTCAAATGCTTTAGCAGTACCTAAAACACTATCCCTGCTGCTAAAATTGATAGAAGAAAAATCTAACACCAAAGCTGGTATAGCTGCTGTTGCCAATGCTGCTTTAAAAAATTCTCTGTGTGCAACTTCATGATCTCTTATGTCACCTAATAATGCAGTTTCCGATGCAGTTATTCCGGAATAAGGAGATTCAAAAACTTTAGTGTAAAAGGCTGCTTCAATTTGCTCTAGCGCATAAGCATAATTTAAAATACCTACATCACCAGAGCCTAAGTCTGTACCACTATTATTATTAGTGGAATTGGTGTCTTTTTTACAGGCAGCGGCTGTTAAAAGTAATGCGGAAGCACCTCCAATATATCCCAAGAAATTTCTTCTGGAAAAATTTTTAATGTTTGCTTCTGCTACTGCCACTAGTTCTTGGTCGGTTACATTTTTTGTTGGCATACGAATTAATTTTGTTGTGAAAAATAATTGATTTTTATAATTGTTAACTACTCTTTCACAACTACGATAGAATAAGAACCTTGGATTTAAAATAAATAAAATTGTAACTATTATTTTCATTTATTAATTAAACATCATTCATATGTTTGCAGAAGGGTAATTTTTTCATCTATTTTTTTAATATTTATTTTATGTCATATTGGTTAGTTAAGTCAGAACCATTTAAATATAGTTGGAATCAGTTTGTAATAGACAAACAAACTTTTTGGAATGGTGTGCGCAATTATGGAGCCCGCAATAATTTAAAAGAAATGAAAAAGGGCGACCTTGTTTTATTTTATCACAGTAACGAAGGCGTTGAAATTGTTGGTATTGCCAAAGTAATAAAGGAATATTATCAGGATCCTACAACGGAAGAGGAAGCCTGGGTTGTAGTAGATTTAAAACCACAAAAAAAATTAAAAAAGGCTGTAACACTTGCACAGGTAAAAGCAGATAAGCGTTTAGAAAATATGGCCTTGGTAAGACTTGGCAGGTTATCGGTACAGCCAGTTACAGTAGAAGAATGGAAAATAGTTATGGAGATGGCGGGAGAGAAGTGATGTATTATTTAAAAATAATCACGTTTAAGTTTACTATCCTTAAGCGTTAACTTCAGCATAACACTTTTTCTTTAATTATATTTATTGATAGTTATGCTGGTTTAATAGCTTTACAACATAAGTATGGCTATTTTGTAAAATACCTTTCAATTTTATTTCTTTAAAATTTACATTCATCCTGCTTAAACAGACAAAACCTTTTTTTGAAAATAGCCGTACATTTAATATACTATAAACAATACATTCAATTATGAAAAATTATAAATATTTACTTGTTATTTCAGTTGCCTTGTTGATGGCCGTTTCTTGCAAAAAAAATAATCCTGCGCAAACAACTCCACCAGTTATTGAACCTGTACCTACTGCCACTGCAAAAGATTTACTTTTAGACTCCTTGTATTTATTTACAAAAGAAGTCTACTTGTGGCACGAAGTAATTCCTTCTTATGCCGCTTTTAATCCAAGACAATTTACAGGTTCTACCGATATTGATGCAGCAAAAAATGAAATGGCAGCTATAAGAGCTTTGCAGCCGCAGGATAAAAAACATAGTTATAGTTTTGTAACCACGCAGGCAAGTTCAGATGCCATACAAACCGGCAACGACCAGGATTATGGTTTTTTTATTAAAGCAGCTTCCCTTGACAAAGTGTTACCAAATGATTCTGTTTACTGGTTTGTGGAGTACGTATACAAAAATTCTCCATCAGGTACCGCGGGCATTCAAAGAGGTTGGTATATCAGCAAAATAAACAATTCACTAATTGGGTACGATAATGCAAGCGTTACCATTTTAAACAATGTTTTTTTTGGTACTGGAACAAGTGCAACTTTCACTTTTACGAAACCTGATGGCAGCAACGTTGACATCAACCTTTCAAAAAGTGCTTATACTGCTAATTCTGTTTTATATACAGATGTAATTACAAATGGAGCTTCCAAAATTGGCTACATTGTATTTAACCAGTTTTTTGGTGCCGGTTCTGTTACAGAGTTAACAACAGCATTTACAGATTTTGCAACAAAAGGTATAAATGAATTAGTGGTTGATCTCCGTTATAATCATGGAGGATCAACTACAACACAGGATGCATTTGCTAACTTTATTGCCCCATCATCTGCCGATGGTAAAACCATGTATACTTATATTTTCAATGATTCGCTTACTGCTGGTAAATTTCCTTTATTAAAAAGAAAGCCAGGCTTTTCAAATGTTTCATTTTTACCCGGCGATAACACAGTAAATTTTAAAAAAGCAGGAAGTGTAAATTCGTTAACCAGGGTATTTTTTATAGTTACCCATCAAACAGCTTCTGCTAGTGAACTGCTGATTAATAACCTGCGGCCCTACTTAGATGTAAAACTGGTAGGAGATACAACTTATGGAAAGCCGGTTGGTTTTTTCCCTATTTCAATATATAATTATGCTATTTACCCCATCTCTTTTAAAACAGTAAACAGTGCAGGTAGTGCAGAATATTATGATGGATTTGCTCCTGATAAAATTACACCCGACGGTATAAATAGAAATTGGGGAGATGCGAACGAACCTTCATTTGCTGCTGCATTGCGATATATAACTACCGGTTCATTTGGAAGATTATCAACGATATTTGATGAAAATAACAAACGCCAAATGGCGGTGCAGAAACAGTTTCAACCGTTAAATAATAAATTACAGGAGAATAAGTTTACTGGTATGTTTTTTCTTAAGTCAAAATAAAAATCTAGTTATAATTTTTTTTCTTTTTTTTGCATAGCGGCTTCTTGTCATTAGACCTTGTTTTTACAGCCTTCATTGTCGTCTCCAGTTTTTCAAAATGATTGGTAGAGAGAATATGGTGTTGTATTTTATTTCCCTCCAAGTCATCTAACTCCTTGCTGTGCTTGGTAATTTCATTTTTTACACCTGTTTGACCGTTTTGTGCAGATACATGGCTTCCTGATAAAAATAAAAAAACAAGAACCACAATAATTAAGTTTTTTTTCATCTAATTAAGATATGATTTTATTGAATTGGTTTATTGCAAAATGTTAAATAAAATGCTAAAATTGTTTATACCCTGCTTTAATTAATTATTTACCCGGTTTATATTTTGTAGTTTTTTTAGTAAAAAGATTGCAAAATCATTGCCCCAAAATATTAAATTTAGTTAATGAATAAAAAACACATTGTAGTATTATCTGGTGCTGGTATTAGTGCTGAAAGTGGATTAAAAACATTTAGAGATAGTGATGGTTTATGGAATGGATATGATGTGTATGAAGTAGCTACACCTGGCGGCTTTAAAAAAAATCCACAATTGGTTTTAGATTTTTATAATGACCGAAGAAGAGATGTGGCAGCTGCCAAACCCAATGCAGCACATGTTGGTTTGGCCGATTTAGAAAAGGATTTTGAAGTAACAATTATAACTCAAAATATAGATGACCTGCACGAAAGGGCTGGCTCAACGAATGTTGTACACCTCCATGGCGAAATATTTAAAATGCGTAGTGTGGCTGATGTACATACTATTTATGAAATTAGGGGAGATATACAAATAGGCGATCTGGCAACTGATGGCAAACAACTACGTCCGTATATTGTATGGTTTGAAGAAGAAGTACCAGTGATGGAACAGGCAGTTAAAATATTGCAGAATGCTGATTATTTTGTTGTGATAGGCACCTCTTTACAAGTATATCCTGCGGCTTCTTTGGTACAGTATGCACCACCATTTTTACCTAAATTTATTATTGATAAAAAAAATCCGGGGGCGGGCAATTTTCCTAATCTTACATTTATAGAAATGCCAGCTACAGAAGGCGTAAAAGAACTGCGTAAATATTTAAAATCTTAAATTAAATACTTTTCTAAAAAAAATTTCGAATTAAATACTGGGATAGAAGAAAAATAAAAATTACTGATATCTTCAGTAATAATAACATTACAACCATTGCTTTGGACTGCATAATATTCTAGACCATCTTCAAAATCATTTACTTTTTTATTTTGTAAAGATTGAAGCTCTTCCATTTTACCTACAGCTGTGATTGAAAATTTATCAACTAATATTTCAATCTTTTTTTTTGCCAATTGTAAGCATGATTTTTTCAGCAAAGTAAAAAGCAATCGCTAAACAAGTGGGAGAAGTATAAGTAGTAAATTGTTTATTATCTGCTAAACTTACAATTCTGGCAGAAAAGTAAAATAGTGGATATTCTTTTGTTAGAACATACTCTAAAATATTAGAATCTAAAAAAGTTTAATTTTTAATATTTAAAATATTCCGAATTAAAATTACTATTTTTTAGTGGCCTTATTCATACACCGCATCAAATTCGCTAACCAAATTTAACCAATCTGCAATAGGAAAATTTTCTAAAGTTTGGTAGCTGTTGCCAGTAACTTTATTTAATAAATATTAGGTAAACCGGGATAACCTGACATTGTTATCAACTGCATACTGTTTTGTTTTCTTGATAATGGATTCATCAAACATAAAGTGATTTTTGCATCCATAACGTATATTTATACTATAAAAATAAAAAACTATACTACAATCTAAATATTTATCTATAAATGTTTTTCTGTAAATCGTATGTTGTTACTTTCCAGTTCTTTTAATATTGGATCGTATATTTCTTTTATAATCGGAATATGTAAACCGGTAAGATTAATTTCTCCGTTTAAAATTAATTTAGCAGCAATACCTAATGGTAGACCAACTGTTGTTGCCATAGCAGTACGCAAGTTATCTTCGCCTTTTACAATTAAGCTGCTTTCAATTTTATGTGTTTTACCTGCAAGACAGTATTCAATTTCGTGTAGCATAACAATCATGTCCTTATCAGTTGGCAGCATTGCTAATTTAGTTTCTAACAGGTGCTGTAAAATATCTGCAGAAGTTTTTGAAGTTGCAGGAACCATTGCTTCATCAAATAAGCCAAGATATTGCAACATCAATTTATTGCTGTTATTTACAAATGGAACAATGTGCGTTGACCATTTTGCAAAAGAAAGTTGGTGTGTATTTATTTGATCCTTTTCATTGGTAAGACCAGCTTGTACAATAGCATCCCAACCTTCGCAAAAAGAAGGATAGCGAAGCGTGGTTCTAATAAATGTTTCCACTTTATCCAGTTTATAAACGGGTATATAACTTAACGAATCCCTGTTTGGATAAACAGCTAGTTTACCAAGTCCTTCAATATCTATCTGTGCGCAATTTTTAAAAAGTTCATAATACCCTTTGTGTTCGATAGTATTATTAAATTTATATTCTGCACCTGCATTGCCTGCCAGTACAACATTACGGGGGTTCCAGCTAATTTTATAATGCCACGGATTATTATCGCTTTCAGGTGCTACCAAACCACCACAATGACTTTTAAAAGAAGTGATGGATCCTCCATTGGTTTTTATTTTATTAACAATCTTCATGGCACTCATGTGATCAATTCCAGGGTCGAGTCCTATTTCGCAAATAAATAATAATTTTCTTTGGGCAATTTCATCCTGAAGACTTTTAATATTATTATCAAGGTAAGAGGCGGTAAGTAAATGTTTTCTATATTCCACACAATCTTTAGCAACTGAAAAATGCAGGGCAGGGGGCATCATAGAAATTACAACATGTGCCCTTTGAATAATTTTTTCACGCTGCTTATCGTTGGTAATATCAATTTGTACAGCCTCCGCATGTCGGGAGTTTTTAATTTTTAAAAGAATCTGTTCTTTATTGGCATCTGCTATAATAAATTTCCATTTATTGGCCTCTGATTCCTTAAGTAAATAATCAATTAAAACGGTAGCAGATTTTCCTGCGCCAAGTAGAAGTATTGTTTTCAAAACAAATATTTTTTTGCAAGTTAATTGATTTGAGGTAAGCGCAATCGGCAATTAAATGAATGCATATTGTAGATATAATATGGTACAAAAAAAGTTTAAATACTTCAATAAACCATCTTGCATCTGATTGAAATAAACAACATTTTTATTTGTAGATCAATAACAAATAAATTCATGCAATTTGGCTGTAAAATGTTGTCCACACAGCTAAAATAAATGTGTAAAAGAAATGATAAAAAGCGGTGGATTTGATGAAGAAAAATGCCTTAAAATCGATACATTTGCACACTATTAAAAATTATGGAAAATAACGACAATTTAGGTATAGATAATCTGCCGCCAAATGGTGGTGGTGCAGCCAGCAACAGGGGTAGAATTATACCGGTGAATATTGAAGAGCAGATGAAAACCAACTACATAGATTACTCTATGAGTGTGATTGTTGGCCGTGCATTGCCAGATGTAAGGGATGGTTTAAAACCAGTTCATCGCCGTGTTTTGTTTGGCATGAGTGAGTTGGGTAATACCAGCAACAAACCATATAAAAAAAGTGCCCGTATTGTAGGTGAAGTAATGGGTAAATTTCACCCACATGGTGATGCATCAATTTATGATACTATGGTACGTATGGCTCAGGATTGGAGTTTGCGTTATACACTGATTGATGGACAGGGAAACTTTGGTAGTCAGGATGGAGATCCTCCGGCAGCAATGCGTTATACTGAGGTACGTTTTGAAAAGTTTGCAGAAGCAATGCTTGAAGATATTGAAAAAGAAACGGTTGATTATCAATTAAACTTTGATGATTCTTTAAAAGAACCAACTGTATTACCTACCCGTATTCCACATTTATTAGTGAATGGCGCCAGTGGTATTGCAGTGGGAATGGCTACCAATATGATGCCGCATAACTTAAGTGAAGTTATCGATGGATGTGTTGCTTATATTGATAACAGGGATATTACAATTGACGAACTGATTCATTTTGTAAAAGGTCCGGATTTTCCTACTGGCGGAATTATTTATGGTTTTGAAGGCGTAAAACAAGCATTGCATACCGGCCGTGGCAGGGTAGTTTTGCGTGGTAAAACAAATATCGAAGTTGACAATAAGGGTAGAGAAAAAATCATTATTACACAAGTGCCTTACCAGGTTAACAGGGATATGTTAACGCAAAAAATTGGTGATCTTATCAATGATAAAGCCATTGAAGGTGTGTCGGATGTTAACAATGAAAGTAACAATAAAGAGGGTACTCGTATTGTAGTGGAGCTAAAAAAGGATGTGGTTGCGCAGGTAATTATTAACCAGTTATTTAAATTAACGGAGCTACAAACTTCTTATGGTATAAATAATGTCGCTTTGGTAAAAGGCAGACCAAGAATTTTAAATTTAAAAGACCTCATTGTAGAATTTATTGAGTTTCGTCATGAAGTAGTAGTTCGCAGAACGCAATATGAATTACGTAAAGCAAGAGAAAGGGCGCATATACTTGAAGGATATATTATTGCATTAGACAACCTTGATGCAGTCATTAAACTTATCAGAGAATCAGCTACACCAAATATTGCTCAAGAAGGATTAATCTCCAGTTTCGAAATGAGTGAAATACAGTCCAAAGCCGTATTGGAACTACGTTTGCAGCGCTTAACAGGAATGGAAATTGATAAAATAAGAGAAGAGCATGCAGAAATAATGAAATTAATTGGTCGCCTTGAAGAGATATTGGCTAATGAAGGAATGCGTTACCAAATTATTAAAGATGAACTTGCAGAAATAAAAGCAAAATTTGGTGATGCCCGCAAATCAGAAATTACTTATGCTGATGATGAGATTGGTATGTTGGATCTTATTGAAGATGAAGATGTGGTGGTTACCATATCGCATTTAGGTTATATTAAAAGAACGTCCTCAGATGAATATCGTTCTCAACGCAGGGGTGGGCGTGGAGCAAAAGGCAGCAGCACAAGGCTTGAAGATTATATTGTTCATCTTTTTGTTGCATCTACGCACCATACGTTATTATTTTTTACAGAAAAAGGAAGATGTTTTTGGTTACCGGTGTATAAAATTCCTGAAGGGGATAAAACCAGTAAAGGCAGGGCATTACAAAATATGATTCAGATTCCCCCTGATGATACAGTAAGAGCAATTATTGATGTAAAGAATTTTGATGATAAAGATTATGTTAATAGTCATTATATAGTGTTGTGTACTAAAAAAGGGATCATTAAAAAAACTGATCTGGAAGATTTTAGTCGTCCCCGTCAAAACGGGATCAATGCCATTAATATTTTGGAAGGAGATCAATTGCTGGAGGCTAAACTAACAGATGGTAATTGTGAAATTATGATGGCTGTTAAAAGCGGAAGAGCCATTCGTTTTCCTGAAGAAAAAGTGCGTTCAACTGGCCGGGGTGGAATAGGAGTTTACGGTATTGAGGTTGCAGATGAAACCGATGCTGTTGTGGGTATGGTTTGTGTAAACAGAGAAGATAAAAGCAGAACAATTCTTGTTGTTAGTGAAAAGGGATTTGGTAAGCGTACATTTCTTGATGATCCCGAAACTGGCGAAGCCAATTACAGGATTACCAATCGTGGAGGTAAAGGCGTTAAAACAATTAATGTTACTGAAAAAACCGGATCGCTTGTAGGTTTGCTTGATGTTACCGAAAAGGAAGACTTGATGATAACTTGTGTAAGCGGTGTTACAATCAGGATGAGTGTAGCAAGTGTTAGCGAGCAAGGAAGAGCAACCCAGGGTGTAAAATTGATTCGTGTAGATGAAGGCGACGAAATTGCCGCAATTACTAAACTGGATGAAAAAGAAGAGGAAGTAGAAATAGCAGAAAATGTGATTGAAAATATTTCAGCAGATGTAATTCCTATTTCAGATTCAGCGGATGAAATAAAAGAAGAACCAACAGAACCGACTGTTAGATAGTTATTTATACTGAATACTAAAATTTTAATGTAAAATCCACTTCATCAATTTGAGGTGGATTTTTTTGTTGGAAAGCTCCATGAATTTACTTACGCTTAAATGGATTAAGCGACCAGATAATTCTTATAACCCAAAATGTAGCTTGAATAACAATTATGAATATTTTGGATATAAGAATTCTTACTGATTTTATCAAGACATAATATTTTAACCTTTAAATTACAAATTTAAAGGTAATCCATAAAATAAAAAGCTACTAATACTAATAGAAGCTAACTTATTTTGCTACGAAGGAATAAAAAATAATATTATTAAAATATCAAGCATGCCTGCACTTTTTTGTAAAAATATCACTACAGAAAAGCGGGCTTTTTTTTGATTTCTATATTATGTTATTTAGGTAAGCGCATTGTGAAGTGAACGGTAGCTTAACAATGTGCGTGGCAGTTTTATTTTTTTCTTATGCTGCAGAGCATCCTTTTTGAATTTTTAAAAAATTCTCCCTGTTGCACTTAAATAAAAGGTAAGCTTAAACTTTTCTTGTTTGCCGCTAAAAATAAATTTTTGCAGTTCGAGTACCTGTAGCTGTAATAAATTTATTTTTTGAGATTGAAGGCCGTTTGTTTCCTCATGCCTAGCTACAATGATTTGGTTGTTGGCAAGGAGTATTTTCTGGCCATCTACCACTGCTGATGATTGCTCATACAGGCTTTTAAAATCGATATGTTTTGCAGTGTTGCTGATGGCACAAAAGTAATCAATCGCACTGGCTTTAAATACCTGCTGCCACTGATTATAAGCAGTATTTTTACACAGCGGGGGTATATCTTTTTTTGTGTTGTACCGATTTTAATACGATGCCCTGCAGGATGTGTTGCAACTGTACATTGGTAAGTAAAACATCGGTGCTGCCCTGCGCTTTGCCAGGCCTTTCAAAATTGCCTTTCTCCAGCCGCTTTTCATACAGTGCAAAGCCATCGGTGTCCCACTGCAATAATTTTATCTGGTTGTGCCGTTTGTTGATGAACACAAATACATCACCCAGTAAAATATTTTTCTTCAGTTCGTTTTGCACAATGCCGCACAAGCCATAGCAGCCCTTGCGCATGTCTACAACCTCATTATAAAAATAATACCGCTCATGGCTATTGAGGTGCAGCATTTAGTTCACTAAATTTTTTACATAATCAACGGGTGGCATATTTTCAAAGCAAATGCGGGTGCCACTGGTAAAAAGTATACTTACCGGTGCAGTTTGCAATTGAGGGGTAATGGGTATAAATTTACCTGGTGAAGAAGGCTGTAATACTAAATATAAATATTACTTAGTCCAATTTATTCCTGAGAAGATATATGGAAATCCACAAGTAGTTTTTATCTTGTCTGCATTTAATGACTTTATTGCTTCGGTTATAAATTCACTTACCTCATCGAGCGTTTTATAGAGCTTATTGGTAAATTTTCTTTTGAGGATGGCCCAAATGTTTTCTGCCGGGTTTAATTCAGGGCTGTAGGGTGGTAAAAATATTAAGCCAATATTATCCGGGATATTTAAAGATTTTGCTTTGTGA
>JANXSK010000120.1 GCA_025352695.1 Ferruginibacter sp. | reverse complement strand
TTAGGAGCTAAAATAAAATGGAATCCGTCAATTAAAACAGAAGCTGACAGAAACGGACTGCTGCAATCTTTATTAGATAACAAGTTAGACATTATTGCTACCGATCATGCTCCTCATACAATAGAAGAAAAAAATGGCAATTATTTTCAAGTATGTTCCGGAGGGCCTTTAGTGCAACATGCTTTACCGGCAATGCTTGAACATTATCACCAGGGAAAAATAAGTTTAGATAAGATAGTAGAAAAAATGAGTCATAATGTAACTGAAATATACAGGATCAAGGAAAGAGGCTACATCCGGGAAGGATATTATGCGGATTTAGTTTTACTCGATATTAATAATGAGTGGGAAGTAACCCCACAAAACCTTTTGTATAAATGTAACTGGTCGCCATTCTTAGGGCAGGTTTTCAGGAGCAGAGTGACACACACATTTGTTAATGGAAATTTGGTGTTTGCAAATGGAAGCATTGTAAAAGGTATAAAAGGCAAAAGATTAAAGTTTGAAAAAAATAGATAAATATGAATAAAAAACTTTTTTTAGTATGCCCGGAATGCAATGTAGAGTATTTTATAAGAAAAAAATATGGAGATGATGTGTATTTTCTAACCGCACTTGGCGCTGTTTTCAATTTTTCTGAAGTAAAGTACATTGAGTCTATAATGGATTTTATAACTAGGGAGTCCATTACCGATATTTATGTAGCAAATGATATATCATGCCGATTCATTAAAAGCATTGTAGAAAGGGAAGATGGATTTGAGACTTCTTGTGAAAATATAATCCGAGATATTTTGATTGATAATTATTCTGCTATAATGCATGGCAAATCCTTAATTGAAAAAAAGAAACATCTGGCAGAACTTAATGTTAACCAGCAGATCAAAGAGATTAAGATGAATGAACTATTTCTACAACGGATAATTCAACAGAACGTCCGCATAACGGGGCTGGTTTTGACGATTGATGAGCAAGTTGTGAGGGAATGCCGATGCTGATAATTGGGATTGTCTGGTTATTGTCTGTACATGCTGGTCTAACAACATTAGAAATACCGGGTTCCTAATTTAAACTGATTGTCCTGGTAAACTGCTGAACTGTATCGTTAATATGGTTGTTAAAAATTGATATTTCTGAAATGATGCTAATGTCTTCTATATTGAGTAAGCCCAAAAACAAATCAAGACTATTGCTTTGAGCAGGTTCGTTTAAAACATCTTAAATCTATTTAAAGCTTTTTTATGAAAATTGAGTTTAATCCAACGCTTAACGAAAAACTTTTAAAAAAAAATCCACAAAGTTCTGATTTAAGAAGAAAAATAATCAAGGAAAGCATCAACCTGATATCAAAAATTGGATATGACCAATTTACTTTTGATAAACTGGCTACAAAAATTGAAACTACAGAGGCAACTATTTACAGATATTTTGTAAATAAGCACAAACTGTTGATCTACTTATTGAGCTGGTATTGGTCATATTTGGAATTTCGGATCATCATTCAACTCAATAACGTTACAAATCCAGCTAATAAAATAAAAAAAATAATTAATATTCTGGTATGGGAAGATAATCTGGAAATAAACTTTGGTGCGTTTGATCATCAGTCTCTTCACATAATTGCGATTGCAGAAGGGAATAAGAGTTATTTTTCTAAAGATGGTGATGAGAATAATAAGGATATGCTTTATAAACCACTCAAAGATTTATCTGGCAGAATAGCAGGGATATTTTCGGAGTATGACCCCACATACAAGTATCCCAATACCTTGGCAAATTCTATAATTAACCTTTCGCATTTGCAATACTTTTTCATGCACCATTTACCTCAATTATGTGATTTTGAAAAACGTAAAAGACCAAAAGATATTAAAACCTTTTTGGAAGAATTGGTGTTTAGTAATTTGATGTGAGTGGCACCTAATATCAGTTGAGAATTACATTTTTCAACTATTCTTTTGATATTCAACTCATTTGCCAGGGTTGTCCTACCCCGTTTACCCCACCAATATCAGCCATTGGATAAATTTTTGCAGTTATTTTCCTTAACAATACTGGTTAAAAATGTGGGGAGGTAAATATGAGCAACAGTGTATATCAAAAGAATAGTTGAAAAATGTAATTCTCAACTGATATTAGGTGCCACTCACATCAAATTACTAAACACCAATTCTTCCAAAAAGGTTTTAA
>JANXSK010000065.1 GCA_025352695.1 Ferruginibacter sp. | reverse complement strand
CGCAAAAGATCCCGTACCTACTGAACCAAGGCGGTATTGTTTGGAAAGATTTTCTACTTTTATTACGGTACTCAAGTAAGTTTATTTGTTTTTTGTTGGAGGATATTTTTGTTAGCTGCTTACGCTATTGGTTTACAAATGCCTGCGTTTTATTTTCTTCATATTTAAAGAACCTGTCTTTTAATTTTAGTATGGGTGTTTCGATATATTTAAATGAAAAGGCTGCAAGGCCAATGCTTAAGATTGAATAAAGAGGGAATTTTATTATCCAGGTATGCCAGGTATATTTTTGAAACTTACCTAAAAGACTAACATCTATATTTCTAAAAAAAGGCTCTAGTAAATAATAGTTACCATAAAATAATATCGGGTAGTGAAATATGTAAATGCCGTAAGAAATAGAGCCAAGAAACCTTACACTTTTGTTGCTTAAAAATTGGTTAAAAAATGTAAGTGAAAATTTATAAAAAGCAGCTTTTAGCACGAGGTAAAGCGAACACAATCCCAACACAGGTAATTTAAATTTATAGTCAGCAACCAACGTTGTTACCAATAGCAACAGCATACAATATTCGACTATTTTATTAGTAAATATATTATCCGGTAACCAGTTTTTATAAGCTGCAATGGCACCTAATGCACCCAACCCCAATGGTGCCATCCTGGTAAGTAAAGAAATATAATTATACCGCTCTATTGACGGAAAGACCAACAATACTACTTGCGCATAACCAACTACTACCACCATCATGGTTACAATAACAAGCCATTTTATTTTATTTTTTAATAACAGCATCACAAAAGGCCAACATAAATAAAACTGCTCTTCTACAGATAAAGACCATAGATGATTTACAGGTGATTTAGGGAGCTGTTTCAAAACCAATGCATAATTAAAAGTATAGGTCAACAGGTAAAATAAGTTTTCTCTGACGATGGGTTGTGCAAATAACCAAAGTATTAAAATTGTTAAATAATAAATGGGAAATATCCTTAACGTTCGGCGGCCGATAAAGCGAAAATAATTTTGTTTAAACGAATTAGTAGTTGGTTTTAATAAAAGAGTAGTTACTAAAAAACCACTTATTACAAAAAATAAATCAACGCCATAAAACCCCGCATAAATATAGTTAGCCAAATATTTTGCCGAGTGGTGCAGTAAAACTAAAAAAACAGCCATGCAGCGCAAGCCATCAATGGCGGGGTAATACTTAGTTAAAGGTTCATTGTTTAAGGATGATGGTTGATGGTTCATAGTTGAGGACGTCAATTATTTTGCAAGCTTTTGAAACATGGAACCCTTTAACCTTTTAATAATTTAAAATTATATATTTTGGAAGAAATTATATTAAAAAACGAAATCTATAACCATCAACCATCAACTTTCTTTAACCTTCAACCTTCCACTTTCAACTTCCAACCAACGAACTTCAACATATCTAAATTTCTTTTGATTGGATTCTATTAAATATTTTATAAATGAATTTTTTTTTTGCTAAGTGTTATACAATTTATTTTTAGAAAATCAAATTTTTCTGGTAATACATAATTCTTTTTTTACCCCTGCATAGTTGAGAACGCACTTCGCCATTTGAACCTTTTGCAATCAATAAAATTGATAAACTCTTTATTGCCGGAGCGTTCAAAACCTTCTGCAATATTATCCATCACCGAGCCAGAAACTCCATTAATTTTATTTTTTAATTCCCAGTCTTTTGAAAATAGTTTTGTAATACATAGTTGGTAAATATCTATTGCCTGTAGGCCTGGCCATTTGTCATATTCCAAGATCTTCCAAGTTTGATACCGTTGCCATTATTTTTAACCAATTTAAAACCATGAATAATCAACCACGAACCTTCAACCTTTAACTTTCAATCTTCAGCCAGCATTAAACAGTATCCATAAAAGTACGTTCCACTTTACTAAACACCAGCATACCCACCAATAGAAATAGTGCAATAATACCACCGCTGAAAAGAAGCCCCCCAACATGTACTGTACCGGATCCAAACAACGCAAAGCGAAATGCTTCAACGATGGGTGTTAAAGGATTCCAAGCAATCCATGCGGCAAAACTTTTACCTTTTAAAAAAGATAAGGGATATGCGATGGGTGTTGCGTACATGAGCAGTTGTACCGCAAAACCAATCAGTACGGTAAAATCGCGGTACTTGGTGGTAAGCGATGAAATGATAATGCCAAGCCCTAAACCTAGCCCTGCCATCATCAACACCAATAAGGGAATTAATAACCAACTAATACCAAAATAAAAATGATGACTTTTTACACCATACCAAACCATTACACCCAGCAGCAGTAAAAATTGTATGCCGAATTTTACCATGTTGCTTAACACTGTGCTAAGCGGTATAACAAGCCGGGGAAAATATACTTTACCAAAAATGCCTGCATTGGCCACAAAGGTGTTAGAGGTGGCGGTTAAACAGGCGCTAAAATAATTCCAGATGGTGATACCACTCATGTAAAATAATGCAGGCTCAAGTCCATCGGTAGAAATATTGGCTATTTTTCCGAACACCAATAAAAAAACGATCGTAGTAAAAACAGGTTGTATAAAATGCCATAACGGACCAAGAATAGTTTGCTTGTATTGCGCTGCAAAATCTCTCTTTACAAATAACCATAACAGGTCTTTGTATTTCCAAACCTCTTTTAATTGCAGATCAAAAAAAGCTGCTTTGGGTTCCAGTATTAGATCCCAGTAATCGTTATCGGATTTGTATTCGGCGTGCGTTTGCATTACAAATGTAAAACTAAAAGTGAAAAGAAAAACTCAGCATATTGATATTACAATGATTGAGATTTTTATGTTTGAGCAGCCAGAACTATTTTTTGTTACAGCAGTTAAATAGCTTTTATGCTACCAGTTATTTTTGTGACAGTTTCATTTTCTAACCTATATGCTTCGCCACTTTCCGGACAAACTGCTATGCCCGCTGTTGAAAACGAAAGTGTATGTCCATATTCACTCACCCAGCCTTTTTGAAGGGCAGGATTACCAATCATTAAAGCATAAGGTTTTACAGGTTTGGTTATTACACTACCTGCCCCCACCATGCAATATTCACCGAGAGTATTACCGCATACAATGGTAGCATTTGCACCAATGCTAGCACCCCTTTTTACAACGGTCTTTTTTAACTGATTTTTTCGGTCAATAGCACTGCGAGGATTTATAACATTTGTAAATACCATCGACGGGCCAAGAAATACATCATCACCACAGGTTACACCTGTATAAATGGATACATTGTTTTGCACTTTTACATTGTTGCCCAGCACAACGTCTTTTCCAATAAAAACATTTTGTCCGATGTTACATTTGCTGCCTACAATACATCCTTTCATAAGGTGACTAAAATGCCATACCTGGGTACCTGCACCAATGATGCAACCAGCATCAATTACAGCAGTATCGTGTTTTAGAAAGTTAACTGGATGCACTTATGCGTTAATGCTATTTAGTAAGACAATTTTTTATTTTCATTATTCACTTTTATCTTTTTCAAAACAGTGGGAAGGACTTACCTAAACAACATTAAATTATGAGTTACAGGTTGATGCTGATGTTAAAATAAGACGGGATGTTAGATAAAAGCTGTTCCTGCATTATGCAATTTGTTCCATAATTTTCCACAGCTTTTCTTTATATACATCGTAACTAAAATGTGCCATAACTTCTTCGTGTTTGGGAATATATTTTTCTTTATTTAAAATCACCTCCCTGATGCCATCGGTAATTTGTTGTTGATCTGTAGGGTTTACAAGCAACCCAAAAGCACCATTTTTTAGTGCATCTACAGATCCATCCATATTACCGGCTATAACAGGTTTGCCATAAAACATGGCTTCAATAAACACAATGCCAAAGCCTTCTTTTCTACTGGGCATAATGTATAAGTTAGCTAGAGAAAAATGCGCTGCCAACTCTTCGTCAGGAATAAAGCCCGCCAAAACAATATGGTTCTTTAAATTTAATCGATCAATGATTGCGTCAATTCTATTTTTTTCCTGCCTGTCATACTTACCCACCATCAGGTATTTAATTGTGGGGTATTGTGCTTTTAAATCATGCACAGCCTTCATTACCTGATCGTACCCTTTATACCGTTCTTTTGAAGCAATCCGGGTTAGCGTTAATAAAATGATATCATTGAAATCGAAATTGTACCGTTTAAGCAGGTGCACTGGTTTTTGTGCTGACAATGGTAATGGTAAAAACGGATCGATACAATTATTAATAACGGCGAATTTCACTTCTGGAAAGTGGTACAAATCAATCATCTTATTTTTTGTAAATTCACTCACCGGCAATATCTTATCAAATTGATTCAGCATCATTTTTTTCCAACGGGGAAGCTTGTTCCAAACCTCAATACCATGTGCAATTAAAACCAATTTTGTTTTTGGAGAAATTAACCTGATCATAAAGCCTACTAATAATAAATTGACATGGCTTAAAATAACTGTCTGGCTTTTTCTACCTTCTTTTAATGCTGCCAATAAAAATTTAAATCTATGTTTTCCAAAACCAGCAAAAATAGTTGCAGGAAAATACAATTCATTGATATCACCAGGTTCATCATACAGTGAAAGAATCTTTACATTTTGGTTAGTTGATGTTGTAGAAAATTCGTGCAACGCCTTACCGGCTAAACTGCAAACTTTTTCAATACCACCTGTTGCAGAAAATACCCTGAGTGTTAAAAATATAGTATTTAAATTATGCACCTGTATTATTTTCAATTAAAAAAACAGTTAAAAATTGCGACCAATGCAACATCCCATTTGTAAATTTTTTATGATAGATTGCTGTTTTTGTTCCGGTTTTACTTTCTGCATATTTATCATTTAAAAGCCAGTCTTTAAAAGGAAATGTAAACCCCATTTTAGGTCTGTTCCAAACCTGCATTGGTAAAATATTTTTAAAACTATCTATCAGTAATTGTTTATTATTTTTGCCGGAATACTTAATATTAGTGCATATTTTAAGTGAAAGCCGCAAAAAATCGGCATCTAAAAACGGAATTCTAATTTCAACACCATGTGCCATACTCATTACATCCGCATCTCTTAATAACTGATTTTGCATAAATAAATTCATCTCCACCCAACTAGCCTGATTTTTTGGGGTAAGGTTACCAATGTAGGGTATTTGAGGCTCATCACCCAAAATGCTCCACACTTCTTCTTCGCTGGCATTTAAATAGTCCGCTACTTCCGACGGTATGAACTGACCACGTAAAAACAGATACATTCCTACGGCACCTGGTATGCTGAGATAACCGAGTCTGCGTATTTTTTTTGCTCCACTAAATCTTCCTGATCTTAAAAGAGCATCAGGTATTTGTTGTGCCATTAATGCGGCGGTTATTCTTTTAAAGGAAGGATAGCCACCAAATAATTCGTCGCCACCGATACCAGATAAAACTGCTTTTAATCCTTGTTGTTTAGCGAACTTACTTATGTACCAGGTATTTATTCCATCGCAACTAGGCAAATCCATAGCACCAATTATGGATGGTAAATCTGCATGAAAACTACCTTCCTCCAGTAATTGCTGGTAATGACTTCCTGACATTTTTTCTTGTAAAAGGTCCTGGTATTTTTTTTCAGAAAATTTATTATCTTCAAAAAAAAGTGAAATGGTATTGATATCGAAGTGTTGTTCGTTGGCAAGGCGTGCAATGATGCTAGAATCTAAACCACCACTTAAAAATACACCAATTGGCGCATCAGCTATCAGGTGACTTTTTACAGCTTTTTTAAGGGTTTGTTGCAACAATTCAATAGCTTCTTTCCTATTATTTATTTGTTCAATGTAATTATAACGGATAAACGCTTCCTGCTTTATTAGATTGGTTGCAGTATTATATTGCAGATAGCAACCTTTTTTTAATGGATGAACGTTTTTTAAAGTAGTAACCGGTTCTGGAAGGTGACCATAAGCCATCAGAAAAACCTGCCAGTGTGGATGTGGCGTTTGAAGGTAAGCAATTGGTTTAAATGCCCTTACTTCAGATGCAAAAGCTAAACCTTCTTTTGTATGTGCAAAATAGAGTGGTTTAATGCCTGCTGCATCTCTAACAAGATAAATATCACCGGTGGCATTATCCCATAAAGCAAAAGCAAACATACCATTAAACTTTGCAAATGCGTCAGCACCCCAGGTAGCAAAAGCTGCAAGTATAACTTCTGTATCACTCGCTGTTGTAAATAAGCAACCAGCCTTTTGCAGTATTATTTTTAACTCAGGATAATTGTACAATTCACCATTGTAACTTATAACAAAACGCTCATTTCTATAAGTCATTGGCTGGTGACCAGCAGCTGAAAGATCAATTAAAGAAAGTCGTCTGTGGCCTAAAACAAGGTGATTAATTTCATTGGTATAAATTCCTTCATCATCAGGGCCACCATGTTTTAATATTTGGCACATCTCCTTAACCACAACCTTCATTGCTTCAACAGGCATTGAACGATTGATTATTCCGGCTATTCTACACATGTTTAGAGAACTTTTTTATTAAAAGGTGGTGGTGGTTGATGGTTGGTGATTCGTGATTTTGTTTCTTATTATAATTTCTTCCGAAAAAAATAATCCAAAACTATTACAAAGTTTAAAGATTGAATGATATAAAACCTTGCAAAATAATTGAAGTCCCACAACCATCAACCATGAACTTTAAACCTCGAACCTCGGACTATCCTTCTCCTAAATGCTCCAAATTTTTTTTATCAAACTGGGCACTTAATTGTATGCCCATACTTTCTATTTTTACTTTTGCCTTATTGCCAATTAATTCAATTAATATCCCATGATAATTCATCAATAAGCCCGTTTTTATTCTTACCGTACTATTTATTTTTAAAGACAAATCAGTTACTTCCACATCGCTAAACTCATTCAAAAATTTACGTATGGTCATTATTTCTTCTTCGCGGATGGGTGCAGGTTTGCCGAGCCAATGCACATAATTTAAAATGCCATTAATTTTTCGAACATCCCACTTTTTTTCATGGCTAACTTTTACAAAAACATATCCCTTAAAAACAGGCTCCAATACTACTTTTTTACGGTCGCTCCATTGCTTTGTAACTTTATTAATTGGACAGTAATTTTCAAAACCTTCTTCCTCTAATAATTTAGCTACTTTTTTCTCCCATCTTGGCTTGGTATATAAGGCATACCATTGTTCATTTTTTTGCATCATGGCATAGCTTCGCTTGTCCTCAGTTACACTATTTTACTAAGGTTTATCTAAATATAATTTTCACTACTAACTATTATCAACAAACTATCTCCAAATCATGTTAGATCTATACTAAATTTATTGAAAAATTATTTCTGATAATTAAAAAGAATTATACATTAATTGCAGGCAAATAGAAAAAGTAAAACTATATAAGTTCAGAAGCTTGGTTCCTTTTATATTAAAAACTTTACAAATTTGTAGGATTATACCATTTGTAACCTTTCATTTTCTATTTACCTTTAATAGTTCTCCTTATCATCCGCCACAATTTTTTAAGACCTAAAATATCTTTTTTATTATCATCAATTGCGTATCCATACCCATATCCATATCCATAACCGTATCCATAACCGTATCCATAACCGTAACTATTATTAAAGTTACCTATCGAAATACCGCGTTTTTTTAGTCCATTAAAAACGAGGCACATATTTTTGAATTTTTTAGTTTCATTAAGCTCATTGATCATCCTCAAAAATATTTTTGGCGTACGGTCGTGCCTTAACACATAAAGTGTTACATCACTAAATTCATTTATTAACAAGGCATCTGTAACAGGGCCAATAGGTGCGGTATCAATTATCACGTAGTCGAAATCTCTTTTTAACCGTGTCATCAGATCTGTAAAACCCGGCTTACCAATAAGCTCTGTAGGATTAGGAGGAATTACACCCGCCGGAACAATAAATAAATTTGGAATAAACGTTTCTTTAACAACCTCTTCATAAGTGGCTTTACCCACAATAAAATTAGAAATACCCGGATCTCTTGGAACTTCCATCAATTTACTAAGCTTTGGTTTTCTAAGATCCATTTCCATCAGCGCCACTCTTTTACCAGTTAAAGTAAGACTGATGGCAAGGTTGATAGCAATAAAACTTTTACCTTCTCTGGATATGCTTGAAGTTACCAACAGGGTTTTATTTTCTTCATTTAAACCTATATAATTAAGGTTGGTTCTTAACGCTCTGAATTGTTCTGCAATAACAGTTCTTTTACCTTCTAAAATTACAATGGGTGATTTAGTAGTGGCTTGTACAATTTCTCCAACAAAAGGAACCGCCACTTTACCTTCAATTTCATCCCTAAATAATATCCTGCTTTTAAACTGTTCTTTCATCAAAACTAAAAATACGGCCGTCAATACACCTATCATTAAACCAGTTAAGTAATAATTTTTAGATATAGGACTAACAGGACCATAATAGTTGGCTTTTTCAATTACCCTTAAATCAGACGAAGTAGATGCGGAGGATAGCGCTGTTTCTTCTCTTTTTTGTAATAAATAAGAGTAAATAGTATTTCTAACAGCTTGCTGACGGCTAATCTCGAGCAATCCCCTTTCTTTTTGAGGAACCTGGCTAAGCAGGTTATTATTTAAATTTGTTTTGGTAACTATATCACTTTTAATTGTCAGTAGGTTGGCCTTGATATTATCCATATTCTCTGTGATATCAGCCTTTAACCGATTAACTTTTTCAATGGCAAGTAATACTATTTCACTTTGCGTTCCTGCACTGCTAATTGCTTTATCTCTGTCAAACTCCGCAGAATATAACTGACTTAGCAAACCGCTCAGGGTAGGATCAGTTACGAGGCTTAAAGATGGAACAGTACCCGTTTTTTTACCCTTATGTTGAATATAATTTTTAACGTCATTTAGTATTTCTAATTGCAGCTCTATTTCTCCCTTTTTTTGATCCAGCTCATTTACCTTATTTAAAAAAAGTGTTGCTTCTGAGCCTACAGTATACAATGCTTCTTTTGATTTATACCTTTCAATATTTCTCTCAACACTATCTAATTGGTTAATCACTAAACGCAACCGATCTTCTATAAAATTGAGTGTTTTGGAAGCAATAAGGTTTTTATCTTCGATACCTTCTGCATTGTAAACCTCAAATAATTTATTTAAAATTGCCTGGCCCTTTAATGGTACAGGGGTTTCTACACTTACATCCAATACAGTGGAAACATTTGATAAGGGATTGGCCCTGATGCTCCCTGAAATACCCCCTGCTACGCCAGCTACAGGGTTTAGAAGTACAAAATAATTTTTTCCTATTGCCCCTTGATTGTAAGTATTGTTAACAATTAAACGATAGGGTATATTATCCAGGACTATAATAGAATCAAAAGGAATTGATTGGCTATTGATGCCAATCCTTCTGTTTTTCCAGTCCATTGTAAAAAAATATTTGGAATACGCTTGTATGCTGTCTTCTTCCTGTGTAACAAAACGTAGGGGTGAGTTTTGTCCATACAATTCTTCCAGTCTTACTTTTCCCTGGTTAAATACACTGGCATACAAATCAAGTTCTTTTACTACCTGCTGTACAATACTGGATGATTTAAGTACCAGTATTTCATTGTCTACAATTTTTTTTTCACTAAAAATATTAAGTGCATCTAATACTTTGCTGTCACCAGAACCTTTGTTAGGATCTTTTAATAATACTTTGGCGTTAGCCACATATACGGGTATCTGTGCTCTGAGATAGACAAATGATACTCCCATTGCAATAGGAATAGTTAGTGCAAACAAAGGCCAAAAGGGTAGGTATTTTTGTAAAATTTGTACAAAAATATTTGTCTCGGGCTTTTCCTGAAAAAATTGTTGTTCATTCATACTTTAAGGGACCTGCCAGCTATTTCTTTATAATTCTATCAAAAATAATTAATACAATAGATAATACAGAAACAAAAGTGGTAAATAACTGCATGTTCCTGGTGCGTCGTAAATCCTTATAAATTTTCCCTTCATTCGGATTAAGCACAAGAATATCTTTTGGCTGTAAATAATACCAGGGAGACGTAATAATGGAAGTATTTTCAAGGTTAAGGTGTTTAAATTCTTTGGCAGCAGGTGTTTCTCTGATGACTAACACATTTTTTAAACTACCATTTTCGGTTACTTTACCAGATTTTGCTATTGCATCTATCAGTGAAATTTTTTCAGCCGGCATATTCAATATTTGCGATCCTCCCACTTCTCCCATAACAGTAATAAAATGATTGGCAAAACTTACAGTAACAATCGGATCTTTTAAATAGGGTAATAAATCCTTTTCCAATTTTATTTTAAGTTCATTCCGGGTCATACCAGCTACCAGTATGCTTCCTAACTTATGAAGATATATATTGCCGTCTAAATTTACCAAATAACCGGAGGCAGCTCCATCTCCTTTACTACTTCCCATTGCCGAATTAAAAAGTGCATCTTCTGTTGAATTTAGACTGGAAATTTCAAGGCTCAGCAAATCATTTTTTTGAATTTTTAATTCCACCTCAATATCTGTAAAACCCTTAATTACAGTATCTTTTACAATATCCTTAAATATATAAGTTGGCTTTGAAATGGAGCAGGAAGCAATTAGCAAGATTAATAAAAATAATAAAACACCCAGTTTAATAAAATTTGAGAAATAGACCTTGTAAGGCGGACAAAAAATTTTTACACCCATATTATTTTCTTTATAAAAGGAATTTACTTTATAAAAATAGTAAAAACTATTTCTTTTCCTTTAAAACTGCAGCACCTTAATCTTAAATTAAAAACTTTTCTAAAATTTTCCGCATGATAATTTTGATGCTAAAAATATTTAGTAAAAATAATTTATATTAATTAAAAAGGTGATAACAGTTATCACCTTTTTTACTATTTCGTTTTGTTATTTAAATTATCGACTTTTTCTTGTTATTATCTTTATACTTTTTATAGCCATAACCTACCCCTGCTGCAATTAACAAACTTACACCTCCATCAATTGGGGCATCTGGGTCATCAAGACCTCCTCCACCTGGATCTGTAGCCATTAAAATGTTTGGTAAAACAATGAATGAAATAAATAGTACGCTACACATTAATATCCAATTGCTATATTTTCTCATCAATAAAAATTTAAATTACCCATTTGTAAAAATAGGGTTTGTTTGAATACAATTATTTCTCTTTTCAGTAATTAATGATATTTTAATTTTTTCAATTCAAATAGACCCGAAAAGAGGTAATGAAATAAAAAAAAACGTTGCATTATGCATTATTCATTCAAAGCACCACTACTTTCTGGTTTTAATTGCATTTAAGATAAAAGTAAAGAAATGTTGAAGTCACTTATTTAGTTATCAATACTTTAAAATTTTGAATAGATTTAAAAGGGGAAATTACCTGAACTTGATAAATCCCTGACACTATATTATCATGATGATTAAAAACTGGTATCACAATACTTTCACCATCACTTTTAATTGATTTTATTTGAATAATCTGTCCCAACTTATTGATTAGCCTAATTTGATAAATGCCTTTGGGCTGGTTTATAAGTCGCAAACCAATTAAACCATTTGTAACAGGATTTGGAGAAATTTCTATACAGTTAGTATTTCTTGCCAACTTAATTGAAACAACTTTGCTGTAAACAATCTCTCCGTTATTTGTAACACTTTTGATCTTGTAAAAATTATCGCCCTGCTTTGCATTAACATCCAACCATTTGTAAATATTTTTATCGATATTGCCAATTAGTTTAACTTTACTTATTCTTGTAAAATCGTTATTGTCAACAGATTTTTCTATTTCATACTGTTGAATATTTGTTTCATTTTCGACAGACCATTCCAACATCACACCATTGTTTTTACTTGATACCTTGATGTCAATAAAATTAAGTGCCAATGGGGCGTGAATATTTTTAAAAGTTACCATAAATCTATTCGCTACTGCACTTGCAGAATCAGTATTTATTTCAAAATTAATGAGGTTGGTACCCAACAAATTTATCAAGGTTGATTTATTTGTATAACTATCTTCCAAATATGCAATCAATCCCCCAACGTTAATATTGGCAACTATTTCAAATTGATAATTGCGTTTACTACTGCGTGTTAAATAATAAAAAAGTGTATCCTTTTCTGATATTTCAGAACGTCTTTCAACAGCTAATTTTTGATTGTTTCTTATGAGTGAAAAAGTTTCATTTATATTGGTAAATTTTATTGCATCAGTAATATCTACATTGTTATTGTAAGCATTTTCGAATTCTACCATATTTCCATCTGCAATAGTTTTGGAGCTATCGGCATTGGGAAGATAAAGATTGCAACGAATAAATTCATTATTTTCTGTGTTAGCAGCAAGTGGGCGAAAAATGCCCGAATTATAATTTGAAACTTTATTGGTTTCTTGAAAAGTAATTGAAGCGATGCCTGGCAAGGTTTTAACAACAAAAAATGCCTGACTACTTTGAATATAATTATTTTGTGTAGAGCCTGAATAAGGTGCTGTAGGAATGAAAGTTCCTGGCGTTGCATAATCCTCCATAGTTATGTAGGCGCCTACCTGGTTTATATTTGGATCATACACATAAAATCTGTGTACATTAATATTATTCGATTTATCAACTACATTAAAATCAATTGGCGAAGCGTAGGGATTACCAATAAGAGCATAATTATTAGACGCATCAATAGTTACCGGCCCAGTTTGCAACTTTCCCCTACTGCTTAAAGTTGTAAAATCGTTGTTAGCAATATTGGTTAAGATAGGATTGCGGTCGCCTCTTACAAATAAAAAATAGCTAGTCCCGATTGATGGGGATAAGGGTACGTTGGTATTATTTACGGAAATAAAACTAACCCCATCATATTTTTTTAAAGAGTAATTATTTGTAGGTGTAAAGTCTAATCCATTGCCCATAATTTGAGGTCCGGTAATTAAAGTTCCGGTATGATAATTACTTGCTGCGTAAGCAGCACCTGCTAACTGCCAGGTGTCAAAAATTGTGGCAGTTTCATTTAAAGGTGCGGTAACCAATCGCCAGGCTCTATGCGTTAAAGGGTTGTTATTTGGAAAATAGCGTTCAACAAGAAACCTTCCTGAAGTTGCTCCGTAAATGATATTCGCCGTTGACGGAACTTCAGCAATCCGAGCCGTATTGGTTGCTGTGGATAGCAATGTTATATCTCCATTGGTTAGATTTAATTTACAATTATCCATTAAACTAAGGGTATTAACTACTGCCATGTTATTTAAAACAGTTAAACCTGTTGCCACACTATTATTGATGAGGTTATAAAAATTAATAGGGGTGCTGCTGGTATTACTAAAATCCTGTCCGGTAATGGTATTATTAAAAACAACTGTTCCGTTATTGTGTAAAAAAGTACTTGTGCCTGTTTTTGAAAAGTTACCTTTAATAGTAAGTATACTTGAAGGAGCTGTTTTAAAACCAGAAGCTCCTGAAATAGTAAGATTTTGATAAATTAAACTATTGACATTGGTGATTGGCTGATCGCCGTTTCGCATATAAATTACTGTACTTCCTGAATTAAGATGGATGTTTTCAATATTTGAATGAATAGCAGAATTATTTGTGAATGTAGCAGCAAATCCATGAAAACCCTCATTGTTACCGCAATTAAAAGTAGCTCCATTTTCAACAGTTATATTTTGTGTTCCTGTCGGTCCAGTTATGCCATTATTATTTATTGTAAAAAAACCACTACTTTTAATCGTAAATGTACCCAGGTTTCTAAGTAATATGTTACCAGAAGAATTTGATACGTTTGAACCGGTAACTTCAATATTTTGATATGTTTCTGATCTAATAGTTTTTGCACTAGAACCAGCAAATTCAACCACACCACCTGTTACATTATACACTCCTCCCATTCTGGGTTGTGTACTTCCTGTTGAAACAATCAATCTTCCTCCATCCATTGTTAAATTGGCGTTGGTACTTCCATCTCCCACATTATAACCAGTGCAGTCAAACACTGCATTACCAGTAATTTTTACAGTTCCAACAGGATCAAAACCACTACCTGGTTTTTTAATACCACTTCCAGAAAATATTAGATTTTTAAAATCATTGCGGGTGTTAAAATTCTGATTTCCTGAATGGTTAAATTCAATGGTGCTATTGGTTTCAAGAACAATAGGTTCAGCAACAATTGCAGCGCCGATACCACTAAAACCACCTGAATTGCTTGTTTTAAGCAACCCTCCATTTGCAATAGTTACACTTGCACCAGGGCCATTATTATCAATCCTGCAATGGGTAATATCCAGTGTGCCATTTATCTGCAGGTTGCCACCTTGTTTGCTGATTGATTGGTTTTCTGTAAGAACAGTAATTTTTACATTCGCTCCTACAGGCACAATTGCCCCGTTAACCAACTGTAATCCGCTCGTTATGGTGTTTATCAATAAACTTCCAGCTATAACTGAATTGGCGTTGGGTAAAGATATTTTCCCAGCTGTATGCGTTATAATACTTGTTCCCGTTAATCCACCCCGAAAAGTTTTTGTTCCACTGCCTCCAATATTGAAAGGCGAATTTACTTCCAGCATACAATTAAGCATATTATCGGTTGAAGAACCAAAAGAAATAACCGGAGAAATGCTAATTCTAAAAATGGGTACATCACTGCTCAATAAAGTTTTAAAATATCCAACCGAACCTGTACTTGGCAATATAAAATTGGCGATTTTCCATTCAAATATTGCCTTGTCTGCGTAAGCAAATTTGCAAGTTGAATTTGCATAATTATCTGCAATAGAATTAATACCTGATGTATTAATTGCGGTATTGGCAATTACTTTTCCATTGGTTTTAATTAAAGCAGAACCTGTTCCAGCGGGAGCTGCAGGTGTAGCGGACGTATTAAAATTTAATAATAAAATCCCTCCATTTTCTACAATTAAATTATCACCTGTTCCCTCTATCGAATAAGAGGCTGTTGATGTTAATTCTAGTGTTCCGCCGCTTTGAATAGTCGTATTTATCAAGGATACACCAGAAGAATTGATAGTAGCAGTGTGTAAATTTTGGATAGTAATGCTTGCTGATACTGAGGATGGTATTAGCGTTGCGGAGAAATAGGTAATCTTATCATGAGAAGATTGCCATGTAGAAATAGAAGTCCAGTTTCCTGTTGCCGCTGATTTAAAATGATCTGTATTTAAACTTAGTTGCCCAAAACTTAGCATCGGGTTTACTAATAATAAAGATAGATATTGTACAAATTTTATTTTCATATAAAAAATGATTAATAATAATTACATAGTAATACTAAACAAAAAAGCACTTAATAAACAAGCAAGGAATAATTTAATTCCTTATTTAATAGAGAGGTAAGATTTATAGTGAAATGTGGCAGGTGACAAACTTAGAAATAAAATGGTAGTATAACATTACTTAATGACAACAAAGTATAAATAAAATTTAGTATTTAATAACTATTTAAACTATTTTTTATTTATGCGAATAAACAGGGGAATTTATAATAAAAAAATTCTTATTGATTTATTCGAAAGAAATGGCGACCAGAAAATATATTACAATTTTGGTTTAAAAAAGCCGCCTACACATTGGTAGACAGCGAACAAAATGTTATCTATTTATCAATTGCGGAGAGGCTTCACCCGCCACTCGGGTTGCTTAACTAAACTACATTGTATTATATTTCTACAATCTTATTTCAACCTTTCCGTAATATCAAGACCGAATTTACGGCTGGTATCTTTGGCAATATCATAGCCTGCATCCGCATGTCGAATAATACCAATGCCCGGATCATTCCGTAAAACACGGCTTAGCCTTGCTGCAGCTTCGGGAGTGCCATCTGCAACTATCACCATTCCTGCATGAATACTGTATCCCATTCCAACACCGCCTCCATGATGAAGGCTAACCCAACTTGCGCCGCCTGCAGTGTTCACTAATGCATTTAAAATGGGCCAGTCAGCAATGGCGTCGCTGCCATCCAACATGGCTTCAGTTTCCCGGTTCGGACTTGCTACCGATCCTGTATCTAAATGATCTCTTCCAATTACGATGGGGGCTTTTACTTTTCCTGTACGTACCAATTCATTAAAAGCAAGTCCGGCCTTTTCCCTGTCACCCTGCCCGATCCAGCAAATACGTGCAGGCAATCCTTGAAAGGCGATGCGTTCCTGCGCCATTTTTATCCAACGGTGCATGCTTTCATTTTTGGGAAATAGATATAACATTAAATTATCAGTTACCCGAATATCTTCCGGATCACCACTAAGGGCAACCCAGCGAAAAGGGCCTTTACCTTCGCAAAATAACGGACGGATATAGGCAGGTACAAATCCCGGAAAATCGAAGGCGTTCTTCAACCCTCTTTCTTGTGCCCTTGCTCTTAAATTATTTCCATAATCAAAAGTTATTGACCCCATTTTTTGTAATTGCAACATTAACTCCACATGCAGTTTCATACTGTCATAACTCATGTCAATATATTGTGCAGGATTTTGTTGTCTTAAAACATTGGCTTGTTCATTGGTAAGATTGTGTGGGATGTAACCAATTAACGGATCGTGTGCCGATGTTTGGTCTGTTAATGTATCGGGAATAATATTTCTTTCAACCAATCGTTGTAATAAAGTTATCGCATTGCACAATACACCAATTGATAGCGACTGTCCATTTTTCTTTGCATCAAGTGCTGTATCAATCGCCGCATCAATATCGGTAATTTTTATATCCAGGTATTTTGTTTCAATGCGTTTATCTATTCGCCATTCTTCTACTTCAGCAATCAGCGCAACACCTTCGTTCATTGTGATGGCAAGCGGTTGAGCGCCTCCCATTCCGCCAAGACCAGCAGTTACATTAAGTGTACCTTTTAGTGTACCTCCAAAATCTTTATTGGCAGCAGCAGCATAGGTTTCATAAGTACCTTGTACAATTCCCTGAGAGCCGATATAAATCCAGGAACCTGCTGTCATTTGCCCGTACATGATTAACCCTTTTTTTTCCAGCTCATCAAAATGTTCCCAGGTAGCCCATTTAGGAACCAATTGCGAATTGGAAATTAATACCCTTGGGGCATCTGTATGTGTTTTAAGGATGCCAACAGGCTTGCCACTTTGTATCAGCAAGGTTTCATCGTTGTTTAAATCTTTTAACGCTTTTATAATAAGGTCGAGGCTTTCAAAATTTCTTGCTGCTTTGCCGCGACCGCCATACACAATCAATTCTTCTGGTCGTTCTGCCACTTCAGGATCGAGGTTGTTCAACAGCATTCTTAAAGCTGCTTCCTGAATCCAACCTTTACAGGTTAAGGTGTTACCAACAGGCGTTTTGTATTTTATAACATCGTATTTTGAAGTAACCTCTTGCATAAAAAAAGTTTAATGACCGCTCAAATTTACAGCTATTTTTATTTAGCATTACCACACATAAATGAAATACTATTTGTGCCATAAACCTTTAAAAATTTTAATCAGGCAATTATTTTGTAAGAGAAATTTTAGTTTCGAAATCTTATTGATAAAAGTTCCTCATAGGTATTTTGTACACGAGGGCGATGCAACGATATACCACATTGCTTTTTAGCCGGGACAAAAAAATCCCCTCCAAAATGAAGGGGACTTTTATTATTTTGTAATGCGATGTTGTTAGTAACCTCCCATTCCACCCATATCAGGAGCGCCATGGCTATGGGCAGCTTCTTCTTTAGGTCTATCGGCTATTACACATTCTGTTGTTAACAACATACCTGCAATAGAAGCTGCATTTTCTAATGCAACACGGGCAACTTTTGTAGGATCAATAACACCGGCCTTAAACATATTTTCATATACTTCAGTACGGGCATTAAATCCATAATCACCTTCGCCCTCTTTAATATTTTGTACAACAATTGAACCTTCAATACCACAGTTGGCAACTATCTGGCGCAATGGTTCTTCAATAGCACGTTTAACAATGGCTATACCAGTTGCTTCGTCAGCGTTTAAAGCACCTTTCAGTTTTTCTAAACCTGCAATAGCACGAATGTAGGCAACACCACCACCCGGTACAATACCTTCTTCAACTGCAGCTCTAGTTGCATGTAATGCGTCGTCAACACGATCTTTCTTTTCTTTCATTTCTACTTCTGTAGCAGCACCAACATACAATACAGCAACACCACCAGCTAATTTAGCTAAACGCTCTTGTAATTTTTCTTTATCGTAATCAGATGTTGTGTTTTCTACCTGTGCTTTAATTTGATTAACACGGGCAACAATTTCTGATTTTTTACCTTTACCACCAACAATTACAGTATTGTCTTTATCAATAGTTATTGAAGTAGCCTGTCCAAGAGAAGTTAATTCAACACCTTCTAATTTATTACCCAATTCTTCGCTGATAACAGTACCGCCAGTTAAAGCAGCTAGATCAGTTAACATTTCTTTTCTTCTATCACCAAAGCCTGGTGCTTTTACTGCTGCTACTTTAATTGTACCACGTAATTTATTTACAACCAGTGTTGCCAATGCTTCTCCATCCAAATCTTCTGCAATGATCATTAATGGACGACCACTTTGTGCAACTTTTTCAAGAATGCTCAAAATATCTTTCATCGCAGAAATCTTTTTATCATAAATTAAGATAAAAGGATTTTGCAATTCAGCCTGCATTTTTTCGCTGTTGGTAACAAAGTATGGGCTGATGTAACCACGATCGAATTGCATTCCTTCAACTACATCAACTGTAGTATCAGTACCTTTTGCTTCTTCAACTGTTATAACACCCTCTTTACCAACTTTAGCCATTGCCTGCGCAATTAACTTACCAATTTCATAATCATTATTGGCAGATATTGTAGCTACTTGCTCAATCATTTTGCTGTTGTTACCAACATCCTTTTTCTGAGCAATAAGGTTTTCAACAACGGCTCTAACCGCTTTGTCGATACCACGCTTAAGATCCATTGGGTTTGCACCTGCTGCAACCATTTTAAGACCTTCGCTGATAATGCTTTGAGCTAAAACAGTTGCAGTTGTAGTTCCATCACCTGCAATATCTGCAGTTTTAGAAGCTACTTCTTTAACCATTTGTGCACCCATGTTTTCAATAGGATCTTCCAGTTCTATTTCTTTTGCTACTGTTACACCATCTTTAGTAACCTGTGGTGCACCAAACTTTTTTTCAATAACCACATTGCGACCTTTAGGTCCAAGTGTTACTTTAACTGCATTGGCTAAAGTATCTACGCCCTTTTTCATTTTGTTACGGGCTTCTATATCGAAGAATATCATTTTTGCCATAAAATTTGCTCCTTCCCCTAAAAGAGGACTAGAACCTGTGGAGCTTATCAGGTTTTTAATTTTTGAAATGTATAAATTTTGAAAGAACTAAGTTCCACCTTCGGAAGGCAGACGGAGTTATACAATTGCCAGTATATCACTTTCTCTCATGATCAGGTATTCAACACCTTCGAAAGTAATTTCTGTACCAGAGTATTTACCGTATAAAACAGCATCTCCTGCTTTTACTGTAACTGGTTCGTCTTTTTTTCCCGGGCCAGCAGATAATACAATACCACGTTGTGGTTTTTCTTTTGCAGTATCAGGAATGATAATGCCTCCTGCAGATTTTTCTTCTGCAGCTGCTGGTTTCACAATCACCCTGTCATGCAAGGGCGTAATGTTTAACTTCTTAGCCATAATAGTATTGATTTTTGTTTGTTTAAATTAGATGCCTCTTGTTAAAATTGGGCAAAAATAATACACCAATTTTATACCAAACGATATTAGTGGCATACTTGTCAGTTTAAACAGGATGATTGTCAGTAAATAGTCAAATAATGGCAGACATTTTTTCATTATGTCGTTATCAAAAGACTTATGGTTAATGACAATGACAGCAAGGCAATTAATATCAACTAAAAATTTATTACACTTAAAATCCCGAACTGCCTGCTGCCAAATTTTAATCCCTTAAATTTGCCATCCAAATAAAGTTCTTTTAGAATGATAAGCAGAAGAAATATCCGGGTTAAAGTAATGCAAACTTTGTATACTTTAGATAGTAAGAGCGACGATGCAAATCCAGCCGAAGCTGTAAGACTTTTAAGAAAGCAGATTGACCAAAGTCGCCGTCTGTTTGTTTACCTTGTCTACTTTTTAAGTGAGGTAGCAAAATATTCAGAGAAGGATGCGCTAAAAAAAGCCTCCAAACATTTACCAACAGAACAGGATCTTAATATTAACACCAAAATAGCTGGCAATGAATTGTTGTGGAGAATTGTGGAAGAACGCAGTTACGTAGCAGCCTGTGCAGAAACAAAGCCCGCATTGCTTATTGAAGAAGAGTTATTAAAAAAGACATACCAGGCACTTGCACTATCTGAAGAATACACAGATTACATCGATTTACAAAGCAGGAATAAAAAAGGAGAGAAAGATATTCTTGAATTTATTTTTACCGATCTGATGCTGCCCAATGACAACTTCATCAGCCATTTGGAGGAACATTTTATAAACTGGGATGATGATGCTGAAATGATGAATGTACTGCTGCTGAATTTTTTACAAAAACCCGGCAGTTATAATTTTGATGAATTTGTAAGTAAAGAAAAATGGGATTTTGCTAAAGGGCTTTTAGAAACAACCATTGAAAAGAAAGCCTTAAGTATGGGATTACTAAAGCCTAAATTAAAAAATTGGGATGCCGATCGTATTGCAGCGCTTGATTTAATAATTATTGAAATGGGTATATCCGAATTTTTGTTTTTTGAAACCATCCCTACAAGAGTTACTATTAATGAATATATAGATCTTGCAAAAGACTACAGTACACCGCAAAGTGGTCAATTTATAAACGGAATTTTAGATAATATACATAAAGAACTTACGGCAGAAGGAAAGATCAATAAGAAAACATTTAAAAACAGTACGTTGTAGTTTTAATAGAAAGTTTTTTAATGTTGATAAAAAGCATATTCCAAATCTAATAACAATAGGATATAACCGGAAGGAGAAATATTAATTAGAAAAGAATGTATAGTTTTTTGCTTTTAGACTTTTGCTTTAGGACTTTTACTTTTAGCTTTTAAAATATAACTTTGCAAAAAAATACCGAATGAAAAAAATTGGTTTGTTTTTAATGATTGCAATAACTTTTATTTGTTGCGATATTCGTAAAAAAGATAAAGTGGTAGATGGCTCAGCTACTATGGCTGAAATGGCTGCACAAGATAGTACCACCGTACAAATTATAGATAGTGTATACAATTTTGGTACTGTTACCGAAGGCGAAAAAGTAACCTACAATTTCAGGTTCAAAAATAATGGTAAAAAGCCATTAATAATAACCAATGCAACTGCAAGTTGTGGTTGCACGGTACCTGAAAAACCAGAAAAACCAATTCCCCCGGGTGAAACTGCATTTATAAAAGTGGTATTTAACAGCAAAGGAAAAGCAGGTACTAACCAAAAAACAATTACAGTTTCTTCAAATGCGCATCCAGAATTTCCCCAGCTTTTATTAAATGGAGAAGTTACTGAAGCCAAATAAATAATTTTTAATCTTTAATAATCAATTCAACACACATGCAACTATTAAGTATTTTTTTAATGATGGATCCGCAGGGAAAAGGCAGCAGCAGTTTTTCATTAATTTTTATGGGACTGATGATATTAGTTTTCTGGATGTTTATGATTCGGCCGCAGGCAAAAAAAGCAAAACAACAAAAAACATTTATTGCCGATTTAAAAAAGGGTGATAAAGTAGTAACCATTGCTGGTATACATGGAACAATAAACAAAGTAAATGAAGATGGTACTTTAAGCCTGGAGGTAAGTCCGGGAAGCTATCTTAAAATTGAAAAAAGCACCATTAGTTTAGAAATGTCTGCTACTTTAAATAAACCTGTAGCAGAAACTAAAGCATAACCCCTATCCCCTAAAGGGAAAAAGGCAGGACTTCAAAAACAAGGAGGTTTCAATTAGTGTCATAGTGACAATGCAATATTTAATTTATAATTTTAACCGGTCGTTTAAAAAGCGTCCGGTTTTTTATTTGTAATAGCAATGCTACAGCCAAAGAGTTGTATCAATGAGTTGGAACAAATCAGACATCAGAAATCAGACATAAAATAAATTAAAGTATGTTAAGAGTTGGCATTACAGGCGGCATCGGCAGTGGTAAAAGTACTATTGCTACAATATTTGAAATACTGGGGATACCGGTGTATTATGCAGATGATGCAGCTAAAAAATTAATGAATGAAGATGTATTTTTAAAAGAACAACTGATAGACGCATTTGGAAAAGAAATTTACCAAAATGGTATTTTAAATCGTTCCTGTTTATCAGGACTAGTGTTTAATAATCCAGAAAAACTGGCACAATTAAATGACATCGTACACCCCGCAACAATTGCAGACGCTGAATACTGGATGCAACAACAACATAGTGTTTATGTCATAAAGGAAGCAGCCATTTTATTTGAGAGTGGGGCAAATAAATATTTAGATAAAGTGATTGGAGTATTTGCTCCATTAGAACTTAGGATAAGCCGGGTGATGCAAAGGGATAATAGTACACAAGAAGCGGTGATAGCAAGGATGAACAAGCAGATGGAAGAAGAAAAAAAAATGAAGCTGTGCGATTATGTAATTATCAATAATGGGCAGGAATTGGTAATACCGCAGGTTTTAAAAATTCATGAAGCGTTTTTAAAGCAGGCTGCAGGCTGAAAGCGGAACAAGGATCAATATTTCATGTTTGCTTTCAGCCAATCGCCTCATGCTTTTACCTATTTTAATTTAGCCAACGCCTCAATAATTCTTACCCAAGCCCTTTCTATGTTTACCATGCTGTTGGCAAATGAAAACCGTACACATTTAGGTTCGCCAAACGCCTCTCCCATCACGGAGGATACATGCGCTTTGTTTAACAAATACATCGAAAAATCAGCCGAATTAGTGATTACATCTTCTCCATCAGATTTACCATAATAAGAAGATACATCTGGAAAAATATAAAAAGCTCCTTCAGGTTCACTGCATTTTATTCCAGGCACCTCTTCAATAATTTTCATCACCCTCGCTCTTCTCTTGGTAAATTCTTCCGCCATTTCCTTAGAAGGTTTTAAATCGGTTGTTAAAGCTACTACAGCCGCTTTTTGAGTAATGGAACAAGTGGCGCTTGTAAATTGTCCTTGTAGTTTTTCGCAAGCCTTTGCAACCTCTACATTTGCTGCAATATAACCAAGGCGCCAGCCTGTCATAGCAAAGCCTTTACTTAATCCATTTATTAAAATAATTCTTTCTTTAAGATCACTGAATTGCGCAATACTTTCATGTTTGCCTACAAAATTGATATACTCATAAATCTCATCCGAGATAATGTACACATTTGGATATTTCCTCAACACATTTGCAAGACCTTCCAACTCAACTTTACTGTACACAGCACCTGAAGGATTGCAGGGAGATGAAAACATGAATAAGGTAGTTTTTTCAGTGATGGCTGCTTCTAGTTGAGCAGGTGTAACCTTAAAACCGCTTTCTAATGAAGTACTAACCTGGACCACTACACCACGGGCAATCTTTACCAATTCAGAATAAGTAACCCAGTAAGGTGTTGGTATTACAACTTCATCTCCATCATCAACTACAGCTAAAATAGCATTGGCTAAACTTTGTTTTGCTCCGGTTGAAGTAACAATATTTTCAGGTTTGTAATCAAGGTTATTGTCTCTTTTTAATTTGGTACAAACCGCTTCTCTTAAATCTGCAAAACCTGCAACGGGGGTATAATGGCTCCAGTTATCATTGATGGCTTTAATGGCCGCATCTTTAATATGTTGTGGAGTATCAAAGTCTGGTTCGCCCAAACTTAAGTCAATTACGTCAATTCCTTTTGCCCTTAATTCACGACCAAGCTTGGCCATTTTCAATGTTTCGGGTTCTGCAAAGCGATCTAATAAAGAAGAAAAATACATGTTTTTTATTTTAGAATCGCAAATTTACAGGAAACCAAACATTTATTAACGGGTAAATTGACCAAATAAATTTTTATTGATTTTTTTGTTATTTCCTGCTACAATATTCGAAAGTTTTTAAAATTTCTATTTATCATACTTAAAAATCAGGTTAGATAAATCGGGTTCAATATTCCTTTTACGCTCTGCTTCGTACTGATAAATCACTTCACCAAGTTGTTTCATAAATGGATATCCAATGGTGTCATAATCATATTTATCATCATTCAAAATACCATCACTATTACAATATATAGTTGCTGATAAAAAGAATTCAATCTTTTTATCAAAATCAACTATATAGGCAACATCTGTTAACTGACCATATGCATCTCCTACCTTATTAAAAATGCGGATATTTTTTGGAAAATCACCTGCTTCAGATCCATATAATAAAAACTTACAGTAGGCTGGCCAATAGGTAATTGAATCTGCGGAGTAAGGCGGAAATGTACTTTCGGTTGGTAACTGGCTCATGTATTTCAACATAAAGTTTCTATCATCAAGTGTTATATTAAATCTTTGTGAACTGGCCACTTTTTCGGGAAAAACAATACTCAGTAAAATATTGTGCAGATCAGGTAAGCTAATCCTGTTTTTAGTTGAAAAATTCATTGGACTATTTACCAATTGGTTACCCTTGTAATAATTTACCCCGCCTATATGATAACCTGTACCAAAAGTATCCTGACGTTGCTTATATTTTGAGCTATCATATTGCATAGGCTGGCTGAAAATAATTTTATTATTATTGTCTAAAAAATTGATTGGGTTAGTTGCCCTGTTTTGATTTTCGGTTAAAGCGATGCTTAATCTATGCAGCAATTGCACATTATTATAACCCTTTTGATGTAATTGTTCATTGATATATTGCCTGCCCAAAAATTCATACAACCTGTTGTACGCATCATTATCGCTCACCATTAATATTTTTTTTATATAATTCGCTATAGTTGGTTTACCATCGGGTGATGTAGGGTCGTTGTAAACAACTGTTTGCCCTGCTTGATTTTGTTCTGTCAGCATCGTAGTATTTTTATCAATACCAGTTTGCTTTAATTCATTTAACTTTTGTAATGCCAGTAAGCAGATTGGTAGTTTTACAGTGGAAGCAGGATAAAAATATTGATCGGGATTTACATTAAAATAATAATTTTTGAGTGTTGGAATTCCATTCGCTCCTTTATTTATCTGAGTATAAATAAATTGAACATTCCATTGCCGCTTGTTTTGTAACACGCTATCAAAATATTGAGGATATTTTTGAAGCAATTGTACCAAAAAACTGTCTGTTTTGGTGTTATCTGGTGCAACCATTATTGCAGGTTTACTTTTTATAATAATCACAGTGTCAGGCTTTAGATTATTTTCTATTATTTTTTTTTGTGCAAGGGCAGAAAAACAGCTAAGTAAAAGGATAAAAATAAAGCACTTATATTTTGAATACATAAGGATAATTTAGAGTGCAAAATGACGAAAAATCTAAAATAAACAGCTAACATTCTTCAAACAGTTTTTCCCTTATCTTTGCAAACTTCTAAAAAATTAACAAAGTAGCTACTAAAAGTAACCAATTATGAAATTGAAAGGCTTAGTTTGGTTTTTCGCCATTGCTTTAATACTTATCTCTATCTGGGAATTATCTTATACCTGGGTAGTACGCAGTTACGAAGCGAAGGTAAAAACACAGGCAGAAAGAATTGTAAAATCTCAGTACCCGGAAGCAACCGGTGAAGATAAAAATGCATTAGTTAAAATAAGGATGCGCCACATCCTAGACAGTACCAAAGAAAAAAGTATTTATCCCATTGTTGGTACAAGTTACCAGAAGTGTAAAGAGAATGAACTTAACCTTGGATTGGATTTGCAGGGAGGTATGAGTGTTACCATGGAAGTAGGCCTTGAAGGCTTGCTTAAATCCATCAGCAACAATCCCAAAGATCCTGGTTTAATAAAGGCGTTGCAAACAGCTACTTCGCAAAAAGTTGCCAACAATGCTGATTATATAACCCTTTTTCGCAATGCTTTTACCCAGCAAAACCCCGGAACCCCATTGGCATCTTTATTTGCAGGAGCAGGCAAGCAAATTAAAATTACAGACAGTGATGATAAAGTAACTGACCAAATTCGTACTACAGCCAAAGGTGCTATCAACGAAACGTACAAAATATTATTAAAACGTATTGATAAGTTTGGCGTTGCACAACCTAATATTAATTTAGACGAAAATAAAGGTATCATACAAGTTGAGTTAGCTGGAGTTACCGATAAAGAAAGAGTAAGAAAGTATCTGCAGGCAAGTGCAAACCTGCAATTTTGGTCAGTATACAATCTTGATGAAATTGGAAAAGGATATGAAAATGCAGCTACTTCTCTGGCAGCATTTTTAAGTGGCACCAAAGATTCATCTGCTATTGCCGATACGGCAAAGCATGCTAAATATGCAACTGCTTTATACGAAGTAATGACTCCGCTGGATATCAGGCAGGAAAAAGTTCCTTACAATAAACAGTTTAGTTTTATTACACACGCAAAGGATACAGCGTTATTAAATTATTACCTGTCTTTAGATGTTGTTAGAAACAACTTCCCTACAGATTCCAGAGTTTTATTAGGTACCGAAGAAAAACCTGAAAAAGGTGAAAAATTCATGTATGTGTATGTGGTTAAAACATTACCAGGTGGCGAAAAAGCGCCAATGGATGGTGAAAGTGTAGAAGAAGCATTTCAGGGTTATGATGATAAAGGGGCTCCCTCTATTAAAATGAACATGACCAGTACAGGTGCAAAAAAATGGGCTGATCTAACAAAAAATAATATCAACCGTCCTGTTGCTATTGCCTTGGATGACATCGTTTATACCGCACCAAATGTAATGGGTGCTATTGAAGGTGGACAAACAGAAATTTCGGGAAAATTTTCTCCGGAAGAAGCACAGGATCTTTCAAATATTTTAAAAAGTGGTAAAACTAACGCTCCAGCCAAAATTGTTGCTGAACAAATTGTAGGACCAACATTGGGCGAAGCTTCCGTTAATGGAGGTATGATGGCTTTTGGCATTGCATTTTTAGTGATTTTTGCTTTAATGTTTTTATACTACAATACCGGTGGATGGGTTGCCAATATCTCGTTGATATTAAACTTATTATTTACTATTGGTGTGTTAAGTGCAATGGGTTTTACCTTAACAGCAGCTGGTATTGCAGGTTTGGTGCTAACAGTAGGGTTAGCGGTAGATACCAACGTAATTATTTTTGAAAGAATTAAAGAAGAACTTACCAAAGGCAAATCTTATCCGCAAGCTATAAATGATGGTTATAGACGTTCATTAGCTCCTGTTATTGATGCGCACGTTACTACATTTTTAACTGCCGCCATATTATTTATATTTGGTTTAGGACCGGTATTAGGTTTTGCTACAACACAAATGTTAGGTATTATTTTGTCTTTGTTCTGCGGAATTTTAGTATCAAGATTAATCACTGATTTTTGGACAAATAAAAACCGTCACTTTAATTATTTTACTGGTATTTCTAAGAGAGTTTTTAAACACGCTACTTTTAAATTTATTGAATATAGAAAGGTAGCCTACGGTATTTCAATAGTTGTATTGTTACTAGGAATAGGTTCGTATTTTAATGGTTTTCATGAAGGTGTAGAATTTAAAGGAGGCCGTAGTTACACAGTGGCTTTTCCACAAGCTGTAAAAAATGATGCTGTAAGAGATGATTTGAAAAATGCATTTGAAGGAGATTTTCCTGTTATTAAAACGGTTGGTGATAGCAAGCATTTAAACATTACTACTTCTTACAAGAAAGGCGTTGACAATGCGGATAGTCTTGTTCAAACTAAATTGTACCTGGGACTTCAAAAAGTCTTACCAGGAATCACCTACGCTGATTTTGCTAAGAACAATATATTAAGTTCTCAAACAGTACAACCTACTATTTCTGAAGATCTCAAAAAAGGTGCTATTAAGGCCACTTTGTTTGCGATGCTAATTATTTTTCTGTATATTTTTGCACGTTTCCGCGATTGGAGATATTCTGTAGGAACAATTGTAGCTCTTTTGCATGATGTGTTTATAACACTGGCTGTTTTTTCATTCTTCAAAAATATTGTACCATTCCCGTTAGAAATTGACCAGCATTTTATTGCAGCCGTTTTAACCGTAATTGGTTTTAGTATGAATGATACCGTAATTGTATTTGACCGTATAAGGGAATACAGTAACAATGCTAAAAAAGGAGAAAGCAAAGGTTCTATCATTAACCGTGCTATCAACGATACGCTGAGTCGTACAATAATGACATCATTAACTGTATTCTTAACCATTTTGATATTGTTCATCTTTGGTGGTGAAGTAACAAGAGGTTTTGCTTTTGCAATGTTGATTGGTGTTATAACCGGAACCTATTCTTCAATCTTTGTAGCTTCCCCAATATTAGTTGATCTTGGTAAAAGTAAAGCCCTAACTGAGCCTGTAGCAGTAAGCACTGATAAAGCAGTTGTTACTAAATAAGCATAAATAATAATAAGTAAATATTAAAAAAAGATCCCGTTCATTTAAAAATGAACGGGATCTTTTTTTGTAAACCAGCTACTTCAAAACAACCATTGTTGGTATAATTTCACGTCTTTATTTAGTAGTAGAAGAATAAATATTACCTTTAATTCCATGAAAATAATTTACTTTTTTACACTAATATTTTACTTTCAACATTGCTACGGACAAGAAAATTATACAGCTAATCTTTTGGCTTATCAAAAAAATTATATTGCCACCCATGAAGTTGTGAAGGAAAAAGATAAAAAATATTTTCGCTTCTTTGCAATTGACAGCACTTACCGAGTTGAAGGTATTTTTGAAAAAATTATAGACACTGCTGGCTTTACAATGAAAACATCCAACAATATTTTACAAGACTATTTTTAGTATGGTAAAATTACTTTCGCAATCAGGGATAATACATTTCAATTATTTGTTTACCAGTCGGTAGATTTAATGAAAACAAAAAAATATGCTGACTACTTATTTATTCCTTTTACCGATTTAACAACTGGAGATGAAAGCTATGAAAGTGGCAGATATATCGATCTTTCCATTCCTCAGATTTTTAATAATAAAATAAGCCTGGATTTTAACAAGGCATATAATCTTTATTGCGCCAACGCTTCAGGATTTCATTGTCCTATCCCGCTTAAAGAAAATTTTTTGCCTGTTGCTATTAAATCTGGTGAGATGAATTTTGCTGCCCCAATTCATTAAAATAAAAAATACAGTTTCTAAAATGCTAAATGGAAAAGTAGAAATAACATTTATATCCCTGAGTTTAATAATATTGAGATATTAATATTGTAAAGGAATATCTTTCAAAAAAATTGAACTGTCTTTTAAGTAGGGAATGTTTTGATAAAATTGGCTGTTGAAAAGGTATCGAAAAAAATTTACGTTACTCCATTTATCCCTGAATACCGCATAATTTTTATCGGGAAAACGTGCTGCACAAATATTATCAAAAAGAAGCGGTACAGATGAGTTATTATTATTGTAACCTCTATAACCATGATCACTCATTATAATTACAATAGCAGTAGGATCTCTGTTGTAAAGAACATTTACAAAATTTTTTATTTTATTATTCGTGTATTTGATATAAGATAAAATGACAGGTTTATTGTAATAAGTTTGTGGATCAAAAATTTGAGCAGTAGGTAAATAATTTCCTGCACTATCATAAAATACCAATGGATGCGGCATATTAAAATGCGCATAAGTAAAATGTGGTGCAGCAAAAATTTTATTGGCAGGATCAATTAATTTCTTTTCGAAAAATTTATTATTTCTATCTTCCTGCATGTAGATATATTTTATGTAGGGAATCGAATATTTACCATAAATAAAATTCCAACCAACATCGCTTAATATCTTATTAAAAAATATTTTGTGTGTTAAAAGTTTTGCCTGCGAAATAACAAATGAATTTGATTTAAATGAAGGCTGATCAAGAATATCAAAAATAGAATAGTTGATAAATGAATATCCCATTGTTTTAAAATATTTTACAACCCGTGCATTCTTTACCTCGTTAATCCGCATCTGGTCATCATCCATTGTATTTTGTAAGGCATCGTAAGGCTTATCAATGTATTCCATATTTAGCATAGAAGCCATGGAATAAAAGGTCATGTTGTAATTTGAAAACGTAGGCAAAAACTTAAACTCCTTTTTTTCTAAAAATTGATACAAATCATTATTGGCAAATGCAAAACTATCCTTTAAGCTTTTGTACCCTGGATATTCATCAAAGAGCAATAAGTACACATTTGGCTTTGTTTTTACCAAGGATGTATCAAAAGAAATTGTAGTAGAAAAGTTAGCAGGAATTGTTTTTACTAACTTAACAATTAAACCTCCCAAATCGTACAAACAATAAATTAGCAGTAACACATTCAGGTAAAAACATAATTTATACTGAAGCGTTACTTTTTTACGAATAAACAAAATAAACAGTAAAAATATGGATAGCATAAAAGGTACAAATACGGTATAACTATGCAGCCAATATAATAAATGAATACTTTTTACCCATTCGAATATGGCACCAAAAAACAATATCCAGCTACTAATAAAAAAACATATTAATGCTGCATGAACTGATGTTTTTACAAACAATTTAGTAATTGCATAAAACACCGTTACACAAATTAAAATAGTAACTCCAATTTTAATGATCTCTTTAGAATAAATAAATCCAAAGTTTTCAACAGTGCCATGCAGGATAAAAAAAACAACCAGTAAAAAAAGAAACCATGGAATAGTTTTAAATTGTTTCATTTATATTTTTTTCATTAAATAAAGTATCCGTTGTGTACCGGTAATTTTTTCCTGCAATATTATTTGAAATGTTTTTGAAAAAACTAATTGGAAATTCTCAACGGTATACTCGTTAAAAATATCTTTCCTATTTTGTAAAAGGAGTTTTACTTTTTCATCTGTTTTAGGTACAAATTCTATTAGTAAATAATTCCCCATTGCCGCAAGCCAATTTGCAATAAACTCAAAGGGAACGTTACAGGTAATTGCAAGATGATGCACCAGTGCAAGTGCCAATATTACATCACCTTTTATTCTTTCATCAAATGCTGCCCTTTCTTTATTATTCCAACCAATTGCGGGAGACGGTGTGTGCAGCGTATTTATTACAGGTAAAATATTGGTAATTTTTTGACAGCGAATTTTTAGATACAATTCATTGATACAATTGGCATCGCCATCAACAGCTACAATTTGCTTTTTAGAATTTTTAAATAACAAACTAAAATGGCCATCATTTGCACCTAAATCTATGATGGAAGAATGAGATACGGAAGCCAAAAAAGATTTTATAAGTTTTGTTTTTTCCTGCAAATACACATCGCTTAAAATTGTTTCTGAATAATAATCATCCCAGGTTGTTTTAGTTTTTTTTATGTGCAGTTTTGATACATAGCCAATAAGACCATTTAGGAGTAATAGCATTTTTTGTTTGGAGAAATTCGTGGAGTTATCTACTTTATTTTTTTCCTTTTTTTCTTTAATATTTGCTTGCAAGTAAATATGTAAATAGGTATGTAAATTCCATTTAGCTTTTTTAGGTAAAAGAGTTGTTAAAATATTCAGCGGTATTCCATTTGGGTACACTATTAAAAATTTACCTGCGTCTACAGTACAATACTGTTGTAATAAAAGAGGTGCTAGAAAACATTCGCAAAACTGGCGATATGCTACCCATGGCTGTTCTTCAACATATTTTTCAAAAGATAGCGTGTCTATAAAAATGGGTGCGCCGTTTAAAAACTGGATATTAAAGGGAGTTGCATCCTTTAGTATCAACTGTTTATTTATAGCATTTTTTGTAATATTGAGCGTTAATAAAGCAGCATCTTGCCACATGGCACAACTCCATTCGTAGGGATAAGTTATTAAAGCAATTTGCTGAGGTAAAATAATTTTGGTGCCGGGTAAATTAAACTTAGCTGTATCCGTAATTTCCTCATGAGGAACCAGCCATTTTTTTTTGATTAACTGGTTGTACAAGCCACTCTGCATCAGCCATTGATAATGATCATTATAACTTACATGAATACAACGATAATATTTTTCCTCATATTTAAATACAAAACCATCTCTGTCTTTATATGAAGAAGCATGTTTTGAAATTACTGGGATCAAAAAAATATTTTTATATTAAATAAAACGATGGCTTTTTAGACTAAAAATAGCAATAGAAATTTATGTAGCAGCTACGCAGATGATATATTAAAACTCCCAGTAATCTTAATTGCAACAATTTAGTTACGCTCCTCTTCCTTAGGTTCCTCTTCATTTAAAACATCTTCAGGTTTTTGTTTTATAAAAAATGATTTAATGGTAATCCAGAAATTTTTAAAAAACATTAATCCACCTAAAACAGCTGCTATAATTGCCTGCAACAAATAGCTGCCACTTCCAGGATCAAGATATAATAAAAAAAATTTTATAAAATTTGCTATTAATAACCACTAAGTTAAATAAAAACAAGGTAAGCTGTTCTTTACTGTATCAACTCCATCTTAAAATAATAAATTAAAACCTTAAATAAAAAAAGAAAAATTGGTGTGAGGGATAATTGATTAAATTAATTAAGATTTCTAAAAAAATCCTATACTGAAAATTGGGATAGTAAAATAATATTAAAGAAACAGGTTAGTGAGGTTTAATAAAGTTAAATAAATTCTTTTAGTTAATATAATTAAAGAAAGTACCCGCAACTAAAAAATAGAATTTACAAGCCAACTCCTCCATCATTTTTTTGTCTGAGACCAGATAAGGATGAATCCATTTTTATTGCATTGTCGCACATTAATTGTCCTTTTTCTTTTTGCCCTTTTTGTTGAAAGCATAAACCAGCCTGGTACAAAGCCTTGGCATCGTTAGCATCAATTTCTATAAGCTGCTGGCAGAAATCCAGCGATTTATCGTAGCTTTTTTGCTTATAATATGCTTCGGCAATATCTCTTAAAATATCTTTATTACCCGGTTTTTTAGCAAGTATGGTCAGAAGTAATTTTTCTCCTAATTCAAATTGGCCACTGTAGATGTAGGCGTATCCAAGGTTTTCATTAAAATCGTTCGTTACCGGGTAGCCATGGTCTGTTGCTTTTATAAAATAATTTGCAGCCTGCTTAAAATTATTCAGGTTATAAAAAAGTAATCCTAATTCATTCATCCACATATTCTTTGTTGTATCTAAACTGATTGCCTTTGTATAAAAAGGTACCGCCTTTGCGTAGAGTTCCATATCCAAATAACTTCTTCCAATGGTGTAGGTAGCTTCCGCATCCGTGGCATCTTTTGCAATAACGTTTAACAATCCTTTTACAGCATTAGCATAATCTTCCTGATGGTAACTACTCATAGCAATTATTCTTTCCGAGTTTGCACAGTCAGTACATTTATTTGCAAGCTCAATGGCTTTTGCATACTGATGATAGCTAAAATACAAAGTGGATAATTCCTTAATAGCAGCTTTATTGGTGAGTTCCAGTTGATAGAGGTTTACAAAATGCCTCATGGCCACATCTGTTTTATGCATTGCTAAATTTGCATAACCGTTCTCTAATAAGGCAGCTGTATATTGCTTATTGAAATTAATTGCCTTATCAAAGTAAGTAGAGGCTAATAAATAACGTTTGGCATCTTTTTCTACTATGCCTTTATTAAAATAAAATATCGCACTATCAGTGGTTTGTGAAATTGCTGTATTGGTTAAAATTATACATGCAATAATTAAGGCTTGGATTTTCATACTTGTTGTTTTACAAAAACTATTCCATTTTACCGAAATACTATACCTGCTAACGCAGGAAGATGAATATTTATTTCATATAGTTGTGTTTGCTTATCCACTAACTTAACTTTTATATCAGGATTATAAACATCTCCGGTACCCCAATAAGCCAAATTATCGCTGTTAAAAATTTCCTTCCATTCAGCTTTTCCATTAACTTTTAATTTCCAATCCCTGCGAACAACCGGCGTCATATTCAATATAACCAGTATATTTTCTTCTTTATTTTTACCTTTTCTTTTATAAACAATAATTCCTTCCTGCCGATGGTTAAGATTTGTCCATTCAAACCCTTCTACCTTAAATTGTAATTCATGTAACGCCGGTTGTTGGGTATATAAATTATTTAGTGATTTAATACAGTCCTGCATTTTTTTATGTGGCTCAAATGCTAGCAACTCCCAGTTAAGTTCGCTTTTATAATTCCATTCTGTTGTTTGCGCAAATTCATTACCCATAAATAATAATTTTGCTCCTGGATGTGTAAACATGTATGTGTACATCAACCGCAGGTTGGCAAACTTTTGCCATTCATCACCTGGCATTTTATACAACATGGGGCTTTTACCATGCACAATTTCATCGTGGCTAAGCGGCAACATAAAATTTTCATCAAAAAAATACATCATGCTAAACGTAAACTTATCCTGGTGAAACTGCCTGAAGTAAGGATCCATTTTAAAATAATCCAGTGTGTCGTGCATCCAGCCCATCATCCATTTCATACCAAATCCAAGGCCATCCTGAAATGTTGGCCTTGTTACATTTGGCCAGTCAGTAGCTTCTTCTGCAATCATCTGTACATCTGGAAAATCGCGGTAGATTGTTTCATTCAATTCTTTTATAAATGCAATGGCTTCAATATTGCCATTACCGCCAAATTCATTGGGTTCCCACTCACCTTCTTTACGGGAATAATCAAGTTGTAAAATAGAACTTACCGCATCAACTCTGATACCATCAATATGAAAAAGATCAAACCAAAATCTGGCGCTACTGATTAAAAATGATTTTACTTCGCCTCGTTTGTAATTAAAAATATAACTGTTCCAATCAGGATGAAATCCTTTTCGCATATCAGCATATTCATACGTATGAGTGCCGTCAAACATAAACAAGCCGTGGGCATCGTAAGGAAAATGCGAGGGAACCCAATCTAAAATAACACCAATACCTGCTTTGTGAAAAGCATCTATCATGGCCATAAAATTTTCAGGCTCGCCAAAGCGAGAGGTAGGTGCAAAAAAACCTGTACCCTGGTAACCCCAGCTACCATCAAAAGGATGTTCCATTACCGGCATAAACTCTACGTGTGTAAAACCCATATCGCTAACGTAAGGCACCAACCGTTCTGTAATTTGGTGGTAACTATTGTAAGTTTCTTCATCATTTTTATCAGGCCGCATCCAGCTTGCCAGGTGAACTTCATACACACTCCACGCTGCGTCCAAAGCA
>JANXSK010000060.1 GCA_025352695.1 Ferruginibacter sp. | reverse complement strand
GCAAGGGTATACCTAAGTATGTTTCAAGTAAAAGACACACAGACTACCTTATTAAAATTTGAAGAAAAAAATAAAGAAATCAGGAAAGAACTTGGCACTCGTGTGCGGCACCAGTTACGTAGTATTCCAGAATTGAAATTTTTTATTGATGACACACTGGACTATGTTTTTAAAATGGAAGAATTATTTGAAAAGATAAAAAAAGAAGAAGATGCTGATCCGAAAAATGAACTCAAAGCGGAATAAAACCACATTTAATTTATAACTGTCAAACACCCCATTGGGGAAAAGGGGTATGTATGTAACTTTTGCATGGCGATATTTTAAAGCAAAAAAAAGCGCCAATGCCATTAATATCATCGCTTGGGTAACGGTAGGCGTTATTACCTTTGCTATTGCTTGCCAGATATTAGTGCTAAGCGTTTTTAATGGTTTTGAAGATTTAGTAAAATCCCTATATGCTTCTTTCTATGCAGATATAAAAATTGCACCCGCTAAAGGGAAAACCTTTACACTTACACCTCAACAATTAACTTTAATAAAACTACAACAAGGAATAAATGCAGTTTCATTAATTGCCGAAGAAAAGGCTTTATTGCAAAATGAAGATTTACAAACTATTGTTTATCTAAAGGGGGTAGATAATAATTACAGTAATGTAACTGGTGTAGCTGCAAAAACCTTTGCCGGAGAATTTAATACTGGCACAATCGATGATCCGGGATTGATTGTTGGGTCTGGAATTCAGAATGCCGCAGCCATAAATGTGGATGCCGCATTTGAGCAATCAAAACTTACACTTATACTACCAAAAAAAGTAAAAGTTGCTGTAAATGATCCCTTACAATCCTTAAGTGAAGGAATTGTAAAAGCAACCGGCGTTTTTGCTATTCAACAGGATTTTGATAATAAATATGCCATTACAAATATTGATTTTGTAAAACAACAAATGGGGTTTGACGCAAGTGAATATAGCGCAGCAGAAATTAAGTTGAATGATAAAACGGATCTTAATACAGCTAAAGTTCAACTCTCAAATATGTTGGGAAAAGGGTATGTGGTAGAAACAAAGTATCAACAAAATACCAGTCTTTATAATACCATGAAACTCGAAAAATGGTTTATTTATGCAGTACTCACATTAATACTTTTTATTGCTGCTTTTAATATGGTTAGTGCCTTAACCATGTTGGTATTAGAAAAACAAAAAGATATAAGTGTGTTGCAGAGTATGGGCGCTGATAAAGGAATGGTACTAAAAATATTTTTGAGTGAGGGCCTGTTGTTAGCTGGTATTGGTACTATTACAGGAATTGTACTGGCATTGATAATTTGCTTTTTACAAGTAAAATTTAAATTAATAAAATTGCAGGGAGGATCTTTTTTAATAGACTACTTTCCGGTAAAATTGCAGGCTTCCGATTTTTTGCTAGTAGCTTTAACTGCAATTATCATAGCTTTTTTTGCCTCCTGGTTTCCTGCCCGTAAAGCAGCCAGGCAGCTAATTGAATTAAGATAGTAGTAGAATTGATTTCAAAAAAAGCTTCTCTTTAAAGAGAAGCTTTTTTTATAAAACCATATTTATTTAGATGGATTATAATTTTATTATTTTTTGTCTCCACTAAAGAAACCACTAAGTTTTTCTTTTACGTTATCAAAAGCATCTTCAGCTTTATGCGCCGCATCTTTTGCGAAACTTTCTAACTTTTGACCATTTTCTCCTGGAATTACATCACTTATTTTATCCAAAAAACTTTCATTTCCCGCCATATTGGGGATAGCTTGATTTACTACTGCTTCTGTAGCTTCTGGCGCTGATGCAAATAAATTATCAACAGCTCCTGCCATCATAGGAAATTTTTCTTTTATAAAATCTTTGATGGTGTCAATTGCTTTGCTTGCCTGATCGGCACTGATGCCTGCTTTTTCTGTAAGTCGGGTAATTAATTCGTTCATAATTTTAGTTTTAAAGTTTTTACTACAAATTTGGTATAATTATAAATAAATTTTGAAATCAATTATTAAACAAATTGTTAAATAATTTTAATTAAAAACATTTTGATCATCAAATTATACAACTAACTTTTTAAAGATAAAAATCTTATTCAGTATCATATCGCTCTACTTTTTCAATTCCTGATAAAGCCAATAGCTGATTGCACAAATCATCCAGCTCCTCTTTATCATGTACAAATATTTTTAAGTTACCCATAAAAATTCCATCTTTTGCTTCAATTGTCATGGCCGAAATATTGAATTTCATTTCTCCGCTTATCAGGTTGGTAATTTTATGAATAACACCCACATCATCGAGGCCTACAATTTTTAAACCAGTGAGAAAAGAAATTTCTTTATTTTTTGCCCACTTTGTTTTTACAACCCGATGGCCAAAATTGGACATTAATCTTGCTGCATTGGGACAATTGGTACGATGAATTTTTAAACCTTCACCGGTAGTTACAAAACCAAAAACATCATCGCCTGGTATTGGCTTACAACAGTTAGCCAGTGTGTACATAATCCTATCACTGCTTTCTCCAAAAATAATAAGTTCGGCATCTTTTTTATTGTAGGATCTGGCAGTAGAATCAGCATCTGGTTTTTCTTCTACTTCTACCTTAATTGGTTTGGGTAAAAATAAACGATCACCAGAAGCAGTAAAGTCTTTTAATTCTTTTAAATCAATCTTTTTAATGGCGATATCATACAACAAATCAAGCGAAGAATTAAGCTTGTAAAAAGTTGCTATTTCTTCCATATTGTGCTGCGTCACCATGCCGCCGATAGCTTCTAATCTTTTTTGTAAAATGTGTTTACCATCTTCGGCTACTTTTCGTTTTTCTTCTTTAAGGGTATCTTTAATTTTTTGTTTTGCTTTACTCGTTACTACCTGATTTAACCACTCCTGACTGGGCTTTTGTTTGGCACTGGTAATAATTTCAATCTGGTCGCCACTGCGTAACTTATGACCAATAGGTACCAATTTGTGGTTTACTTTTGCACCAATACATTTGCTGCCAACAACGCTGTGTACGCCAAAAGCAAAGTCAAGCGCTGTAGCACCAATGGGCAACATTTTTATATCGCCTTTGGGTGTGTATACATAAATTTCTTCTGCTAAAAAAGAGGTTTTAAAATCTTGCAAAAAATCCAGCGAGTTACTATCCTGGCTGCTAAGTGCTTCTCTTATCTGGCTAAACCATTGATCAAAGCGGTTTTCAACACTTGCACCTTCTTTATATTTCCAGTGGGCAGCTAATCCTTTTTCTGCAATTTCATTCATGCGTTTGGTACGTATCTGTACTTCTACCCATTTGCCTTGCGGCCCCATTACGGTGGTGTGTAAAGCTTCGTAACCATTACTTTTAGGATTGCTTAGCCAGTCCCGTAATCTTTCAGGCGAAGGATTATATTCATCAGTAATCATGCTGTACACTTTCCAGCAATCTTCCTTTTCTTTTTCGGTGGTTGAATCAACAACAATACGGATGGCAAAGAGGTCATACACTTCTTCAAAACTCACCCCTTTCTTTTTCATTTTATTCCAAATGGAATGAATGCTTTTTGGGCGGCCATGTATTTCAAATTTGAAATCTGCTTTTTCCAGTTTCTCTTTTAAAGGCCTTATAAAATCATTGATAAAACGGGTACGCTCTCTTTTTGTATCGTTTAATTTTTGAGCAATATACTTGTAGGTATCCGGCTCAAGGTATTTCATTGCCAAATCTTCCATTTCTGTTTTGATGGCATATAAACCCATTCTGTGCGCCAAAGGGGCATACACATAAACTGTTTCGCTGGAGATTTTTAATTGTTTCTCCCTTTTCATACTGTCCATTGTGCGCATGTTGTGGAGGCGATCACTCAGCTTTATTAAAATTACTCGTGGATCATCAGTAAGTGTTAGTAATATTTTTTTAAAGTTTTCGGCCTGCTGGCTTGTGTTGGTGTCCATTACCGTGCTTATTTTGGTAAGGCCATCAACAATTTTTGCTATTTCCGCACCAAACTCTCTTTGTATATCTTGTAACGTAATGTCAGTATCTTCAACAGTATCATGTAAAAGTGCACAGATAGTACTTCGTACGCCCAATCCAATTTCTTCAACACAAATTCTGGCAACTGCAAGCGGATGTAAAATGTAGGGCTCGCCACTTTTACGACGCATGGTTTTGTGCGCTTCTGCGGCCATTTCAAATGAGGTGCGTATTAACTCTTTATCACCCGGCTTTAGTTTTGGTTTTAATTCTTTTAATAAACCACGGTATTGCCGGAGTATTTCTTTCTTCTCTTCCTCTTCGTTGAGCGTATATTTTAAAATAGGTGTGGGTGCTTCCATGTAGTAAAACGAATTTACGAAAAAACATTTCTGTTTTACTTTTTTGTATAAATCCCTTACTTTTGCAGCCCCTATCCAGATGTGGCAAATATCAATTGCAATTGAAAGGTTGCAATAGAAGGAATAAGGTGACGAAAATATTACCGGATATGGCGAAATTGGCAGACGCACCAGACTTAGGATCTGGCGGAGCAATCCATGTAGGTTCGACCCCTATTATCCGGACTTTTTTTAGTTGATAGGTGAAGTGGTTGAGGAGTTAGCAGCTATTTTGCTTTCTTTTTTCCATCACTTATCAACTTTTTAATTTTTAAAATATCAACATTCCAATTATGGCAACAGTAGCTAGAGAGAACATTGGCTTGCTTAACGACAAGATCATTGTAAAAGTTAGTAAAGAAGATTATTTACCAAGCTTTGATAAAAAATTAAAGGAATATAGCAAAACAGTTAATATTCCTGGTTTCAGAAAAGGAATGGTACCAGCAGGTATGATTAAAAAAATGTACGGTCCTTCAATTTATACAGACGAAATTCTTAAAACCGTAGAAAAACAATTGTACGCTTATTTGGATACTGAAAAGCCAGACATTTTTGCTCAGCCACTTGCAATGGATGCTGATATCCGAAAATTAGATCTTAATAACCCTGATGACTATGAATTTGGTTTTGAAATTGGATTAAAACCTGCATTTGAAATTGCTTCTCTAACAGATGCGAAAGTTACGCTGCATAAAGTAATTGCTTCGGAGCAAATGGTACAGGAAGAAGTAGACCGTATGCTGATTAAAGGCGGAAAAATGACAGAGCCTGAAACGATTGATACTGAGGAAGCTGTATTAAATATTTTATTTACAGAAACAGATAAAGAAGGTATTGTAATTGATGGAGGTATTGAAAAGGAAAATTCTGTTATTGTAAAATATTTAACCAAGGCTGCTCAAAAACAGTTTATGGGCAATAAGAAAGACGATATTGTTGTTATTCAACTGTCTAAGGCTTTCGATAAAGACAAACTAGAAGCATTTGTACTGGATTTAGGTCTGGATAAAGATGATAAGGAATCAGCAAAAAAATATTTTAAATTAACGATCGTAAAGATTAGCTTAGTTGAAAAAAGAGAGTTAAATGAGGAGTTTTTCAATGAAGTTTTTCCAGGTGCATCGGTAGCAACAGAAGAAGAGTTTAGAAAAAAATTAAAAGAAGAAATTGAACAATATTGGGAAGGCCAAAGCCGCAACCAATTTCACGATCAATTATATCATTATTTGTTAGAGGAAACTAAAATGGAATTTCCAGGCGAATTTTTAAAACGCTGGTTACAGGTAGGTAGTGAGGAACGCAAGACTGCTGAACAGGCAGAAGAAGAATTTCCTATTTTCAGCAATCAGCTAAAATGGACATTAATTAGTGACAAAATTGTTAAAGAGAATAAGTTGGATGTTTCAGCCGAAGAACTAAAAGAATCAATGAAGGCTGAAGTAATGCGTTATTTTGGCTCGATGAATATGGGCGAAGATACAAGCTGGTTAGATAGTTATGTTGATAGAATGATGAAGGATGAAAAGCAAATTGATGCCAGTTATCGTAGGTTAGTAACGGATAAATTATTTGCATGGGTACAAGGCGAAGTAAAGCCAATTGAAAAAGAAGTAACAGGCGAAGAGTTAACAGCAATGCAGCACAATCACCAACATTAACCCTATCCTCTAAAAGGGAGCCTGAATATTATATTTACCGAAGCGTTTAATGGCTTCGGTATTTTTTTGTCCTTTCCTCATAAAGCTGAGTTTTTCCACACCCCAGTCATTCTTTAGCACACATCAAATTAAATCAGTAGGGATAAATTATAAAGAGCTTCATTTTATAAATCCGACATCATAAATCCGACATCCGACATTTGTCCCGCCTTTTTGTCGTCTTTTTTTTATAGCATAATATTTGGGTTCATCAATCAACTATATTTGTTACAATAAATAATTATACCAGATGAATTTTGGAAAAGAATTTGAAAAATACGCTGTAAAACACCGGGGCATCAGCAGCAACACATTAGATGGATACATTAAGCACAACGTAACCAATCTTACCCCAAATATTATTGAAGAAAGACCAATGAACGTAGCCGTAATGGACGTTTATAGTCGTTTAATGATGGACAGAATTATCTTTATGGGCTATCCCGTAACCGATGAAGTTGCAAATATCATTACCGCTCAATTTCTATTTTTAGAAAGTACAGACCGTACCAAAGACATACAGATGTACATCAATTCTCCCGGTGGAAGTGTCTATGCAGGCTTGGGGATGTATGATACCATGCAGTTTGTTACACCCGATATTGCTACTATTTGTACCGGTATTGCCGCAAGTATGGCAGCCGTATTAATGTGCGCAGGTTCACCGGGAAAACGTACTGCACTAAAGCACAGTCGCATAATGTTGCACCAGCCAAGTGCCGGCGCCGGCGGTCAGGCAAGCGATATTGAAATAACCGTAAATGAAATACGCAAAATAAAAAGCGAATTATACGAGATAATTTCTCACCATACCAACCAGTCGTTTGATAAAGTTTCGCATGATTGTGAACGAGATTATTGGATGACTTCTACAGAAGCAAAAGACTATGGCATTGTTGATGAAGTGTTAACCATTAACCCACGTAAAGCAAAAAAAGATTAAGTAATAAATGTTGTACCGTCAATGGTACTACTATTTAACATTCTTGTGTCACCCGATAGCTATCGAGTCACTTGTGCGGTAAGCCTTTTTTGAGCTATGCATTCAATTTAAAACAGCATAACAAAAACGAATACAATGAATCATTATAACAACAAACAAATAAGTTTCGACGACGAAGAAGAAACTCCGAAAGAAATGCCAGAAAACCCTATGGAAAAAATGATGAGTGGCTGGCAGTTCGACAAAAAATTTATTGAGCAACGTAAAATATTTTTATGGGGCGTGGTGGATGATAAAAGCGCTAAAGATATTACTGCCCGCCTGCTTTACCTGGAAGCCATTGATCCAGGAAAAGAAATCACTTTTTATATCAACAGTCCGGGCGGAGTAGTTACCAGCGGCATGGTAATGTATGATACCATGCAAATGATTAGTTCGCCTGTAAGTACGGTGTGTATGGGGATGGCAGCAAGTATGGGCAGCATCCTGTTAAGTGGTGGTGCAAAAGGAAGACGTTTTATTTTTCCCAGCGGGCAGGTAATGATACACCAGCCAAGTGGTGGTGGACAAGGGGTAAGTGCCGATTTGGAAATAATGGCAGTACAGATACTAAAGATTAAACAATTAGGCGCTCACATACTTGCAGATAATTGTGGTCAGACATACGAAAAAGTGATGAAAGATTTTGACCGTGATTATTGGATGGATGCAAAAGAATCAGTAGGATACGGCATTGTAGACGGCGTATTGGACACATTATAAATTGTACCTATCTTATTTATTTTGGCCGGTTTAATTACCGGCCATTTTGTTTATATGATTTTAGAAAAAAATACCCAACAACCGACTTTTAAAAATTACTACAAAAAATAGATCCTTCAAACAACTCCCATTTAGGGGATGCGGGTTAACTTTACCATATGCAATTTGAAGACATTGTCAACGCAAAACTAAGCAAGGAAACCGACCGGCCTATGATGAAAAAAGAGGCCTTTCCGGTAAGTGAAGAATTGCAGATATATCTAAAAAAATACGGACGGGATGTTAAATTACCCATTGCTTATAAAGACCTTCTTAATTATCGTTTTGCAACTTCGTTAAGAGATAAAAAGGGAAAGCTTACCCATTGGGAAACGGCCGTCTATGATTTGAAGGAAATGGAATTTTTAAAGCAAGGATTAATTGAAACCTACGCCATTCTTAAAACGGAAGGCAACCTTAATTATATTAAACACCTTGATGTAGAGCGCATCGATTTCTGCGAATTTGGCAACAGCGTACCATTCAGAATCCGTATTATCAATAAGATAAATGACAATTACGATCATTATTACATAAAGTCGGTAGATGCATCCCGTATTTACGGATTAGAACTTGAGCACTTGCTGTCGCCCAACCGCATTACTTTTTTGCATCATAAAAACACACTGGTAGAAGAACATATTCCTGGCATACCGGGTGATGTATTTTTGGAAGATTACCTGCCTAAACCGGAAACAAATAAAATACGAATCGCCAAAGAGTTTGTAAAATTCAACGAACGTTGTTTTGCAAGGCTGCTGGGTGATATGCGCAGCTATAATTTTGTAATAGACATTACTCCGGATATTGAAGATTATCAATACCGCATCCGCTCCATAGATTTTGACCAGCAATCTTATGAGGCAAAAAAAAACTTGTACCTGCCACAATTTTATAAGGAAAACTTTGAGTATGTAGACCTGGTATTAAAAAATTTAAGTCCGGAAGTAATTGAACAATACCAGGCCGAAGAACGCACTACCATGGCCTATAGAGTAATTGCCAGCCGCAGGCAAATTATGGAACTGCTGAATATAATGATCAAAGATGAAATATCTGAAAATTACAAAGTAACACTACTGCGCAATGAACTGAATGAACATTTTAAAAATGACTATTTCGGCAGGTGCAACACCATGGGCGCAATAGTAAAACGGCAGTTAAAGCAAATGTTGCAAAAACACTTAACCCAGGTACAAAGTAGTTAATTACAAGATTAAAATATTTCATAAATATTAAATATTTTTTCAGGAGTTAAATGAATTTTTTAATTTTCTAATTTAGGGTTGTTATGGTGTCGTTGGGCATCTCTAACATTTTTCTTCTCAAAGTTTTTTTTCAGTGCCTGAGTTAAATCTACACTTGTTTGATTAGCGAGGCAAATCAATACCCACAACACATCGGCCATTTCATCTCCCAACTCTTTTCCTTTATCGCTTTCTTTAAAAGATTGTTCTCCATAAGTTCGTACCATTAACCTGGATAATTCACCTACTTCTTCAATTAAAATACCTAAGTTGGTTATTTCATTAAAATATCTGACGCCAACGATTTTTATCCATTGATCAATTTGTTGTTGTGCTTCTTTAATTTCCATTTTACTAATTTTATTTATTAAACCAATAATTCGTGCTATTCTTTTTGCTTAGAGTCAATCCAAAAAGTTACCGGTCCATAATTAAACAATGCTACTTTCATATTGGCACCAAACACACCTATGAATATTTTCTTTCCAAAATCGCTTTCCAGTTGAGTAATTACTTTTTCATAAACTGGTAATGCACCAACAGACTTGCTGGCACGTATGTACGAAGGCCGGTTGCCCTTTTTTGTATTGGCATGCAAGGTAAACTGACTAACGAGTAAAATATCGCCGTCGATTTTATTTAGTGATAAATTCGATATTTTATTGGCATCATCAAAAATGCGTAGATTAACAATTTTATTGCTGAACCATTCAATATCTTCTTTTGTATCAGCATCCTCAATTCCAATCAAAACCAGCAAGCCATTGCTCATAGAGGAGGTTAATTCATTATCTATTGTTACACTTGCCTGTGTTACTCTTTGTATTACAACTCTCATACAATAAATATAACGACGTATTTTATTTTAAATATCACGAATTTTTAAGTAACTAATTACATGAATTAATATATTTTTTTGAATGAAATTATTTACTGTTCACAAACAATTTTTTGCACAAAAGTCCGAAGGACTTAAATACAAATAACCATGATTGAATCCCGAGTTTTCATCAAATATCCGTATGACCCATCCTGAAAAAAATTGACTTTTTAATAATGGAAATAGTATGTAGTGTTGTTAGGTTTATTTATTTTTTGATTGTGTTTCAAATGCCATTTTTTGAGGATTTTTTTTGCAATACTTGGCTTATATTTTTTAAAGGAAAGTTGATTGAGCTAATCTTTTATTAAGGCATAACTGGAATTACAAAATACTTTTAAAAATTGATTTCCGTTAAATCAACAGTCTTAAATGTTATATTAACCTATCTTTTTTTAATATTTAACAATTCATTAAGTATGTTATATAAAAACATTTATTTTTCAATTTAAAAATTGTAAAAATTTAATAATGAAAATATTTAATATCAAATGTATTAATATTAAATTAATATCAAATGTATTAATATTAAATTAATATTAAATTAAAATTATTTTTATAATATGTTTTATATTAATTATTTATATATTATTATTTTATAAATAAAAT
>JANXSK010000043.1 GCA_025352695.1 Ferruginibacter sp. | reverse complement strand
AAAAAATTCACCTGTTGTTGCACAGGTTATTAGTGCTGAAGCCATCCGAAGATCACCTGATAAAAATACGGGGGAGGTTTTAAAACGGGTACCGGGCACATCAGTGCAGGAAGGAAAATATTTAGTGGTAAGGGGTTTAGCTGACAGGTACAACCAGGCTATGCTGAATGGCATTTTAATGAGTAGTACTGAGCCGGATCGTAAAACATTCAGCTTTGATATTCTGCCTGCTGCCATGATTGATAATATCATCATCAACAAATCTTTTATACCCGAACTACCAGGCGAATGGGCGGGCGGATTGATACAGGTAAATACAAAGGATGTTCCTGCAAAGGATTTTTTATCTGTACAAATTGGTACTGGTTTTAATACACAAACTATTGGTAAGGATTTTTATACATATAAAGGTAGTAACACAGATTTTTTAGGTTATGATAATGGAGTACGTGGGTTACCTGCAGGATTGCCTTTGAAAGCTGATTTGGCTGTAATGGACAATGGTGCAAAAACTGGCTATGCAAAAGACTTTACTAATATTTGGAGTACACAAAAAAATAGTAGTAATATATTACCTATACTAAATCAAAGTTTTTTAATTAACGGTGGCTTTAATAAAAATCTTGGTGGCAATAAAAAGCTGTCAGCAATACTTGCAGTAAATTATAACCGCAGCAACAAGGCAATAAATTTTGAAAATCAGGTAAACCTTTTTCAAAATAATACACCAAGTTTAAATTTTGATTATTTAAATGATAAGTATAGTACAGAAATTTTGGCTGGCGCACTGGCTAATTTTACACTTCAATTAGGAAACAATAGTAAGATTTCATTCAAAAATATGTTGAATGTAAATACTACTAATTATGCAACACTTAGAACGGGTAAAGATTTTGAAACTAACCCTGCCGTTGGTGATAATGTGAGAGCAGCTGAACTTGCTTTTAAAGCAAATACATTTTTTAACACACAGATAACCGGTGATCATAACATCAAAAAATATGATGCTAAGTTACATTGGTTTGGAAGTTTCAATATCCTTGATCAATACATACCCGATCAACGTCGTATTCAATATAATCAGGATGATCCAACTGATCCTAATTCTCCCTATTCCCTGTTAATAGGAGCTTCAAAATCATCACAAAAAAGTGGCAGTCGTTATTATGGATTTTTGAATGATTATGTGTACACTGCCGGCGGCGATATTAGCAAAAGTTTTAAGGCTAAAAATTTAATCCAAACAATTAAGGGCGGTTATTTTTTTCAGGTAAAAGACAGGTTGTTTAATTCAAGACCATTTGCTATTTATCTGCCTTCTGAAAATTTTAATTTGCGTCATTTACCTGTTGATAAAGTTTTTGCCGCGGAAAATTTTGGAACTGGGTTCGACAATAAATTTGCTTTTAATGAATTGGCAGGCGCCGGATACCGGTATATAGCCAACTCTATTTTAAATGCCGGTTTTTTACAATTTGACAATCAAATTACCAGTAAGTTTCGTGCAGTGTGGGGTTTACGGGTAGAAAATTTTGATCAGGTTGTTGGTAGCATGGTGAAGAATGATCCAAGACATGTATATAGTAAAGTAACAGACTTTCTTCCAGGGGTAAATCTTACGTATAAAGTAACAGAGAAATCAAATGTTCGTGTATCAGGATCTCAAACTGTTATTCGCCCTGAATTTAGAGAATTAAGTACTTTTCAATTTTACGATTTCGATTTAGGCGCAACTGTGGCGGGTAACACCGCATTGATTAGAACAAAGGTTTCTAATTTTGACCTGCGTTACGAAATGTATCCACAGGCTGGAGAATTATTTACCATCGGTGTTTTTTACAAATATTTTAAAAACCCGATTGAAGCTTATTTTAATGTAGGAGCAGGTGGATCAAGTACCTATAATTTTATTAACGCAGATGAAGCCAATAGCTTTGGCGCAGAACTTGAATTCAGAAAAAAACTGGATTTTAATGAAACCCTTAAGAATTTCACCGTACAAGGAAATGTGTCTTATATCTACAACAGGGTAACCAGCCAAAGTACCTCACTCGATCGGCCAATGCAGGGGCAAAGTCCTTATCTTATAAATGCAGGACTTCAGTATGATCTTGAAAAAATTGGTATAAATACCACTTTATTGTTTAACCAAATAGGAAGAAGAATTGTGTTTGTAGGCGGTTCTGACCAGCCACCAATTTGGGAAAACCCAAGAGCGGTAATGGATTTTCAGATAGCTAAAAAAATATTGAAAAATAGGGGAGAAGTAAAATTAAACATTGCTGATATTTTTAACCAGCAAGCCATATTTTATAACGATCTGAACAATAATAAAAAATACGATAAAGGTGTAGATGCCTTTGCTATCAGAAGAAAGTATGGTAGTAATATAAGTATTTCTTTTGGGTACAATTTTTAAACAACGAAGGATAATATATACAAAAATTTAAAACAACAAATAAATAAACATGAAAAAATTATTTCTTTACACGGTGCTTATCGCGGCAACATCTATGGGTTGTCGTAAAATTGAAGTTGATGGTGGCACTACGGTAACACCGCCTAATCCTACAGACCCTACCGAAAATACAATACTTGAAGGTCGTATTTCATCCAATCGCACTTTAAAAGCAGCTTACACTTATAAACTTCGTGGATTGGTATACGTTACCAATGGAGCAATTCTTACCATTGAACCCGGTACTAAAATTGTGGGTGAAACAGGTAAAAATGGCGGTTTAATTATTACGAGAAGTACAAAAATTATTGCTGATGGTACAGTTGATAAACCAATTATTTTTACTTCTGAAGCAGCTACTCCACAGCGTGGAGATTGGGCTGGGGTTGTAATTTTAGGAAATGCACCAACAAATTCTTCTTTTAATGGTGTGGCGGGAATAGGTGAAATTGAAGGAGGAATTAACAACAGCGATGGGCTTGGTTTATATGGTACTCCTGCTACGCAAGGTCAAAATCCTGCAGACAATAGTGGTATTTTGCGCTATGTACGTATTGAGTATGCAGGGTATGCTTTTTTACCAGATAAGGAAATTAACGGCTTAACTTTTGGTGGTGTTGGTAATAAAACCATCATTGATAATGTGCAGGTTTCTTATGCCAATGATGATTCATTCGAGTGGTTTGGAGGTACAGTAAATTGTACGCATTTAATTTCTTTCCGTACGCTTGATGATGATTTTGATACAGATAATGGATTTACGGGTAAAGTACAATTTGGTATTTCTTTAAGAGATTCTTCTGTTGCTGATATTTCAAGAAGTGAAGCTTTTGAAAGCGATAATGATGCAGCAGGAAGTTCTTTATTACCACAAACAGCTGCTGTATTTAGTAACATGACAGTTATGGGACCTAAAGAAAATTTAACTAACAAAGGCAATAGTTTGTTTTTATGGGGCGCTCAAATAAGAAGAAATTCAAGCTTGTCTTTATTTAATTCAATCATCATGGGCTACCCTAATGGATTGTATATTGATGCAACCAAAGGCATACCTACAGATAATAATATTCCTGCTAGTTTGTTTGTTCAAAACTCAATCATTGCTGGTTGTTCAACACCAATATTATATAGTAACACTGGTAATACTACAACTCCGCTTATCCCAAATAACACTGCTAGTATTACTGCATGGTATAATACAACTGCATATGCTAATAGCATTCTTACTGCTAATTCAGAAGTTGGTTTAACAGCTCCGTACAATTATTCAACACCTGATTTTAACCCAACAGTAAATTCGGTAGCAATAACTGGTGCTGCATTTACGCATCCAAAACTAACTACAGGTTTTACAAGTGTAAATTATAAAGGAGCTTGCGCAGTGGGCGATACCTGGTGGAAAACCTGGACCAAGTTTAATTAATAATTTTTAAATACTTTTAAAAAGCAGCTAAATTTTTTAGCTGCTTTTTATGTTTTGTTAAGCAATTAAATAATAGTGAAATGAGTAGGTTTATAATATTTGCAATGATGTTTTTTTTGTTTGGATGCTCCGCAAAAAAAAGCAAAGTACCCTTCGCAATAAGAGTTAATTATAATTGGTTAGATTCTATTAAGCTAGCTAGTGATAGTGCCTATATTAAAAAATATGCAACCAATAAGTTTGCAAATGCAACTTACTATCTCAAATATAAAGAAGCAATCATTTGCCAGGTTATGAAGGATACGGAAGATACTATCAGGCAAATAATTATCACAAAAAACAATAAGCGAAATTTTGTTGCGGAGTACTATGCCAATGGGCAACTCGTAGCAAATCAGCCACTGGATTCATTTGGTCAATACAACGGAGCAGCAACTTATTATTATCAAAATGGTTTAATAGAAAGTAAGGGAGATTATGCGCACGGATTGAAAAAGGGGATTTGGGAAAATTATAGCCTAAACGGAAAACTTACTGTTAAGGCTAAATATGATTGTAATGGAAATATAAATAAGCTAATTGAAAAATGATTAGTGGATATTCATATTATAAAAATATGGCAGTATTTTAGTTACCTGTTTATACAATCTACTTTATAGTCTCTTGTAAGTAATTGATAAATATTTCTAGCTGCATCTATTCTAAAATAATTGTTGTTGGTTTTAAAATTTGTACTGTAATTAATATCTCAATTAGGCTTTTTTGTAATTAAACATTAGTGCTACTAACCCTCCGTTAACGACCCCTTAACTAAAACAACACATTTACATAACATTGCAATCTTTCCTTTGCGTGAAATTTAAAAATGCAAGGATTATGAGAAATTTATTATTTATTTTATTATTATTTATTGTTGCAAATACTTTTGCACAGGAAACTTCTTCTTCATTAAGTGGAACAATTACAGACTCAAAAGGATTAACTATACCAGCTGGAGCAACTGTTTATATAACACATGAACCTACTGGTTTTAAAACTGCAACCCGTACAAATTCTAAAGGAATTTTTACCATTCCTAATCTTAAACCTGGTGGTCCTTACACTATAAAAATATCTTTTGTTGGATACGAACCCCAAGTTTTTGAGAATATAAATTTGGTACTTGGCAATAATCCGGAATTAAATGTATTGCTGAAAGCTGAGGATAAAAGTCTAAGAGAAGTAGTAGTTACTTCATCAAATAGAAGGCAGTCAAATGGTATCAATATTGGTAAAATTCAGCTAAATACACTACCCACTATTGGCAGAAGCTTAAGCGATTTTACAAGATTAACACCTCAATCAAATAATAACTCTTATGCTGGTAGCAGTTTTCGCTATAATAATGTAACTGTAGATGGAGCCATTAATAATGATGCCTTTGGTTTTAGTAATTCTGCAGGTGGCACAAGCGGCGGCGGACAAAGCGGAACAGCAGGTGCAGGTACCCGTACTACGCCTTATAGCATTGATGTAATTCAAGAAGTGCAGGTGCAATTAGCACCCTATGATGTTAAGATCGGCAACTTTACCGGGGGTAGTATTAATGCAGTTACAAAAAGTGGTAGCAATGATTTTCATGGTTCAGTATATACTTATGGAAGATCACAGGCATTGGTTGGGAAAAGTGTTGATGGGAAAAAATCAAAAATTGGATCTGATTTTCACGAACAGCAAACAGGTGCAACTATCAGCGGCCCTATAATAAAAAATAAAGCGTTCTTTATTGTAAATTACGAACATACAGATAAGCAAGAACCTAGTACCAATAATATTGGTGATCCCGGTGCTGCTGCTACACTAGCTGAAGTTGATGCAATAGCCAATCAATTAAAAACTAAATATGGATATGATCCCGGAAGTTATTTGGGAGCCTACAAAGTATTTACCAAAAGTGATAAGGTTTTTGCCAGATTAGATTTTAATTTAAATGAAAAAAATTCATTGATGTTACGTGCTATCTATACCGATGGCAAAGGAAATAACCTTGAGCGTTCCTCTACTAATTTTCAGTTTGGTTCAACAGACTTTACTCAATACACCAAAAATTTAAACTTGGTGGCTGAGTTAAAAACAAAATTGAGTGCCAATGTAAATAACCAGTTTAATTTTAGTTTTATTAAGGTTCATGAGTACAGAGATTTTGCCGGGCCTATCGCTCCTTATATTGATATTGATAATGGCCGTATTACTTTAGGTACCTGGAGGGAAGCTTCTATTTATAACCTAAAACAGCAAACTATTGAAATCAGTGATAATGTTACTGTAACAAAGGGGATCAATAAATTTACTTTTGGAACACACAATGAGTTTTATAATCTTAGTTATGGTTTTATTAATTCTTACAATGGCCGGTGGGAATATAATAAAGGAGTAAACAGCTTTTTAGCTGATAACCCAAGTCGTATCAGAGGTGCATTTATAACAGATCCAAAACAAGGTAATGGCCGTGATGATATTTACAATAATCCACCTAATCCATTTACTGTAGGTCTTTCAAGCGTGTATGCACAAGATGAAATTAGCTTAAGCAGGAGGTTTAAATTATCACCGGGTATTAGGGTTGATTATTCTTATGTAGGTTCTCAGCCATACTTAGATCCACAATTAAATACAACAAATTCCGCCGGATATATTTCTTCTAATCCAACTTATACTAATACCGCTTTTAAAGATTTAACTGGCAAGATACCGTCAAGATTAGCGGTATCCCCTCGTTTAGGTTTTAACTTTGATGTAAAAGGAGATCAATCAATTGTAATTCGTGGTGGTACCGGAATATTTACAGGAAGAGTACCTTTTGCATGGTATGGTTATGCGTATACTTTAAATGGCGGAACCTATGGTAATATTGATTGGAATGGAATTGCAGCAGGAAAAACTGTTCCGCTTGCCATTGATCCTCAGGGATTAAAAGATACAGTAACAAAATATGGTGGAGCTTCAAGAAGCAGCACCCGTGAAATAGATGTATTTGACAATAATTTTAAATTGCCAACTGTATGGCGAAGCAGTATTGCTGCAGATTTTAAATTTGGAAATGGGTATAAATTTACTGCTGATTTCCTCTATACCAAAACCATTTACGATGTAAAATACCAGCAGATAAATTTAAAAGATTCTGTTGCATACTACACAACAGGCCCAACGCAAACACCAGTATATGTTGGTGGAAAATATAATAGTGCTTACTCAAATGTTTATTTCTTAACCAATACCAAAGAAGGTTACAGATATAATATTACAGGTCAGTTATCTAAATTTACCAATAATATTAAATTGGGCAGTGGACATTCTTTGAATATGAATTGGAGTGTTGCTTATACCTATGGTATGAGTAAGGATATAACAAATGGTATCCGCAATTCATGGGAAAGCAGTTATAATGTAAATCCAACAAATGTTCCAAGTAACTCACAACTTGCGTATTCAAACTTTGATTTACGCAACAGGATAGTGGCTACCTGGTCGGGTAATTTTATTTGGAACCAATCAAATATTACTTCCCTTTCTTTCTTTTATGCCGGAACATCTGGTAGCCCTTACAGCTTAGTTTACCAATCAGCGGCCTTCGGCTCTGGTTCAAATGCCGTATTGCCTTATATTCCCAACAATCAATCGGATATAATTTTAATGGATAAGGGTACTTATACAGCTGCACAACAATGGACAGATTTGGATGCCTTTATTAGCGGCGATAAATATTTAAACAGTCGCCGTGGGCAGTATGCAGAACGCAATGGAATGCGTACACCTTGGAATCATGATCTGGATTTGAAACTGATGCATGAATTTAAATTGAGTAAAAAAGATAAATCCAAATCTTTGCAAATAAGTTTCGATCTGTTTAATGTGTTGAATTTGCTAAACAACGATTGGGGGCATGTTACTTTTGTAACCAACCTTAATAACTATACTGTTAACTTCCTGAAGTTTGTAAACGATGGTACGCATGCTGTTGGCGCACCTGCTACGGGTTATGTTCCTTCATTTAATTTTGTAAAACCAGCAGGGCTGAATAATCATTATTACACAGTTGATCCTATCAATAGCCGCTGGCAGGGGCAGTTTGGTATTAAATACAATTTTTAAAAGTAAAAGCTTAGCAATAAAATAGAATTTTTTAACGCTGTAATTTTTTAATAAGTGTCACCCGATTAATCATAGGGTGATTTTTTTTAATAATGGTAGATACTTTATTGGTTACTACTAAAAGCGTAACAACTTAATTTATTTGATAACATTTGCATAAAACTATATTAATATTTTAGTAACATGTTTGTTTGAATTTACATTTTATAGATTATCAATAAACACTCCTTCCTCCACATAGCAATCCAAACAAGTTCCTTAAGCAATAGCAAATTCTCATGCTTGTACCACCCGATATTCTTACCGGGTGGTTTGTTTTACATCCATCTTTAAAAGACGATTCTCTTATCTTTATGTAATGAAATTATTTATTGTTTTAGTTACTGTATTAATTGTGCTGGCATCATGCAACAGACACAATACAAAAATAAAAGAGCGTATCAGTAATGCTGATAGTGTGGCTATTAATTATTTTAAAGGTGATGGAACTATGGACACAGTAATAGCCGTAAAAATTGTGCAGGATCAAAAAACAATTAGTGCATTAAGCGATTTAATCAGTGCATCTTCAACTGAAGTAAATATTAAATGTGGTTACGATGGCTCACTCCATTTTTTTAAAAAGAATATGGTTGTACAGGATATTGATTTTAGAATGAATGAGACGAATTGTATGTTATTTACCTTTAAACAAGAAGGAGCGCTTGTTGCTACTAACCTATCCCCGAAGGCAAAACAAATATTGGAATCTATTATGAAATAATTGTTTGCATTATACCCATCTTGCAACCAACGTATCAGGTACCGGTAATGCTTTAGTTAAAGGCTTACTTATTTTTTTAGATAGAGCCTGTGCTAATACAAAGTCAATTATTTTTTCTGTTTCATCCGGGAAATTAATTTGTAAAGCCTGCATATCATTCAGCCAGTTTTCTACTTTATGCTGGTGTTTTGTTTTTAAACTTTTTATTACAGCAATGCCTAATTCCTGCGCTGCCGCTGCATTGCAATGTTGCTCATACTGATGCTTCATAGGAATTACTAATAATTTTTTACCCATTTGTATAGCCTCGGCAGGTGTTTCAAAACCAGCCCCACATACAATACCTTCGCAAGTAGTAAAGCTTTCAGTAAAATCTGCAGTGCTTACAGGCCTTATCCAGCAATTATAAGTTTTGTAGGTTTTTTTTGTGTGCTTAGAAAATATTTGCCATTGTTTATTTTTAAATGCAGAAAAAAACTCAATAAGCTTTTTATCTTCATAGGCAGGCAGGTAAACAGTGTAATGACCAAGGTTTTTTGTTAGTGCATTTCTTATTTCATTTTTAATAACGGGGGTGAAAATATTTTCGCCATAATTTTTGAAATGAAATCCTACTCCGGTTTTGCAGGGTGCATAATACTTTAATACCATGATGGAAAAAAGATCCGTCTTAACTGGCTTGGGTGCATTTTTATGCATTACCCCAAATTGATGACTCATGCTAATACAGAGAACATTTTTTATTTTGCAAGCCCAGGCGCTAATGGGTTCAAAATCGTTGATGACTAAATCATACTCTTCTACCGGAAGGTTTTTTATTTCAGATAAAAATTTCTTTGATTGCATTTGCTTTACTGTTTTATACAGATCAACACCACCCTTTTTACCAAAAATAAAGCTCAATCCTTTTCTGTTATATTTTATCAAATGGTTTAAACCAACATCTGCCTGTGTGCCGCTTAATAAAATATCGAGTTCACATTTTTTTTCCAGTATCGGAATAATTTCGTTGGCTCTGCTTACATGTCCGTTACCGGTAGCCTGTATGGCATATAGTACTTTCATAAAAAATAATTTAAGATGCTACAATAAAATCCTCCATCATTATTTTAAAAAGTTCTGCTGTATGGAGGTAGGCAGCTTCATCTGTATAAAAGGAATCATTTAATTCATGTACCAGATTATCCTGCTGATAGTGATAAATATCCCATTCGTTATTGGTATACTCCAACGCAGTTAAATTCTCTACCCAATCGCCGGAGTTTAAATAAGTAACACTGCCTTTACTGTTGGTAATTTTTCTGTTACAAGGCTGGTGAATGTGTCCGCACAATACGTATTCATAACCTTTTTCGGTGGCAATAGCTGCAGCAGTTTCTTCAAAATTATTGATGTGTTTTATTGCGCCCTTTACAGAGTTTTTAATTTTTTTTGATAAGGATATTTTTCCTTTACCCATTTTTTTACTGAAGTAATTAATAAAGGCATTGATGTAAATTAAAGTATCGTAGCCAACAGCGCCAAGCTTTGCCAGCCATTTACTATGTTGCATAATTACATCAAAAACATCCCCATGAAATATCCAACTCCGCTTACCATTGCTGTGATGTATAATTAACTTGTTTACAATATGAAAATCACCAATAGAAAAATGTTCAAACCGTCGTAGCATCTCATCATGATTGCCGGTAATGTAGTAAACTTTTATACCACGGCTAAGCATACTCGTAATTTGCTTTATTACCTGCATGTGCCCTGCAGGCCAATACTTTTTACTAAACTGCCAGATGTCTATAATATCGCCATTTAAAATAAGTATCGTTGGATCAATGGTAGAAAGATAGCGGGACAATTCGTTTGCACGGCATCCGTAAGTGCCAAGGTGTACATCAGATATTACAGCTACATCAAGTTTTCTTTTTTCCAAAGGATATAGTTTAATATAAAGTTAATCACCACATATGTATTAATTGTAAACATTAGGTTATCAAAACTTAAAGTTATTTTTGGCCTTTTAATATTTTTAATTTGTTACTGTTTAATAATAATAGTACAATGCTTTTATTATTAAACAGTTATAAGGACTGGTTTATTTTGCAGTTATATAAAAAAATAGTGAGGATGCCTGTAGTAAATAATGCAGGTACTTATTTTAAAAATCAGGTCAAGCGTGTTACAACACCCAAATCAATTTGGGTTAACCCTGATCTTTTTTGGTTTCTAAAGTAAAGCCAAAAGTTGTACCTACATCAATGCCACTGCGAACATGGATTGCTTGCTGGTGCGCCTCTACAATGTGTTTGCAAATAGCAAGTCCCAAACCACTGCCTCCAACTTTTCGGCTACGTGCAAGATCTGTTCTGTAAAAGCGTTCAAATATTCTTCCTAAATGTTCTTCGGCAATTCCGTTACCATCATCACTAATTTCTATTAAAATTCTTTTGCCGTCAATTTTATATGCACTTGCTTCTATCATGCCATTTTGTTTACCGTATTTAACAGCATTTTCTATCAGGTTTATAAATACCTGCCTTATTTTTTCTTTATCTGCATATACTGTCAAAGGCACGTCACAGCCTTTTTTAATCATCATCTTTATTTGTTTTTTTTCTGCTTTAATTAAAAGCGAATCGTACACATCTTTTACTAGATCCTGCACTACAAAATTTTCTTTGTACAATTGCTGTTCGCCTCTTTCTAGTTTTGAAATTTCATCAAGGTCATCTACAAGGTTTACCAACCTGTCAATATTTCTGGATGTGCTACCTAAAAATTTTCTGTTAACTTCCGGATTTTCCAAAGCTCCGTTTATTAAGGTATCTACATATCCCTGAATAGCAAAAATGGGGGTCTTTAATTCGTGCGATAAGTTCTGTAAAAATTCTTTCCGGTACACTTCATTTTGTTTTAGTAATTCAATTTCTGCCTTACGTTGTTCAGCCCATGTTTCTACATCCTGTCTTACAGAGTCAATACTTTTTTGTGGTAAGATATTTTTATAATAAAACTCTTCCCTTTTAGTGGCTTTGGTTTGATATATTAATTTATAGATCAGTTTAATTTTTCGGTAAACAAAGCGTTGTACCATAAATAATATCAATCCATAACTTCCTGTAAAAATGATGATAAAGCAAATGACAGACCACCACCAAATGGCTTCAAAATAATAGATGGCAACGCTTATTGGGATGGAAATAATTACCGCTGTAATTGCAGACAACTGTTGCGGGGAAAGATTTTTAGTAGAAAACATTTATTGTTTTTATAAAGGCGTTATAAATTGAAAAGATTTTTTAAATATACGAATTAAGCGATTAGGCTTTGTATTGTATCGGGTAATTATGTACCAAACAATTTGTTACGTAGATTGTAATAAATTGTTTATGGGTTGCAAGTAAATGCTTACTTGATTATATTTTAAACGTTATTGCTGAAATTTTTTGTATAAGATAGATAATGTAAACTAGATAAATATATGTGGTACGAATATCCTTTTATAAGTAGTGGAATACAAAAGGTTTAAATAAATATAGTTGCTTTAAAAGATTATGCATCTGCAACTTTCTGTTGCAGAAAGAGTTTTTTGCTACTTGTTTTGATGAAGTAAAATAAGTGTTTGTTAATCGCTTTTTGTCTTGGGTTACAGACAGATTTACTTATTTCTATAATTCAAATTTATATCCAACACCTTTGACAGTAGTAATACAATCCAGATCTAGTTTTTGCCTTATTTTTCGGATGTGTACATCAATAGTGCGGTCGCCCACAATTACTTCAGTACCCCATACCTGGTTAAGTATTTCATTTCTTAAAAAAACTTTACCTGGTTTGCTTGCAAGCAATGCCAGCAATTCAAATTCTTTTCGGGCCAACACAATATCGGTACCCTGGTAATTAATAATATATTTTTCTCTATCAATTTTTAATTCTCCAAGTTGCAGCAGCTTGTTTCCCTCTTTGTTTAACCTTCTAAAAAGGGCATTTACTTTACTTAATAATATTTTGGGGCTAATAGGTTTTGTAAGATAGTCGTCGGCACCTGTTTCCAATCCTCTAATCTCGGTTCCTTCATCACTTAATGCGGATAAAAAAACAATCAGGGTTTCTTTAAAAGCGGGCTGCATCCGAAGAATATTGCAAACATCAATACCATTTTTCCCCGGCATCATAATGTCTAAAATAATAAGATCGGGCTGGTGCTTTTTTGCCTGTTCAAGTGCTTCATCACCATTTTTTGCTGTGAATACTTCGTAGCCTTCTGTTTGCAAGTTAAACTGTATAATTTCCAGAATATCTGGTTCATCATCAGCAATTAATATTTTTTTAGCAGTACTCATATTTTTTTCGATGTACAAAAATACTCTATCAACACAATAAACCATCAACTCAAAAGCGTTCTAATATTATCAAATTGTTAACCACATGCAGTAGCTTTGCAACGTTCCGTTAATTTAAACAACCTATTTGAAAGGCAATGTAATTTTGCCAATCTTTACATTTGAAACGTATTTATGAATAAATATTTTTTGCATTTTATCTTAATAATTTTTTGTGGTAATGTATTTGCAATGTCTGACTCTACTGTGATTCCAATACAACGTCAACGAAATCACGAAGTAATTCGGGAAGAACAGATAAGGTGCGATAAGGCTGATGGCAAGTTGGACGGTATGATAAAAGTATCTGGTAACGAAGAAATTAACCTGCAGGTTACAGATGCAATTATGAGAAAGGTAAATGTGCTAAACGATTTTATTGAAACAACCAATAAAGTATCCACCAACAACGAAAAAATACGGCAGTTAAATTATGTACATGATGTTTTGGTAAATTTTAGAACAGAATGGATATCAAAAAAATTAAGCCCAGTATTGGCTCCCATGCTAATTGATAATTTTGAGAAACTATTAAAAGCAAATATTGATTCTGCAAGTATAGCTCCATATATTAAGGACGTGCCTTATGAAATTGGAAGAATTAATACGGAGATTTTTAAAAGTAACAAGGGGTATAGCGAGAGCAAGAAAATTCTATTTTTAAAGTATTGCGCATTAAACCCTGACAAAATACTTTCCAGTATCAGGCCATATGTGAATGAAGTTTTTGCTGATAGTTTGGTAGTGCTTGCCTGCCTTAATAGTCCTAAACAATTGTATAATTATGCGTCTGCAATCAATTCTCCCGAAGGTAAGTTGATTCATAGAAATACAGATCCTACTGTAAAGCTGATTGTTAAACTAAGCCAAACAACCAATGCACTTTTTTATTATCCTTTTTTAGATGATATTTTAAAGGGCAAACAATCTATTGACAGTATAAAAAAAATAGTAGGTGACGGTGAAAGTACTGTTGATACCGTTGCCTACTTTAAGTTGCTTGTAAAAACGGAAATAAGTTACCAGCAGCGCTTAATTGCCAATGATACACCTGTGGCAATGTTTGGCACAAACGGACTAAGGGAAATGTTACAGAAAAAAGCTTTTCAGCATTTTATTTCTCCTATCAATGAGTTGCATGAACAAAATAATCTTGCTATCCGTATGAAGGCCCTAGATCCATTATCTGCTCAGGAAATTTATTATGTAATCGTACTGGGAGAAAATGATATTTATACGTCCAGTTATAAGCACAGTTTTAATAGATTAATACAAAAAATGGGAGCCACTCCAAGAGGCGATGAATTACTGCTAAGTGTTAATCTGGACTTTTTTAGAAAGTTCATTAAGATGGCAGCTAACTTTAATCAGTTAGATGTTTTTTTAAAAACGTTACCTCCGGATAAATCTACGGTATTGATGAAAGCATTTGTTGCAAATTTGGATAAATCTAATAATTTGGAAGATGCTGTTGATGTGGCAGATAGTTACAGCAGTATTAAAGACAAAGAACTTTTACAAACTATTTTAAAAAATGTAAGCTACAATGAACAGCGTAGCACAAAGGAAAATAATACGAGGGGAAGGGTAATTTACAATTTGCTTAAAACCATATTTTTATCTTCGGATAGTAGTAATGTTGATCTTACCAGCGAAATTGGAATACCCTCAATTTATTCTATCGATAATAAATACCTTATTGATGAAAAGGGCAGAATTATACAACAGGTATTTTTTTATGGCGATGATGATGGTAAAACCAATTACACAGGCTTTATTAATTCTTTTTCTACAAAAGACTGGAAAATAACTCCTTTAAAAGAATGGGTAGAAATTAAGTCATTGAAAGGAAAAAAAGTATGGATATATGCCAATCTTCCTTTAAACAGTGATAAAAATTTAGATGATACAGCACAGGCGCATTTAACGCACTATTTGAAAAAAAATGACCTTAGTCCTTCCATTGTAATTCACCGGGGGCATAGTTATTGGTTACCAGGTACACTCGCCAGGATGGCGGGTAGCGCAAAAATAATTTTACTAGGCTCGTGCGGAGGATATAAAAATTTAAACCAAATTTTAACCATTTGTCCGGATGCGCATATTATATCTACAAAAGAAATTGGCAAGGGAGATATTAACAGGCCAATTATTAATTACCTTAACCAATCGCTGGTATCAGGTAACACCTTGGTGTGGAAAGATATGTGGGCTGCGTTAACTAAAGTTTTTTATGCAGATCCAAATAAAGATGTTAGAGAAAGCTGGGATGATTATATTCCACCATACAAAAACCTCGGTGCAATATTTTTAAAGGCTTACAATAAAAAAATGGAGACTCAATAATTTGATAAATAATGGCTTCCCTTTTTTATCAAATTATTATTTCGGGTCACTTAAATTGCCAGCAGTAAATTACTAATTTTACATTATGAGCGAAAAGGCTAAGGCAAAAACAATCTTCAATTTTTCATTACTTCGCAGGGTGTTTCAATTTGCTTCACCTTACAAAAATAAATTTTACTGGTCTCTTTTTTTAGCTATTTTTCTAGCAGTAATTTCTCCGTTGCGTCCATGGTTAATACAACTTACCATCAACCGTGGTTTGCAACCCGAAACTCAATTTTGGTTTTTAAAAGGTGCAGGTACTGTAATAATTGGTATTACTATTATTCAAATGGCATTGTTATTAATAGAAACTAGCTGCCGTTTTGTTTTTACCTTTTTTACTGCATCGCTAGGGCAAAGTGTTGTAAAAGATATGCGGGTAACTACGTATAAAAAAATCATTAGTCTAAATTTATCCCAATTCGATAAAACACCTATTGGCACACTTACTACAAGAACCATTAATGATATTGAATCTATCAATGATATTTTTAGTGATGGGCTCATACCCATTATTGCCGATTTGTTATCCATCTTTGCAGTATTGGGCTATATGTTTTATATCAATTGGCAGTTAACACTTGTATGTTTGGCTCCTTTTCCTGTTTTAATTATTGCTACTTATTATTTTAAAGAGAGTGTAAATAAATCCTTTATAAAAGTTCGCAATGCAGTAGCGCAACTAAATGCTTTTGTGCAAGAACATATTACAGGTATGGGCATTGTGCAGGCCTTTGCTGCGGAAAGCAGGGAGTTTGAAAAATTTAATACAATTAATAAAGAGCATCGTAATGCTAATGTTAAATCAATATTTGCTTATTCGGTTTTTTTTCCGATAGTAGAATTAATCTCTGCATTATCAGTAGGGTTATTAGTTTGGTGGGCTGCCAAAGAATCTTTATTGTTAACAGCTGTAGATAAACCAGCAATGGTAGGTATTATTACTTCTTTCATTTTATGCTTAAACTTACTGTTTCGTCCACTAAGGGTAATTGCAGATAAGTTTAACGTGCTGCAAATGGGAATGATTGCCAGCGAAAGAGTATTTAAAATTTTGGATAATCCGGATGTTGCTTCTCAAAATGTGGTTAAAAATAATACCCCACTGCAAAATATACAAGGAAGATTAGCATTTGATAAAGTATGGTTTGCCTACGATGCCGATAATTATGTGCTCAAAAACATTTCATTTAATATAAATGCAGGAGAAACACTCGCCATAGTAGGCAACACAGGTAGCGGTAAAACTTCTATTATAAGTTTAATTAACCGTCTATACCATATTCAAAAGGGTACTATAAAAGTGGATGATACCGATATTGAATCCTACGATCTTTTTTACTTGCGAAGTAAAATCGCAGTTGTGTTGCAAGATGTTTTTTTGTTTAGTAGTTCTGTTTATGACAATGTAACCCTAAGAAATACCGATATTAAAAAGGAACAGGTGATAGAAGCCGCCAAAATGATCGGCATACACGATTTTATAATGCAATTGCCAGGAGGATACGATTACAATGTAATGGAAAGAGGAGCGACTTTATCTTTGGGACAACGGCAGTTATTATCATTTGTTAGAGCATTGTTATATGACCCTGCCATACTTATATTAGACGAAGCTACTTCATCAGTTGATACTGAAAGCGAGCAGTTAATTCAGCATGCCATTGATACGTTAATTAAAGGACGAACGTCGATAGTAATAGCCCATCGGTTATCTACTATCCGCAAAGCAAATAAAATTATGGTATTGGATAAAGGAGAAATTATGGAAGTAGGCACACATGATGAATTAATTGCACTGCAAGGACATTATTATCAGTTACATAAATTACAATTCGAAAAGCAATCAATGCCAGGTTTGCCTGCTTGATTATTTTAAAACTATTTTAATAATTTATAATAGAAGCTTTTTTCATTAAAACAGCTACCCGAAAATCAATTAAAAATTCTCTTTTCTTCCTTCTTCATTTATAGCTTAAACCCCTATCTTTGCGCCAAATTTCAGGCAAGATATGGCATTCAAAAGCATCAAAACTATACTGGCATTGGTTTTTAGCACAATTTTACTGTTAACATCTTACACGGTGGTAGCACAGGAAAGTGACACAAAAACTTCTGAAGGCCACGCAGAAGAAAAGAAAGAAGGCTTTAATGCTAAAAAGGTAATATTTGGCCATATCATGGATGCGCATGAATTTCATTTTTTGGAATATAAGGGCAGCGATGGTCAAAAACACCCGATTGCTATTCCATTACCAATCATATTATATTCTTCGCAAAAAGGGTTTTCCTTTTTTATGTCTTCTGCATTTGAGCATGGCCACAAAGAGGTTAATGGCTACAAGTTAAGCGAAGAAGGTAAAGTGCTATCGGTAGAAGAAGGTGTAAAAGTCTATGATTTCTCTTTAACACGTAATGTAGTTCAAATGATTTTGGCATTATCTATTCTTGTATGGTTAATGATAAGTGTAGCAAAATCCTACACAAAAGGGCTTGGTGTTACTTCTGCTCCTAAAGGCAAACAAAATCTTGTTGAGGTAATGGTTGCTTTCGTAAGAGATGAAGTTGCCAAACCAAACTTAGCTCACAAAGCCAATAAGTATTTGCCTTACCTATTAACAGTTTTCTTTTTTATCCTTATAAATAATATTATTGGTCTAATACCCGGCACTGCAAATGTTACCGGTAATATTGCCTTTACAATCGTATTGGGCGTTATCTCTTTTGTAGTAATAATGTTCAGTTCTAACAGTCATTATTGGGGGCATATTTTTAACCCTCCGGGTGTTCCTGGTTTTGTGAAACCTATCCTTGTACTGGTGGAATTTTTAAGTGTTTTTATTAAGCCCTTTGCGCTAATTATAAGATTATTTGCCAATATGGTAGCTGGGCACATTATTATAATTTGTTTAATTTCTTTGATTTTTATTTTTGCACAAATTAGTCCTGCTATTGGCTGGGGAGCTTCTCCTGTATCGATTGCCTTTACAATATTTATTTATTTTATTGAATTATTGGTAGCCTTTTTACAGGCATTTATTTTTACGGTGCTTACGGCTGTATTTATTGGGCAGGCATTTGAAGGGGAACATGTTCCGGGAGATCATCATACTGATGATGCAGTTATTATATAAATTGTTTATTTTTTTAATCATTATAAAACAGAAGTATGAGTTTAATGACCGTTTTTTTAGCTGCTGGCGCACTTGCTAACGCAGGTGGTGCTGTTGGTGCCGGATTGGCAGCAATGGGCGCAGGTATTGGCATTGGTCAGATTGGTAAAGGTGCTGTAGAAGCAATTGCCCGTCAACCCGAAGCCTCTAATGATATTCGTGCAAACATGATTCTTGCTGCTGCCCTTGTTGAGGGTGCTGCATTGTTTGCCATTATCATTGGTTTCCTTGCAATGGTACTGTAAAAGTTTTCAAAGTTTTTCGGCAACAACAAGATTAATTTTTTTTAAAAAGATTTAAAACATTGTGGCATTTAAAACTTCAAAACGTATTACTGCATCCAAAGTACAGGACGGAGGATGCAGTAATTTTAATAGTTTTTCAACTAAAATTATTAATGGGGCTTTATAGTTTTAGTTTGTGTAAACAATTCGATTAATCATAATATTATAAATTTAAATGCTCCTCAGGGAGATGGAGGCTAACAAAAATGCAATTATTAACACCAGATTTAGGATTATTAGTTTGGACACTATTGGCTTTTTTAATCGTGTTCTTTATTCTTAAGAAATTTGCATGGCCTGCAATTATTAAAGGATTAAGTGATCGAGAAGAAAATATTGCCCAATCAATTGCAACCGCTGAAAAGGTTAAGCTTGAAATGGCTCAGTTTAAAAATGAAAATGAAGTTTTTATGGTAAAGGCTCGTGAAGAAAGAGCATTGATGTTAAAAGAAGCAAAAGCTACGAAGGATAAAATTATAGCCGATGCTAAAGAAGAAGCAAAAGCCATTGCTGCAAAAATTGTTGCAGATGCCCAGGCAACTATTAACAATCAAAAAATGTTGGCAATTACTGAGATGAAAAATCAGGTAGGTAAATTAGTGATTGAAGTAAGTGAGAAAGTTTTGCGTAGAGAACTTACTAACAAAACTGAACAGGAAAATTATATAAACCAGTTAGCGCAGGAAGCAACTTTAAATTAAAAAAGTGAAAATGCCGAAATGCGTATTGAACGTTTTTCGAAATAGTAATATTGTATTTGAGTAAATTGAAACATTAGTAAAGTATCATGAATAATCCACGTTTAGCAGGCAGGTATGCAAAAAGTTTGATTGATTTGGCCACTGAGTTAAATCAGGTGGATATTATTTATGCCGACATGAAATTTATACAAAGTATTTGTAAAAGCAACCCCGATTTTGTAAATGTTTTACGTAGTCCCATTATAAAGCCCGGCACAAAAGAAAGAATAATCGAATCTATTACAAATGGCAGGGTAAATTTAACTACCGGTTCTTTTATAGGCTTACTGGTACGTAAAGGCCGTGAAATAAATCTTCCTGAAATTGCGGATGCATTTATTGCACAATTCAACCAGTTAAGAGAGATTCATCAATTAAAAATTACAACTGCTGTCGCCATTAGTGAATCTGTTAAAAGTGAGATTGTTAACAAGGTAAAAGCATCCACTTCTTTGCAAAATATTGAAATTGAAACGGCAGTTGATGAAGAATTAATTGGAGGATTTGTTTTAGAAATGGAAGGGAAATTAATTGACGCAAGTATTTTAAGAGATTTAAATGATATTAAGAAACAATTTATGGACAACGAATACATTCATAAACTTAGATAAAACAACTTTTTAAAAATAAACAGTTATGGTACAAATTAAGCCGGATGAAATTTCCGCAATTCTCCGCCAGCAGTTAAGCAATTTCAATGCGGGCGCAAGTTTGGAAGAAATAGGCACTGTATTGCAAGTTGGAGATGGTATCGCCCGTGTATATGGATTGAATAATGTACGCAGCGGAGAATTGGTCGAGTTTGAAAATGGCGTAAAAGCAATTGCATTGAACCTTGAAGAAGATAACGTTGGTGTGGTATTGATGGGCGATAGCAGTGGTATTAAAGAAGGCAATAAAGTAAAACGGACTAATAAAATTGCTTCTATAAAAGTTGGAGAAGGAATGTGTGGCCGTGTAATTAATACGTTAGGTGAACCTATTGATGGTAAAGGCCCATTGCAAGGCGAATTGTACGAAATGCCATTAGAGCGTAAAGCCCCTGGTGTAATTTTTAGAGAACCTGTTAAAGAGCCATTGCAAACAGGAATTAAAGCAATTGATGCAATGATTCCTATCGGTCGTGGACAAAGAGAATTAGTGATTGGAGATCGTCAAACTGGCAAAACTGCCATTTGTGTAGATACCATCATTAATCAGAAAGAATTTTTTGCAGCAGGAAAACCTGTTTATTGTATATATGTTGCTATAGGTCAAAAGGCTTCTACTATTGCAGGTATCATGAAGACTTTAGAAGAAAATGGGGCAATGGCATATACAACTATTGTTGCCGCTTCCGCATCTGATCCTGCGCCTTTACAGTTCTATGCTCCATTTGCAGGTGCTGCTATCGGCGAATTTTTTAGAGATACCGGAAGACCAGCATTGATTATTTATGATGATTTATCAAAGCAGGCAGTAGCTTATCGTGAGGTTTCTTTACTATTACGTCGACCACCTGGTCGTGAAGCTTATCCTGGAGATGTATTTTATTTACACAGTCGTTTACTTGAAAGAGCTGCAAAAGTCATCGCTAAGGATGAAATAGCAAGGCAAATGAATGATTTGCCTGAATCTATAAAGCATTTGGTAAAAGGAGGAGGTTCATTAACTGCTTTGCCTGTAATTGAAACCCAGGCAGGCGATGTATCAGCGTATATTCCAACCAATGTAATTTCTATTACAGATGGTCAGATATTTTTGGAAGGAAACCTTTTTAATGCAGGTATACGTCCGGCTATCAACGTTGGTATATCCGTTAGCCGTGTGGGTGGTAATGCTCAAATTAAATCAATGAAAAAGGTTGCAGGTACTTTAAAGCTTGATCAGGCATTGTACCGTGAGTTAGAAGCATTTTCTAAATTTGGCGGAGATTTGGATGCCGCTACTAAAAATGTAATTGATAAAGGAGCACGCAATGTAGAAATATTAAAGCAATTACAATATTCTCCAATGAGTGTGGAAAAACAAGTAGCAATAATTTATTTAGGTACTCAAGGTTTATTAAAAGAGGTTGCAGTTAAAAATGTAAAAGCTTTTGAAGAACATTTTTTATTGGAGATAGAAAACACTTTTCCTGAAATATTAGCTGAGTTTAAAAAAGGTAATTTACCACAAGATGCATTGAATAAGATGATTGAAATGGCAAAAGGATTGACTCCTCAATATAAATAGTACTATATTTTATTAATTGTTTATAAAAAGAGCTGCATTGCAGCTCTTTTTGCATTTAAGAATTAAGCTGCTTTATATAGTTTATAGTCCAATATAAGAATATGGTAAAGCTGTTCAATCATCAATTTTTTCAAAAAGTTTGGATTTGTCAATTTAATTTGTAGTTTTACGATCTAATCACTATTCGGCATTTTAAGAGTAAATCCCATTCTACATAATTACCACAAGAAAAATTTACTACATCCTCTTTTTTTGATTCTTAGTTTCCAGTTGCATGACTAATTTATTTTAGATTTCAACAGGTTTTCATTATATCTATACTCATCCGTCTATCTTTTGTACAGCCACTTACAATTTTAATTAATTCTCTAAACCTCACAAAAGAAATGAAAAAATTCTACACTATACTTTTAGCGGTAATTAGTTTATTAAACTTTCAATTTTCCTTTGCTCAATGTAGTGGTGTAAGCGGCCCTAATTTAATAGGTGCAAAAGGTACTTTCAGTACTCCATTTATTAACGTTAACAATAGTGCATCAAATTGTACTAAGTCTGGGTCAGCAACTTATAATCCTATAGGTAATGTTGGCAATGCATTAACCGGCTGTACAGCAGCAATTGGTAGCATTATTCCATGTTCAGATTATAGCTACACTTCTAAAAGTGGTGGCCTTGGTCCAGAATTTACCTATTCATTAGTAAAAACCATTGGCGATGCCAGTGGGGGTAATTGTTTAAAGGGCGATTGGAAAGGTGCAGACCATACAGGTGATGGAGGCTATTTTATGGCTGTAAATGGTGCGCCAAATGCTGGTTTCAGCCCTCTTTTTTATCAAATCAAATCAATTCCTGTTTGTATTGGTACAACTTATGAATTTTCAGCTTGGGTACTTAATATATTGCCAAGTACAAGTAATGCCGCTGTTTCTGGTTCTGAACCTAATATTTCATTTACGGTAAATTCAACTATAATTGTAACCTCTGGCCCAATAGCTTATACTGCAACACCTACCTGGGTAAAGGTGAGCGGATTTTTTATTGCAACTACAAGTGTTGTTGATTTGCAGGTATTAAACTCAACAGAAGCGGCTATTGGAAATGATTTAGGGCTTGATGATATTTCAATTCATGTATGCGCTTCGAACATTGCAGTAACTGGCCCAGCCACAACAGTTGTTGGAGATATTGTAATTGCAAATTATGTAGTTACAGATCAAACAGCTTCCAATACTTGGTACAAATGGCAAAAAAGTATTAATGGAGGAGGAACTTTTACCGATGTTACAACTGGAGCGCAAGCAGTATATAGCGGAACAACATTTACTTTACCTCGGAATATTGGTATGGTAACTACTACTATGAACGGGTATAAATATAGATTAGTTGTTTCAACATCACAAGTTGGTCTTTCAGATCCTTCTTGCCTTTATTTTAATGATTATACCCTTATAGTAACACCTCCTCAGGGTGGTCCACTTCCTGTAAAATTAACTTCCTTTACTGGACACTATTTAAATGGCATTGCAATTTTAAATTGGCAAACAAGTCAGGAGTTAAATAGTGATCATTTTGAATTATTCAGAAGTTATGACGGTATTGATTTTGCAAGTGTAACCAAGATTGCAAGTGCTGGCTATAGTAATACTATCAAAAATTATGATTTTCAAGATCGTATTGGTGGAAGTGGTAACGTTTATTATCGTTTAAAGCAGATTGATATTAATGGAATGGAAAATTTTTCCCCTATTATAAAACTTTCTTTGGGTGATGAGAGTGGGGTTAATATTTTCCCTAATCCATTCAATAATAATTTTACAGTTTCAATTGCCTCATCTAAAGCAACATTCGTTACATTAAAAATTAATAATACTTCAGGCCAATTAGTTTATAGTAAAAATATTAATGTAAATAAGGGTAATAACTCAATCGTGTTAAGTAACCTTCCTTCATCATTAAAATCGGGGGTATATTATCTTATGATTGCTAATAATGTAATTAATTATAATATTAAACTACAAAAGCTATAAATTTTTAATAAAATCAGTAAACAAAAGGTGGCTTTAAAAGGCTGCCTTTTTTATTTTAGGAGGTCATCTTTAGTTTATCTTTTGAAACTTTTCCTAAGTAGGCGTAATTGTATTTATAAAGCAACAGGTATTTATGGGATATCCATTTTTTTTGTGTAGTATGGCAGAGGTACCGTGTCTAAAGCCGAAGTTTATAGAATACAAAATATTACAGTCACCAAAGTTGTATGTGAAAAGTAAATAGTGAAAAGAGGTTAAATAATAATAGGATTTAGGATATTTAGGTAATTTTTTTTCTATGAATTTTACAGAACCGTTAAAATAAGCAAACAAATTGTAAATCTAAAGTAAATATCTGCAAACTAAAAATGACAAGGTGTAAAGCCAGGAGCGCCAAATCTAGGCATATATTTTAGCATGGCATGAGCTTTTATCTATAATTTAATTAAAAGGTATCCTTTTAATTAAATTATAGATAATGTGATACTTACAAGTTGTTTAACTTACAAATTGGCCGGACTGTTTTATAATGAGATACATTCATAAAAACCTATGTAGCGTTCCTAATTAAAAACTTTAGGGGATTATTAAACAATGCCGTTAAGTTAAGCAAAATCGTCACATTGTTTTGTAATTCATAGATTTAGGTTTTTTGTGTTTATGGTTTCGTGGGAAGCTTCTATTGGGTCTTATCGTTTCTGTAGTTTTAGTCAGTATCTCACCTAAATTAATTAAAAAGCTTTTAATTTTTTTCTTAATAAATATACCTATCATAGATTCTCTGATCAGGGAAAATGCATTTGTTTTATTTACTGTTTTGATATACTTTAAGTTAGCTTCCCTGCTTTCTTCCCTTACTTTTTGCTCTATTGGAAAATTGATCATCGCACATAAATTCATTGCAAATATGCCTGCATAAAAATCTTGTTTTACAGATAAAGCCGTCATGCCGGAGAATGATGCCATATCGGCCCTGACCCGTCCTGAAAAAAGTTGACTCGTTAATAATAATAATCCTTCATTTAGTTGACTAAGTTAAATCATCCTGCATAAGGTTGATTAAAAAGTTATTGGCCGTGTGTTGGCAAAAAACATTTTCGTAGCCCCACAGCTAA
>JANXSK010000040.1 GCA_025352695.1 Ferruginibacter sp. | reverse complement strand
TCTCCCCAGAACTAAAACACCAGGTATGCTTCAACTGATAGAACAAAGATGAACAACTAAATTCAAAACGTAAAACACAGGTATCTTATCCAACTGTGTATAACGTGTAAATGAGTCAACTAATTTCAGGACGATGCAGGCACAGCTAACCAACAGCCTGCCCAAAAGCCCATTAGGCATGGCATTGCAATATACGCTTGCCAGCTGGGATAAACTCAGCATATACCTCCAGGATGGAAACCTGCACATTGATAATAACCTGGTAGAAAATAGTATTCGCCCGGTAGCCATTGGCCGTAAAAATTATCTGTTTGCCGGAAACCATGAAGCCGCCCAAAGAAGCGCCATGCTCTACAGTTTATTTGCCACCTGCAAGCTGCACAACGTAAACCCCATCAAATGGCTTACCTACGTTTTTGAAAATATCAACCAGCATAAAATAAATGCGATAGAACAACTGCTGCCGCAAAATTATGCAGCATTAGTCAAGAGATAATGATGGGGTTAGTAGAGGGGATACGTTGTAAAAGAAAAATACATTGAAGTAAGCGAACAGGAACAAATGATCATTAACAGTATTCCGTGTCATTTTTTAAAAGATACCACTTGTACAATTTATCAAAATCGTTTTACTGAATGCAGAGAATTTCCACACCTGCACAAGGCAAATTTTAAAGCCCGCTTTTTTAGTACCATCCAATATTATTCTATGTGTCCTATTATTTTTAATGTAACAGAAACTTTAAAAGACAAACTTGGTTTTAAATTTAAATAATCAGTATTTTTATAATACAATTTAGCGTTGCAACTATTTAAGACCTTTTTGAATTAATAATCTTGTAGTTACTACAATAAATGGATATATCTATTTTTCCCATTCTTTAAATCATATTTTAAAACAAAAAATTTAGTAAACATGAAAATGACAAAACTATTAATGTCACTTGCCATTGTTACAACCGTAACTTTTGTAAGCTGTAAGCCAAAAGATGCCGACATTCAAACAGCTGTTGAAGCTAAATTAAAAGCGATGCCGGAAATGCTTAAGGCTGCTACCGTTGAAGTAAAAGATGGCGTAGCAACGTTAAGCGGAGAATGTATGGATGGAATGTGTAAAGAAGCCTGTGAAAAAGCTGCATCGGAAGTTAAGGGTGTAAAGTCTATTGTAAGCAATTTTACTATCATGCCTCCACCTCCACCTCCACCAGCTCCTCCTGCTACAGCACCAGCATCATTATCCACAACTTTAGATGCAGCAACCCAACAAAAAGTAAAAGACGGGTTAAAAGATATTAAAGGAGTAACTGTTGAATTTAACGGAGAAAAAGCGATGCTTGTTGGAGAAGTAACCAAAGCCGACAGAATGAAAATTATGCAAATGTTGGCTTCAGCAAAAGTAAAATCGGATGTAACTAAATTAACAGACAAAAAATAAATTAAATCACTATTTTTAAATTAATAAAATGGCACTACAAGATAAATATGCTGAGCTAATTCAAACTGCAACTTCATTAAGTGTAGCCAACCTCTCTGTAGCAGAACAAGATGGTATATTACACATAAGTGGTACTGCAGAAAGCACTGCTGATTATGATGCACTTTGGGCACTGTATAATAAAATTGATCCTTCAATGACAAGTGGAGATTTGATCATGAATATTGATATTAAAGCTGATGCTGGTGCACAGCTAAAAGTAATAACAGATTCTACCAATCTTAATATAAGAAACACGCCTACTACTGACGGTGAAATAGTTGGTAAAGCTGCACACAATGAAGTAGTTACGTTAGTAGAAAAAACAGATGACAGTTGGTGGAAAGTTAGGACAAATGCTGGGGAAGAAGGTTATGCTTATGCACAATATTTATCTCCGCTTTAATAAATTTAAAATTAGCGAAAAGCCATTCGCTGAAAGGTGGATGGTTTTTTGTTTGTAGCTTAGCTTAAAAATTATGAAGTATAGTTTACGGAGTATCTTATCGTTTTTAGTTGTTTTACTTTTAATTTCGTGTACTGCACAAACCAATACAACCTTAACGGCAGATGAATTTGAAAAAGCAATTAATAAAGAAGTTGCCCAAATTTTAGATGTCAGAACGCAGGGAGAATATACATCCGGACATATTAAAAATACCCTTTGGGCTAACTGGAACGACAAGGAAGAATTTGTCCGTAGAATTGCTTTTGTAGATAAAAATAAACCAGTGTATGTATATTGTCTTGCAGGTGGCAGAAGCGCCGCAGCCGCAGAAAAAATGAGGGCGATGGGATTTGAAAAAGTGTATGAGTTAAAGGACGGCATCAATGCCTGGAAAGCTGGCAATAAAAATTTAGAAGGTGTAACTTCCAACAAACAAATGACTGCTAAAGCGTTTTCTTCGGCAATAAATTCTTCAAAAATAGTGTTGGTTGATTTTGGTGCAGAATGGTGCCCGCCTTGCAAAAAAATGGAATCCGTTTTAAAAAGTTTGCAAACAAATAACCCCGGTAAATTTACTCTGGTAAAAGTAGATGGAGGAAACGACCTGGACATACTAAAACAATATTCAGTAACTGCATTACCTGTATTTATTATTTTTATAGATGGCAAACAGGTTTGGCGTAAAGATGGTGTTGCCGAAGAAAAGGAAATGGCTATTGCTTTGTTTCAATAACTTATTCCGGCGATAATTCTTTTATAGAATCACTCACTAAATAACTGATCAACTTACCAGTTGCATGTGCTACAGATTGTTTAAATTTTTTTCTTTCATGAATAAATATTTCTTCGAACGTGATGCAATCATTAAGCAAGTTATTGTAACTATCCATTAAAATATTCTGAGCCCTATGCTAATAGGCTTTTAATAATTATTACTGTTAATTTGCATGCTTTAAATGAGATAATTTGCTATCACCAAAATCAAAATTCCCCAGCAATAAAATAACTTCTACGGTTAAAAAATCATTGCGTTGGCTATTTAAAAAGCCGGATAATAACGGCAACCAGCCAGTATCCGCTCCACCAATACCATAATATGCTATAATAAGAATGTCTTCAGAAATCCCCAATATTACATATTTTGCAGTAGAATGATTTGAAGTATCTGCCCAATTTTCATATTTGTCAAATACTTTATTTGCACTCCTATCTTGGTTTCAAAACAACGAATATTATTAAGCGCAAAAATATCTTCTTAAGTTTAAAACATAAAATGTTTGATATAAAAAAGCTAAGAAAATTAGTGCTACTTATTTTAATTATAATTAATTTAATTATGTATATTATTTAACAACTAGTTTTACCTAATAAAACTTTTGAAACGTATTTTTAAAATAATTGCCATGGAACTATCTACATCAATTAAACAGTATTTACAAACAGATTATGAATTATCAAAAGAACAGATAGCATTCTATCAACTTAATAGATTTATAAAATTAAAGCAAGTATTAAATGAAGAAACGCTGATCTTTTTTAATAAAGTTATTTCAGAAAGAGTAGATAAAATGAATACAGTTTCTACAAATTTAGAAGAAAGAAATACTTACGGAAAGGCTTTTTTACAACTCTTTAATTTGTGGTGTGAGGATGAGTTGGTGAAGGAATTAATATTTAGTAAACGGTTAGCAAAAATTGCATCTGATTTACTGCAAGTAGATGGAGTACGACTTTACCACGACCAGGCTTTATTTAAAGAGGGCGGCGGTGGAATAACTCCATGGCATGCAGATCAATATTACTGGCCTTTGGAAACAGACAAAACTGTTACCGCATGGATACCATTACAAGCAATTCCTTTAACCTCTGGCCCATTAGAATTTAGCGCAGGTAGCCACCAAATTGTTGAGGGAAGAGAACTTGAAATTGGCGATGAAAGTGAAACAATTATTCAACAAAAATTAAAAGTAACTGATTATAAACATGTCATTGAACCATTTGATGCAGGAGAAATCAGTTTTCATTCTGGTTGGGTATTTCATAGAGCCGGTGGGAATTTTAGCAATCTAATGCGAAAAGTCATGACTATTATTTATATGGATAAGAATATGAAATTAAAAAATCCAGAAAATAAAAATCAAATAAACGACTGGAATACCTGGTGCCCGGGAGCAGGTATTAATGAAGTGATTAATTCTCCTTTAAACCCTATACTTTACCAATATAAAAGTTGAAAATTTAACACAATTTTACTGCAACTTAATAGCAGTTGATTGTATTTAATTTAATCTTTGAGCCGTATTTATCTTTTAATTTTTTATTTATTTGAGGTTAGGTAAATTTCTGATATATCTAACTCAAATCCCTCGGGAGACTTTTTTTAAAAAATTTAAACTATATATAATTTTTTTGTAAGATTTATTATTTCGACAATTAAAACTTTGTAACCTATTTGGCATAGTGTATGCCTTTATTAATTATAAAAATTTTATAATGGACATTATCATTCAATCTTTAGGCTTTAAAGCAGGCGAATCATTAGAGCTTTTTATAAGAGAAAAAATCAGTGGATTAAAATCCGATAACATTGTAAGAGCCAATGTTACACTTTTTAAAGGACCAGATACAAATCCTGAAAATAATTATTGTGAAATACGATTAGAAGTACCTGGCAATGATCATTTTGTAAAAAAGAACAGTCACTATTTTGAGACTTCCGTGAGCGAATGTGTAGATATTTTGACACACATGATTAATAAAACAAAGGATATTAGTATAAACAGGAGACAACACATTGCAAATGAGGTTGAAGAAACATTATTAGCCGCCGAAATAAATGAGGAAGAAGCTGAATAAAATAAAAATCAATTAAAATATGTTTAATAAAAAAGGCAGCCTTTTAAATTAAGGGTTGTCTTTTTTTTATTATCCTTTAAAATTAGCACCTATGTTAAAAATGATGCTGTAACGCTTTGGCTACACCATCATTATTGTTGGTATCAGTTACATAATCAGCCACTAATTTAATTTCTTCGGGCGCATTGCCCATAGCAATGCCCATACCTGCAAATTCTATCATTCCTTTATCGTTATAATTATCCCCAATAGCAATGATGTCTTTTTTATCAATATCAAATTTATTAATTAACAATTGAATGGCTTGTGCTTTAGAAGCTTCCACACTCATTACTTCAAGATAAGTTGCCTGTGATTTATAAATATTTAATTTTCCCTGGTGCAACTCGTTTAATCTTTGTTCAATAATTGTAATCAGGTGTTTTTCGCCGGCTATTAATATTTTATTAGGGCCATTTTTACTTTCTTCCCACCATTTAATAGTTTCATCAAATGGTTGTACTTTTATTTTTACGTCGGTAATTCGTTGCTCTTTTTTAGTACGGTCATTATCCATTTCTGCAAACCAATCCATTTGGCTGTAATACATAGGCGATACATTATATGCCTTTAGTTCATTGTGTACACTAATGGTGTCTGGTATTGAAACTGCTGCTTGGTAAATGATTTCATTTTTATATAAAATATAACCGCCGTTTAAACTTACTACCGGCATATCATCCGAAACTACCTTTTTACTAATTGGTAAAATACCATGTAGCGGACGGGCAGAAATGAGCACAACCAATACGCCCTTCTCTTGTAATTTATGTATCGCTAATTTATTTGCCTCACTAACACTATGATCACTTTTTAATAAAGTGCCATCCATATCGATAAATACAGCCTTGTACATTTTTAAATTTTAATTTTATAAGAGCGTAAATATAAATAAAAAAAGTCCTGGAATTTCGGGGGCTTTTGCAAAGAGCTTATTTTTTACCAATTTCTTCTGTTACCGTCATCATGCCGATCGTACCTTCTTTCATAACAATGTCTCTATCATTAAATCTTTTCAAAACAGAACAGATATCCTCATCCCTTTGAAATTGCAAGGAAGTAATTATGCGATCTTTCTGATGTCTTCCCATAAAAAATTTATTTTTATATATTGGATTCTATGAAAATACTCATTGTTGATTTTGTTAATTTGCATATTTTTTTTCCTTTCCTTAAAGTGGTATCCACGGCCGCCTCTGTTGAGATTCTCATTAATGAAGATATCGGGGCAATTATTTCTATCATAACCAATTGTTGTCGTAATTATTATCCCGTTGATGATTGCCATTATTTTGGGCAAAGGCGACTGTTGTCATTAAAACTACTGTCGCAAAAAATAAAAATGTCTTTTTCATGATTGTAAATTTTAATAGGTATCAATTTGTATAAAATAACATTGTACCAATAAAGTTTACCAACAAAATGTTAATAGCAGAAAGCGAATAATTTCTGATCTGCTATAAATTATTATAGCCCTATATTTTATTTACCGTCAGTAGATTTTATTGCAATATTATTATAGTGCTTTAATTTTTGCGTATAAATATTTTACAAAAACTATTTTATTATAAGTTTTTAAATTATACTATTTTTTATATTTAAGGAGCAGCTGGACAAATTATTTAATTACATAAAATGCAATACAGTGTTGAATTAAAAGGCTATTTGCTAAATTAAAATTATAAAGTACAAGAGGGCGATGCAACGATTTACCACATAGCTTATTAGCCTGGACAAAAAAATTATACACTAATTCAATATTGTTTAGTTAGAAACTGGTGTGGGGGTGTGAACACGCACCACCTTAAATAAACGGCATTGAAATTACATTTATGAGCAACTAATTTTTAATAATTTACAGTCCAATTTTTAAATTTACTACTTGTAATATGGCAGTTTCTAAAGCTATTGTTTCATTTTCTATAACAGCACCTTTATCCAAAATAATAGTTACAAAAGCTTTATCAGTATAACCGGCAGCATTGATACGTACATTCATAAAAGCACCTATTACTGCACTGCGTGCACAAAGGGCAGCAACTCCTGCATCGGATACTGAATTTGGATTGCCTGTTTCTGCCATTGCCTTTATTAAATGCAGACTTCCATGCGCTGCCTGCATTACTTTAAATGGAATTTCAATTGCATATTTAGTTGCTACTTGTATGGCATTTGTACGCAATACTTTTTCTTCCTCAGTTGCTTTTGGTAAAGCAAACGCTGTCATAATTTGGTTGAATGCGTTGGTATCCGCATCTACCAGTTTGAGTAATTCATTTTTATATTGTTCTCCTTTTTCGGCCCAGTTACTAAACTCCAGCCAACGATTATCCCATCCTTTTTTATTAGCCGATATATTGGCTACCATAGTTGCAAGTGATACACCGAGTACACCAATGTATGCAGCAATTGAGCCTCCACCGGGAGCAGGACTTTCACTTGCTGTTTCATCTGCAAAATCACTGAGTGTTAAGTTGATTAATTTAGTATCCGCTTTATTCGCCAGCATGTATTCAATGATTCTTTCGCTAGGATTAAATGGAGCAAGTTCATCCAGCCCCATTGATTTGATGGCAATTTTAATCAATTCATTTTCGGCAACACCAACAGAGCGTTTTTGTTTCAACAGAAAATATTTTCCTGCATCCAGCATAGCTTTTAACGGAATTAATCCAACCAATTCACTTCCCGTAACCCTTATACCACGTTCTGCTGCTTTTTTACAAATTTCATCAAAAGCAATATGAATAGGTGTTACATTTATATTGGTAAGGTTAATTGATATTTGGGCAATGCCATATTCTTCAATAAACCAGCCAATTGCTTTTACTGCTTTTAAACTACCGGGTACATTAATAGTCTTTCCATTTTCATCTTTTACAGGTTGACCATTTACCAATTTAGCACGTCCTGCCTCCCTAATATCAAAAGCAATTGCATTGGCACGGCGTGTTGAAGTTGTATTTAAGTTAACATTATAGGCTACTAAAAAATCTCTTGCCCCAATTACTGTTGCACCACGTTTGGCATCAAATTCAGCTGGCCCAAAATCAGGCTTCCAATCTGTAAGTTGTATCTTTTTTGCAAAAGCCTCATACTCACCTGCACGTATAACTGATAAATTGCTTCGCAGTTTATTTAGTTGTGCAGCTTCATACAAATAAACAGGTAACTGTAATTCATCCCCTACTCTTTTTGCAAGGGCATGCGCAAACTTAACCGTTTCTTCCATGCTGATATTGGCAACAGGTATTAAGGGACAAACATCGGTTGCTCCCATACGAGGATGTTTGCCTTTATGTTTACGCATATCTATTAACTCCCCTGCTTTTTTAATAGCCCTGAAAGCGGCTTCTATCACTGCAATCGGTTCACCAATCATTGTAACTACAGTACGGTTAGTTGCTTTTCCCGGATCAACATTTAACAGGCGTACACCTTCAACACTTTCTATTTCAGCAGTTATCTGGTTAATAATACTAAGGTCTATCCCTTCGCTAAAGTTGGGAACACATTCTATGAGTTGTTGTTGCATAAATATTTTTTTTCGTAAAGACGTTGGTACTTTTTCCTTTGTTACAAACCGACTTTACGGCTATTTTTACTTTAATCTTTAACCCCAATTTCCGTTTAAATAAATTCTCCATTGATCATTACACTATCAATAAGATTTGTACCAAAAGAATAAGGAATGTAAGCCAATGAAGGTATCTGTTTTATAAAGATCAGGTTTGCCTTTTTACCAATAGTAATACTGCCTGCTGCCTTACCCAATTCCATTGCATAAGCCCCATTAATGGTGGCTGCATTAATAGCTTCTTCCGGTAGCATTTTCATTTGAATACAACTCATCGCTACAACCAGATTCATATTACCGCTTGGCGATGAACCGGGATTGTAATCACTTGCCAATGCCACTGCGCAGCCAGCATCAATTAAAGCTCTTGCCGGTTGAAAACCCATTCGAAGAAAAAAAGCTGCTGTAGGTAATAATGTACAAATAGTTTTGTTGTCTGCAGCTTCTAAAAAAGAAGATTGCTGATTACCAAGTAAATTGATTTCCTTAGCGTTTAATGTTTCCAAATGATCCAATGAAACTGCTTTTAAATTCAATCCGGCTTCTATACCACCTATACTATTTAGCTGGTTAACATGCAGCTTTGGTTTTAAACCATACCGCAAACCTGCGTTGCATATTGTTTCCATTTCTTCTGCCGAAAAAAATCCAGTTTCACAAAACACATCAATATAATCAGCCAATTTTTCATTAGCGATGATGGGTAACATTTCATTAATGATGCTGTCAATATAGCCCTGGTGATTTTCCTTGTATTGTAGTGGATAAGTATGTGCACCTAAAAAAGTAGCTTTTATTAAAAGGCTCGATTTTTCTTTTACTTTTTTTATCACCCGCAACATCTTCAACTCTCCCTGAACAGTTAAGCCATAACCGCTTTTTATTTCTATTGCACCGGTACCTAATTTACTTACTTCTGCAAGTCGTTTCCATGCAAAGTTAAATAATTCGTATTCGCTGGTGTTGTTTAATTTTTGGGCAGAGTTTAAAATACCACCTCCTTTTGCCGCTATTTCAGCATAACTTAATCCTTTTAATTTATCTATAAACTCACTTTCCCTGCTAGCTGCAAACACAAGGTGTGTATGACTATCACACCAGGCAGGCAATATAAACTTGTCCTGAGCATTAATAATATATTTGGGTAATTGCGGAACTTTTAATTCAAGTTCAAACATAGCTCCATAGTCGGCAATAATACCATCCTCAATTAATAAAAAGGCATTCTCTATCGTTGGTAAAATTGCAAGGTCTGCGCCAGCGAGTAACTGGCTTTGTTCACGAACATTAACCAGTTGCTGAATATTTATTATTATACAAGATGAAGACATATTTGCAAAATAATCTTTTTATAATTTTTCCAGCATCTCTTTTCCAAATTGTTCCAATCCTGGATCCCTTGCTCCCATTAAAAGTAAAACAGTATCCTTGGTAAGATGTGGCCTTACTGTTGCTAAAAACTGGTTACGATCGCTTACAAAAAAAGCATTTTTTCCTATTGCTTTTATGTCGTTAATTAAATCATTGGCAGAAATATCTTTGACTGCAGTACCACCGGCATAAAAAATTTCGCTCATCCATATTTCATCTTGTGGTCTCAAAATTGCAGTAATTTCCCTTACAAAATCATTGCGTAAAAAACGGGTTGGGCCGTAGCCATGCGGTTGAAACCAGGCTATTACTTTATCAGCAATAGGTTGACAGGCTTCTATACTTCTGGCACATTTCACCGGGTTGTGTGCATAATCATCAATAAGCCAAACACCCTGCTTGTGTCCTAATATTTGGTGACGGCGATAGATGCCTTCATAATTTTTTAAAGCAGTAGCACAGGTTTTTAAATCAATTTCTAGCAGGTTGGCAACTGCTGTTGCTGCCAACGCATTCTCCATATTTAATTTACCTACTGTTTGTAAACTAAAAGGCGTACCATTTATGTTAAAAGAAATTGTTAAGCCATTTTGTATAAAGTTGGTGGCTTTATATCCGGCTGATGCCACATTATCTGATGTAAAGTCATTTGCTACATTTGTAGATAATAGTTTAGCTAAAGTATTGGATTGGTTTACTACAAATAATTGCTGTGTATTCTTTTTAAAAATTCCAAAAATATCCATCAGCTCCTCTATCTCCTGATGATCTTTATCAATATTCAATAAAAGCCCCACTTCAGGGTGATACTGAACGATAGAGCCATCGCTTTCATCTGCTTCAATTACCAGCCACTCGCCTTTGCCAACTTTGGCATTGCCAATTTTGCCTTCTTTTATAATACTTATTAAACCTGCACCACTAATAATGCCTGGTTGCAAACCTGCATAAGTAAGTATATCAAATAACATGGCACTGGTAGTACTTTTACCTGAGGTTCCTCCTACTGCTATCGTTTTTTTGCTTTTGGCTATCAAAGCCAATACTTCACTGCGTTTTAAAATGGATATATTCAGTTGCTTTGCTTTTTGCACTTCAGCTACAGTTTCTTCAATGGCTGTTGATACTACAACTAAATCTGTTTTATCTGTAATTCCCTGACCATTTTGTAAAAAACAATTTATCCCTGCTGCAGTTAATTTATCTTTTGTTTCATTTGCTACACCTTCCAGAAAATAACGATCGCTGCCACTTACGTTTTTTTCTATTCCTGCCAGGTATTGTGCAATGGCACTCATGCCAGTACCAGCAACACCAATAAAAAATACGTTTTTAAAATCATCAATACCACGTATCATCTTTTAGTAAAATTTATTATAAAATGGTTTTATTATGGCGAAGGGTTTTGTAGGCCAGCAACATGCTAATGGTCATAAAAATACCACCTAAAAAAAATGCGGCTCCTGCAAAATGAAATGGTGCAGTAGGTTTAGTAAAATAAGAGAATAAACTAGTCATTAAAATGGGGCCAATAATGTTTGTAAGACTCATCACACTTGTAAGCCCGCCCTGTAACTCACCTTGCTCGTTGGCAGGTACCTGGCCAGAAATGATTGACTGCAACGCTGGTCCGCAAATACCTCCAAGGCAATAAGGTACTAAAAATAAAAACATCATCCAACTTTGGGTGGCGATAGAAAATAAAAACAAACCAATGGCGTACAATCCTAACCCCACATACACACTTCTTTTATTACCGAGCCAGGGATTTACTATTCGAATCAATCCTCCCTGTACCGCTCCAACTAATAGACCTACCAACCCTAAAGAAATACCAATTATTTTAGGTGTCCAATTAAACTGTTTAATCCCAAAAAAAGACCAGGTACTTTGCACAGCATTGGCAGCTAAATATATTAGAAAAAATGAGAAAATCAATCCTGCGACAGCAGGATATTTTTGTAATTGTTTTAAACTTCCTATTGGATTAGCCCGCCTCCACTCAAATGCCCTTCTGTTCTCAATTGCCAGCGACTCAGGCAAAACAAAATATCCATAAAGACAATTTACAAGACTTAAACAGGCAGCAACAATAAATGGAACCCTAACCCCATATTCTCCCAACAAGCCTCCAATAACGGGCCCCAAAATAAAACCAAGTCCAAATGCGGCACCCACCATTCCAAAGTTTTGTGCCCTGTTTTGAGGAGTACTTATATCGGCAATATAAGCTGTAGCCGTTGTAAAACTGGCACCCGCAAAACCTGCAATTACTCTCCCAACAAACAACCATCCGATTGATGGGGCTAAAGCAAGAAAAATATAATCTATACCCAATCCTAATAAAGACAATAATAAAATAGGTCGTCTGCCATATTTATCACTTAGATTTCCCAATAAAGGTGCAAACAAAAACTGCATAATAGCATATGCAAAGGCAAGCCATCCGCTGTATCGGGAAGCATCGCTGATAGTACCATGAATCATTTGTTCTATCAAACCGGGAACTACAGGTATGATTAGACCAATACCAGTAACATCAATTAATAGGGTAATAAAAATAAAACTAATTGCTGCAGATCGATTAGATGCCATTATTATAAAAAGTTATGTAACAAAGATAAGCTCCTAACTTTAACTGGTGAATAAGGTTTTAGAAAACTAAGAATCAATGTTTTGCAAGGCAGATAAAAAAGAAAAATTTAATTGTAACTGTAGATTTAAAGGTGTTAATTAATTGCTTTATAATACCAGTTAAGGCAGCCCATTAAAATAACATCCTAAAAATTGGTAAAGACATGTAGCAACTAAAATTGAACGTAATAATATTAGAGTATTAGTAACAGAGCGGTTTATTTTTTAAACATGAAATAAACGGCACCCAATAACAAAAGAAAACTTACCAGGTATTTCCACTGTAGCGGTTCTTTAAGATATGCCGCGGCAAATACTACCAAAGTAATTACTTCCTGCGTAATTTTTAATTGAAACCCACTCATGCCGCTGAGGCAACCAATTCTGTTGGCATGCACCATCAAACTGTATTCAAAAAAAGCAATACACTAACGTATAAGTATCGCGTTCCAAAGCGTTAAACCTTTTTCTTTTAACAGCCCATGCCGTGCAAAGGTCATAAATATATTAGAACCGATTAATAAACCGATTGTGCAAAATTTTATATTATGTTTTATTTAAAATATAATATTCCCATATGTATAAGAAGGTACAAAATTTTATATATTTAAAAAAAAATTTGGCATGATTTTGGGTTTTTGTTGTTTTACCAACTAATAAACAAATATATTTTTAACTTACTTGTTAACATATCCACATTTACTGCTAAAGCTATTTTCACATTCATTATTTTTATAACAAACAAAATTACTAATCATGGCATTCGAAAATTTTCCACCTGCTGAATCACAGCCATCTACGCCTCATCAACCTCCCAAAAAAGATTGGCGTACTTTAATTACTATCCCATTAATCATTGCATTATTGGGAACGTGGGGTTATATAATTTGGGATAAAAGCAAAACAAAAGACGAGATACAGCAAAAGGATACAATGTATTCCGGTGTTGTTTCCGAAAAAGACACCCTGCAAAGTTTGTTGGAGGAAGCTACCAACAGATATGATAACTTAAAAACCACTAACGCAAAAAAAGATAGTACCATCACTATTAAAGACAAGGATATTGCTAATAAAAAAGCCCAAATACAAAGTATTTTAAAGAAAAAAAATGCCACTGATGCAGAGTTAAAACAAGCAAGGGTCTTAATAGCTTCTCTAAATACTGACATTGAAGATTACAAAGTACAAGTAGAAGTTTTAAAAGGACAGAATGTTGTTTTAACACAAGAGAAAGAAGTTGTTACCCAAGAACGAAATAAAGTAACAAAGGATTATGATTCAGCAAAATCTGTAATTAAGGAAAAAGAAAGTTTAATCGATGTGGGTTCTACACTTCATGCTTCTAACTTTTACATTTTAGGTATTGATGAAAAAAAAGGTGGTAAAGAAAAAGAAACTACTAAAGCAAAAAGAGTTGATAAAATTCGTATATCGTTTGATTTGGATGAAAACAGAATTTCTAAATCGGGCCCTAAAGATTTATATATAATAGTAACAGCACCTAATGGACAAGTGGTATCTATTGAAGCACTTGGTTCAGGCAAGTTTACAACAAGAGAGGGTGAAGAAAAAACGTTTACTCAAAAATTAAATATTAACTATACACAAGGGCAAAAACAAAGAGTAAGTTTTGACTGGAAACAAAATTCACCTTACGAAACAGGTGATTATAAAATAGAAGTTTACAATAATGGATTTAAAATTGGAGAAGGTATCCGTCATTTTAAGAAAGGTGGATTATTTGGTTAATTCACTTAAACTAATTGTAAAAAATGTCCCTTTTAACAGGGACATTTTTATTTGAAAATAATTTTAAAAATCATCAAAATATTGCTCTGATAGTAGCTCTTCCAATATGTACAACTCTTGCTGTACCAGGCTTTCGGCCATCATATTGCACACTCATTTCTATATTCCCTGCCAACCGCTTTGTATATTCCACATTCCATAAATAATTCTTTCCAGGTAATAAACCTTCCAACATTATATAACCTACTGTCGAATTTGGGGAGGCTGAAGGATCTTTAGCTGAAAAGTTTATAGTATTGTAAGAGAACCGCCCATTAATTGTACTACTTGATAATACATTGTATTTAATATCTGTACTGATAGAATTATTGGTAAGCTTTTCTAAATATCCAATGGTATTCTTCTTATCACTAAAACTATATGCGGCAGTAACTCTCAAATTAGTACCATGAATGTAAGTGATAGAAGGCTCCGCTACTTTGTGAAGAACACTGTAATTTCTATTACTAAATTTAGGTGTAGTTAATTCGTTGATAGCCGAACGCAAAGATAGATTTGCTGTAATCTTTCTATTAAAATTAAAACGTGCTTTGTAGTTAATATTTCTCAACTTCCTGCTTTCAACACCGTACGTGAGTAATGATTTTCCCCCACTTAGGCTATGGGTAATATCCATACCCCATTTACTGCTGGTACGATTAAAGAAAAAAGAGTTAGACAAAAATGAATTGAGTGTTAGTAACGTTGTGTCTACCAGTTTTTTAGTAAATGGATTAAATTGAAACTTTCCTGTTGAAATATCTTTTTTATTAATTTGCAAAGATGACGATGTACTTATTCTAGTTAATAATTTCCTGATCCCTTTTGCAGTAGATACTTTTATTACACCCCGGGGATTAATATCGAAACTATAATTGAACGTAACATAATTTGCTTTTACATATTGATTGGTAGGGGTATTTACTCTTATATATTTTCTTTGATCCTGAAATAAAGCAATTTCAAATTCGTTCAGTTCTGCAATACCATTCTTGTTATAATCATTCCAAGTATATTCTCCCTGCCCTGCTGGCACTTCAACAAAAGTAAATTCTCTTTTTTGTTCTTGACCTGCTCCTACTTCGTACAATATATTTCCTGTTAGTAATCCTTTCCATCCATTAACAAAATACTCTGCTCTTCCCAATAAACTTTCATCAGGTTTTTGGTTCGTTAGCAACGGATTTAAAATCTGCAGTTTTCTATAAGTAAGGTTAAATTTAAACTGGTGATGTTCATTTTTAAGTAAAGAAGTAAATACGTTAAAATTGTTACTTTTATCAACAATTGCCAATTTTTTAGCAATAGGATACAAATCGGTACGGATAAAATAACTTCCACCCCATTTATTTAATTTACCCTCGTCCGATTTAAGATACAATTGCCAAACGTTAAATGCAAAACTTAGTGGTGATAAGGTATCATATTGTTTATTATTGATTGTATTATGCTCGCCCGAATAATTTGCTCCTACCTGCAGGTTATGATATTTTTTAAAGAGTTTACTTAAATCAATGGAAGGTCGCAAATAAGTAATTTTTTGTTGGGGTGTATTACTATTAGTCAGGCTTACCTGGTCGGCAATTTTCCAACCACTAATGATGGAATAATGATTAAAAACCTGTTTGATACCATTGTACTTATCGCTCCTGTTGTAATTAGTAATTTCATACTTCACCTGATTGGCATTGCTATCTCTTAATTGAAATGCTACATTTATAAGTGTTTCATCGGCAGGTGAAATATTGTATGGTATACTCCAGTCCCTGTTAAACTCTACATTCCGCAATCTTTCAAGAGGAGCAAACCGGCTCTGAACATATTCGTAACCAAGATTGGTTTGCAACTGTAAAGTTTTTTTTAAAAGTTGTATTTTTTTATTCTCTTTTATTAACTGAAATTTTACTGCAATTCCATTGTCATTCTTTTTATCCTTACTGCTAAAAAGATTGATATCGTATTTACTAGCTGCAAATTCTGTTTTTATTCTTGTTGATGGATTAATAAAATACTCAGCACCCACAGTGACTAATTGTCGCTTTTTGGGTGTTACTAATAATATTACTGGTGCCCACTCTCCCTGTTGAATATTATTAGCATCAGGTGCTACCCATTTAAAAACCTTGCCATTGGTAGCAGTATATAATTGAATATAATTGCCCTTACCCTGGCCTAAATAAGTAAATGCTAAATTATAAAGTATGTAGTTATTGGTAGTATCATATACAAAAATTGAATCGTGCTGGGAACTATTAAAAACAGAATCTATTTTACGGTATAAAATTTTACCTGTAGCAAATGTATCTCTTACTGCCCCGGTGTAAAATGCGGTATCAATACCATCACCGACGTCGGCCAAAAATTGTTTTTGATTAACATCCAATACCTGATTAATTGAAGAATTTTTTGCATCCTGATTACTGAATGCTCCAATACTTAACACTAATTTATTACTAAATTTTACTTCATCATTTACATAAATATTTGAGTTCAAAAAATTTCGATCTGCATATTCAAACTCTGCCTGTATCCTTTTGTCTTTCGTTATCATCCGCTTTGGCGTAAAGGTGAGTTCGGCTGTATTGTAATTAATTATGTAATCCTGGTCTTCGCCTCTTACCAATAATTCACCATCTATAAAAATCCTTTCGGTTCCTGCAAGTATTGTAAAATATAATTCGTTGTTTGCGCCTTGCAAACGATAAGGTCCTTGGTTACCTTCTAATGGCGTTAAAATATTTCTATTAAATTTTCCTTTTGCAACAGAGCCACTCAACAATAAAGAATTATTGATTTTCTTTCCCAATTTATTGTCGGTAATAAAAGACATGCCCTGTAAACGCTTGTAAAAGTTGAGAAAATAATTTTTACTTTGACGAATATCAATATCCCCAAAATTAATTTGCCAGTTGCGTTTTTTTACCTGCAAAAATATTTTATCAAAATCTCTTAAATCCTGCGTATTACCATCCGGCTGTATCGGAATATTGTTATCAGTTACAGCCGCTGTTAACTCTAAACTATCGCCAATAAAACCGTTTATCTGTAGATTTAAATTGCTATTTAATACGGCATCCTGGCTATTGCCAAACGAGATACCCCTGCCAAAGCTACCGTTGTAATTGATATTTCCAAAGTCGAAAAGTGTAGTATTTTGTTTATTGAAATTTTTATACACATATGGTCGTTCGCTGATGAAATTATTGCGGATACTGTCAAAATTAAAATGCTGCGCAACTGCATTTAGCTTGGAGGAATAAACACGATAACTAATTTCTACCGTATCGCTAACAGGTTTTTGTATCCACGTTAAATTAGCATTGATAGCATCAATAATATATTGAGAGGTTAATACATTATTAATTTTAAACGTATGCGGTACAATGCTCAACGTATCTAACTTTATTTCCTTATCGAGTGTACTAATTTTTTTTATTCTAAGATTTGATGACGGAGACAGAATTTTTTGCGCCTGGGATAATTGCACAGTCAGTAGTAAAATCAATAGTAAATGTATCCTTCTCAATTTCAAATCAGGCTTTTATATTGAATGCTTAAAGTTAGTATTTATTGTGCAACCCCTTTTAAAAGCAGTTTTTGATAAAACAAAAAACCTTCCTGAATAGGAAGGCTTTTATCTATATCTATTAAAATTATTTATTGTTCCGTACTTAATCCTGCAGTAAGATATTCTTTGTTTAACCTTGCAATATTACTAACTGAGATTCCTTTAGGACATTCAGCTTCGCAAGCATAAGTATTGGAACAATTACCAAAACTTTCCTTATCCATTTGTGCCACCATATTTAACACCCTTGATTCTCTTTCAGGCTGGCCTTGTGGCAGTAAGGACAGTTGTGCAACTTTAGCACTTACAAATAACATAGCGCTACTGTTTATGCAGGCTGCAACACAAGCACCACAACCAATACAAGCTGCAGCCATAAAAGCATTGTCAGCATCTTTTTTATCAATAGGTAATGAATTGGCATCTACTGCATTACCAGTGTTAACTGAAATATAACCTCCGGCTTGTATTATTCGGTCAAACGCACTTCTGTTAACCATCAAATCTTTTATTACCGGAAAAGCTTTGCTCCTCCACGGTTCTACCACAATCGTATCGCCATTTTTAAATGCACGCATGTGCAACTGGCATACCGTATTTTTTGTCCAGGGGCCATGGGCACGCCCATCAATGTACATGCTGCAACTACCACAGATACCTTCCCTACAATCATGGTCAAACGCTATCGGATCTTTACCATCAGTGATTAATTGTTCATTTAATACATCAAACATTTCTAAGAAAGACATTTCTGAAGAAATATCTTTAACCTGATAAGATTCCAGCGTTCCTGCTGAATGGTGATTTTTTTGACGCCAAACTTTTAAAGTCAAATTCATGTTATAATGTTCCATATAAATATTGTTCTATGCTAAATTTACTAAACTGTAACTATAATTGAATGACATTTTTAATAGAATATCCCAAAACTTTTTTATTGTTAGGATTCTATTTGTAACTTCTCTGACTTGGCTTTACAATCTCAAAATTAAGTGGTTCTTTATTTAATTGCCAATTGCTCTCTCCCCTAAATTCCCATGCAGAAACATAGCTAAAATTTACATCATCTCTTTTCGCTTCCCCATCGTCTGTTTGGGATTCTTCTCTAAAATGACCACCACAACTTTCATTTCTTTCGAGCGCATCTTTACACATTAATTCTCCTAATTCTATAAAATCTGCCACTCTTCCAGCTTTATCCAACTCAGGGTTCATAGCTTTAATTTCTCCGGAGATTTTTACATCGCTCCAAAATTCTCTTTTTAATTCCTGGATTTCAGTAATCGCTTCTTGTAATCCTTTTGCATTTCTTGCCATGCCGCACTTTTCCCACATTATTTTACCCAATCGCTTGTGAAAACTTTCTACTGTTTTAGTGCCTTTAATATTCATCAACGTATCGATACGATTACTTACAGCTTTTTCTGTTGCCTCAAATGCAGGATGTGACGTAGGAATATTTGCTGTACCAATATCATCGGCAAGATAATTACCCAATGTATATGGAATAACAAAATAACCATCAGCCAATCCTTGCATTAATGCAGATGCGCCTAAACGATTGGCTCCATGATCGCTAAAGTTGGCTTCACCTAAAGCATACAAACCTTTTACAGTAGTTTGTAATTCATAATTTACCCACAAACCTCCCATCGTATAATGTACAGCAGGATAAATACGCATCGGCATTTCGTATGGATTTTCGCCTGTAATCTTTCCATACATTTCAAAAAGATTACCATATTTTTCTTCTACAACTGCTTTTCCTAATTTGATAGCTTCCTCTAAAGTACCCGTTGTATTACCTTGTTTTCCCTGTTCAATTTTACCATATCTAACAAATGCATCTTTAAAATCAAGGTATACTGCAAGTTTGGTAGTACCTACTCCATATCCTTCATCACATCTTTCTTTAGCTGCTCTTGAGGCTACATCACGGGGAACAAGGTTACCAAAAGCGGGATACCTTCTTTCCAAATAATAATCTCTTTCCTCTTCCTGTATATCAATCGCTTTACGATTGTCATCTTTCTTTTTAGGAACCCATATACGACCATCGTTGCGCAAACTTTCACTCATCAATGTAAGCTTACTTTGGTATTCGCCACTTACTGGTATACAAGTTGGATGGATTTGTGTAAAACATGGATTACCAAAAAAGGCTCCTTTTTTATGCGCTTTCCATGCCGCAGTTACATTGCTACCCATAGCATTGGTGCTTAAATAAAATACATTTCCATAACCTCCACTACACAAAAGTACTGCATGACCAAAATGTTTTTCTAATTCCCCGGTAACTAAATTTCTTGCTATAATACCTCTTGCCTTCTCATCAATTAAAACCACATCCTGCATTTCATGGCGGGCATACATGGTAACATTGCCCAAAGCAACTTGTCTTTCCAATGCACTATAAGCGCCCAATAATAATTGTTGTCCTGTTTGGCCAGCTGCGTAAAAAGTCCGTTGCACCTGAGTTCCACCAAAACTTCGGTTGCTAAGTAAGCCTCCATATTCTCTGGCGAAAGGAACACCTTGGGCAACACATTGGTCAATGATGGAACTACTTACTTCAGCAAGCCGATGCACATTGGCTTCCCTTGCCCTGTAATCCCCACCTTTTACTGTATCATAAAATAAACGAAAAACTGAGTCGCCATCGTTTTGGTAATTTTTAGCTGCATTGATGCCGCCCTGCGCTGCAATGCTGTGTGCCCTGCGTGGACTATCCTGAAAACAAAACGCTTTTACTTTATACCCCATTTCGCCCAGTGAAGCTGCGGCAGAAGCGCCTGCTAAGCCGGTTCCTACTACAATAATTTCAAGCTTGCGTTTATTGGCAGGATTAACAAGTTTCACATGCCCCTTATAATCGTTCCACTTTTCATTCATTTCACCGGTAGGAATTTTTGAATCGAAAGACATAGTAATATTTATTAAATGATTAGTAAAACTAATTTAAGCTTATTTAAAAAAGACAATTTTGTAACGATTATTTGTTTATGACTAAGCAGCGTTGCATCAGCCGACAGCTATCGGATAATTTCTATTTCGATTGCTTATTGATCCGTATTTGTAGTACCTGCAATTTATTTAATCCACTGTAAATAAATAGCAACCGGCATTGCACCAAACAGTGTACAAATACCTATCGAATATACAAGACCAACCGCTTTAATAATTGGTGTATATCGTTTATGGTTTATACCAAATGTTTGAAAAGCACTTTGAAAACCATGCACCAGATGCCAACCCAACGATATTACACCAAGTATATAAACAACCACAATTAATAAATTGTTTTGAAATACAAGTAGCATTTCAGCATACAAATTGTGTACTTCCTCGTTGTTGTAAGTACCAAGGCTTGTTTCAACTAAAGGTCTTATTCCTGCCATCCCTCCAAACCTTGATGGTATCCAGAAATGATATAAATGCAAAATAAGAAAAATTAAAATTAATGTACCTAATAAACCCATACTACGACTGTACCATTTACTATTGCTTGATGGATTATTTACTTTGTATTTCACCGGCCTTGCTCTATAGTTTTGCCTCCACAATGATAATCCTTGTATAATATGCAAAAGTAAAAATACAAATAGTCCAATCTCAGCAATTCTTATGAGTAAATTAGAACCCATAAAATGCCCCCAATGATTAAACGTTTCTCCACCATCATTAAAAAATATCATGGAGTTAATAGCGCAGTGTACAATTAAAAAGGTAATGAGAAAAAAACCAGTAAGGCCCATAATCAATTTCTTGCCAATTGAAGAAGTAAAGAATAATTTCCAGGTCATATATCTTGGGTTATTTTTGAATAGTGCAAAAGTACGTCAGTAACATTATTTTATTAAAATTTTTTGTTTGGAAGTTCCTAACTTTTTACATATAAAATTTAAAAGTTAGTTTAATTGTCGAATTATCCAATTGTCTACCTGTTGAAATACCAACTCAGGTTTTAAGGTGCGCCATTGTGGAAAATCAAGCAGGGGCACGTAATTGGTAAGCCTTGCTTTTTTAAAATCGTGCTGACTTTGTACTGGCATATTCATTATCACTACCCAACCTCCATCATCTTCCAATTGCTCCCGCCACTCCTCATAATAACTATCATCGCTGCTATGAAAATTCAATACATTTTCTGCAATTAAAATAAATTTATAAATCTTCTCTTTAAATAATAAATCGGTAATTTCCCTTCGAAGCGTCATTATATCATTTTCAATAGCATCGTTCCATTCACCCAATAATTCAATTATTACAAAGTGTTGATCATAGTCTGCAAATAAAATTTTTAGGTATAATGTTCTACTTCCAAACTCATCCCACTGCGGATGTATATAAAAATTATATACCGTTTGAGAAAATTCAAACTCGCTATATTCACGACCATGAAAGGGAGATTTTTTATCTTCTTCAGCTGTATATAAATGTCGCCAGTTATAGTAAGGTTCTATATTTTGCATGTAATTAAAAAAAAATATTCATTCTTAACGAAATAATATTAGTAAGAAAATAAATCATGCAGCTGATAAAATAATTTTTTGATAATAAAGGCCACATAAAATGCAACTAACTTTTTTACTATCCAATTTTAAAACATTTTAGTATCACTAAATGTTGACAAAGACAAAGAAAATATTGGATTAAAAACTTATTGACGAAATGTTTTTCTATTAATATAAAATTAATAAAATGCTATTTACTACGACTGCTTAATGATTTTTTTACACTGCCACTTTGTAACAGTAGTTGTTTTGCCTCTTCGTAATCGCTTAGATTTAATTTGTCCATTACCATTTTAACGCCTCTGTCTATAAGCTTTTCGTTTGCCAATTGCATGTTCACCATTCTGTTATTTTCAATCCTGCCTAACTGTATCATAACCGAAGTTGAAATCATATTAAGTATTAGCTTTTGAGCTGTACCACTTTTCATTCTTGTACTACCAGTAATAAACTCCGGCCCAACAATTACTTCCAGTGGATACGTTGCAACTTCAATTATCGGTGCATTGCTATTGCAGCTTATACTTCCTGTTGTTATTCCGTTGTCTTTACATTTTTGTAAAGCGGCAATTACATAAGGGGTAGTTCCACTTGCTGCAATTCCAATAACCACATCTTTACTACAAACATTATGAGACTCAAGATCTTTAAACCCTTGTTCAGTATCATCTTCTGCAAATTCTACTGCAGCTGTAATAGCTTTTAAGCCGCCTGCAATAATACCTGTTATCAATCCTGGTGCTACACCAAATGTAGGAGGACATTCACTTGCATCTAATATACCCAATCTTCCACTGGTACCTGCACCGATGTAAAACAGGCGTCCACCATTCTTCATCTTTTCAACAATTTTCTTTACCAGTAACTCAATTTGAGGAAGTATTTTTTCAATTGCTGCAGGTACAGTTTTATCTTCTTTATTAATATTACTCAATAATTCAGTCACAGACATTTTTTCCAAATGATGGTAATAGGACTCTTCTTCTGTAATTTTTTGCATTGACATTTTAAATGGTAAATTTTTTTATTGCCGAAGTATAAATTAAAGCCTTTCCATTTTGTTGGTGTATTTATTATTTATCTCAATTAAATGCGGCTATTTTTCTTTATGGTATTTTACCAGTCCATCCATTGGATTTTTTACTACTTTTCCAAGTTCTATTTCGTAAGAATTGCACATGTCTTTTAATATATCCTTAAATCCGAAGGCAACACTACCCATAAAATGAATCGGCATGGTCCAACTTTCTCTGTATTTGTAAATATGATTGAAGAAAAAATCGTTAAAGCCGTCTTCAATTATATTTTCTATCATAAAATGCCCCCTATTTTCAATCAAAAATGGTACAAATCCCGCCAAAAAACGATTGGGCAATGCATGTTTATACACAGCATCTAAAATCTCCACGTTGGTCAAATTGTATTTAGCATTAAAGCGGTCCATCAAATCCGGATCAAAAGTATTGTATAAATAATATTGAACCACTTTTTTACCCAGGTAGGCGCCACTACCTTCATCACCCAAAATAAAGCCAAGACCAGGACTATTTTTTATTATTTTTTTACCATTGTAATAACAGGAATTTGATCCGGTTCCCAAAATACAGGCAACTCCCTTTTCGTGCCCACACAATGCTTTGGCGGCGCCCATCAAATCATGATCAACTAAAATCTTTGCGTTACTAAATATTTTTTTCAACGCCAGCTTAACTGATTTTGCATTTTCAGGATTGCTGCAGCCTGTTCCATAATAATACACTTCATCAGGTTCGATATATTTCAATTTACTTTTTAATTCAATAGTCAGAATTTGTTGAATCTGATTCGTATTTAAAAAGTACGGACTTATACCTTGCGTATAAATCGTTTTTCTTTTTTTACCATCCAGCAAACACCATTCTGCCTTGGTTGAGCCGCTGTCTGCTATTAATATAATTGCCATTGTGTGAATATATTTTTTGAAGATTGGTTAATCCAACCAACAAGTTAATAAAAAAACACAACTGCGGCATTCATTATAATTCAATTATTTTCGTGCTAATAAGTGTATATATGAATAAGAAAACTCAGGTTTGGTTGCCATTGCTTTTTAGTGTAACAATAATTGTTGGAATGATGATTGGGTATAAAATGAGGGATAATATGCCCGGTAAAAGTTTTTTCTTTGTAGATAAGCGGCATCCCTTGCAGGAAATTATGGATCTGATAGAAAATAAATATGTGGATAGCGTAAAAATAGCAGCCCTCAGTGATACGGCAATTACTGCTATACTTAATAAGCTAGATCCTCACTCCGTTTTTATTCCTGCTGAAGAATTACAAGGTGTTAATGATGATATTGCTGGTAATTTTTTTGGAATAGGCGTAGAGTTCAGCCTTTTTAATGATACAATCAATGTAATAAATATTGTACCGGACGGACCAAGCTTTAAAGCAGGTATTAAAACAGGGGATAAATTTATTAAGGTAGATGACAGCCTTGTTGCCGGCAAAAAAATTACCACTGAAAAAATAAGAAAATTGTTAAGAGGTGATTTAGATTCTAAAGTAGTTATTACAGTGTTGAGAGATGGTCAAGTAAAACCTTACAGCATAACCCGTGGTATTATTCCTATTAGCAGTGTAGATGCAAGTTACATTATTAAAAATGGCATTGGATTTATACGACTTAACAAATTTTCACAGGTTACCTACCGGGAGTTTATGAAGACGCTGGAAGGTTTGCAAAAACAAGGATTAAAAAAACTGATACTTGATCTTAGAGGAAATGGTGGTGGAATATTGGAAGAGGCAACTTCTGTAGCAGACGAATTTTTAGATGGTGATAAATTGATCACCTACACCGAAGGAACACATTTTGCAAAAAAAGAATACCGTTGCAAAAGACCTGGTCTTTTTGAAACAGGAGAACTTGTTGTATTGGCAGATGAAGGTACAGCTAGTGCCAGTGAAATATTGATTGGTGCGCTACAAGATTGGAACAGGGCTACCATTATCGGCAGACGCAGTTTTGGTAAAGGACTTGTACAAGAACAATTTGACCTTAGTGATGGAAGTGCACTCAGGCTTACGATTGCAAGGTATTATACACCTATAGGAAGAAGTATTCAAAGGTCGTATGCCAATGGCGGCAAAGCATATTATGATGAAGTAAACAATAGGTTTCATGATGGAGAAGTAAATTCTGCAGACTCAGTAAAACATGATACTACAAAAATCTTCAGAACTCAAAACGGTAAAATTGTATATGGCGGTGGGGGTATTACCCCTGATATTTTTGTTGCAATTGATACGGCGGATTACAGTATAACTACAGCAAAAATCTACTACAAAGGAACTATTGGAGATTTTGCTTACCGTTATTATTTGCAACATCAACCAGCATTAAACAAGTACAAATCAATATCAGATTTTGCCAAACAGTTTACTTTTTCAGATGATAACTGGAAACAGTTTTCGGCTATGGCAGCTAAAGATTCTATTACATTAGACACAATATCGCCAAAAGAAAAGAATGACCTAATAAATAGAATAGAATCTTCTATAGCAAGACAGGTATGGCGTAACCAGGGATTTTATGAAATACTAAATATTCAAGATAAAGCGGTACTAAAATCGATAGAAGTATTATCAAAATAACAGTTATCTAAACCAAATTATAGTTAAGATTTAAAATCAAGGTTCATTGTTTTAATAGATTCGGCAATAATGCTATTACCCAACTAATTGAATAAATTATATTTGCACTAAAACTAAATTTATGTGGCTTAACAGCATTTTAGATACAATTGGCAATACGCCACTTATTAAATTAAACAAAATTACAAAAGACCTGCCTTGTACAGTTTTGGCAAAAGTAGAATATTTTAACCCAGGCAATAGTATTAAAGACAGGATGGCATTAAAGATGCTGGAAGTAGCAGAACAGGAAGGAAAAATAAAACCCGGAGGTACTATTATTGAAGGCACAAGTGGCAATACAGGAATGGGACTTGCACTCGCTGCATGTGTAAAAGGCTACAAGTGTATTTTTACCACTACTGATAAACAATCAAAAGAAAAAGCAGATATATTAAAAGCTGTAGGAGCTGAGGTAATTGTGTGCCCTACCAATGTAGATCCTTCCGATCCACGTTCTTATTATTCTGTAAGTAAAAGGCTTGCTACAGAAGTACCGAATAGCTGGTATGTCAATCAATATGATAATTTAGCTAATCGGGAAGCTCATTATGAACAAACCGGTCCAGAGATTTGGGAACAAACAGAAGGACGTGTTACACATTTGGTTGTGGCTACTGGTACTGGAGGTACTATTGTGGGTACAGGAAAGTATTTAAAAGAAAAAAATAAAAATATAAAAGTTTGGGCAATAGATAGTTATGGCTCATTACTTAAAAAATATTTTGAAACAGGAGAACTAGATCAAAAAGAAGTATATCCATATATTAGTGAAGGTTTTGGAGAAGATTTTATACCGGCAAATTATGACATGAGTGTTATTGATGCCTTTACAAAAGTAACTGATAGAGATGGTGCAGTCATGGCAAGGCGAATTGCAAAAGAAGAAGGTCTTTTTTGTGGCTACAGTGCTGGAAGTTGTTTGCAGGGGATGTTTCAGCTAAAAGATCAATTAAATAAAGATGATGTAGTAGTGCTAATTTTTCATGATCATGGAAGCAGGTATGTGGGTAAAATATACAACGACGAGTGGATGCTGGAAAGGGGATTTTTGGAAATGAAAACTTTTAAAGACCTCATAGATGGTCGTGGTTCTAAAAAATTAATTGCACTAACTCCTTCACAGACAGTATCTGAAGGAATTTTATTGATGAAAAAATATGATATAGAAAATATACCTGTTATTAGTAAAGGTATAAGTATTGGTGCTATTTCAGAAAGCGGATTGTTTGATAAAATATTAAACGATGCCAATGTAAAATTGCAGTCAATAGCTTCTGTGATGGAAAAAGCATATCCGGAAGTTTCATTTGATACCCCTGTTGAACGCTTAAGTATGTTTATAAATAAAGAAAATGGTGCCGTTTTAAGCAAAGATGAAACGGGTGCTTTTCATATTGTTACAAAATACGATATCATTCAGAGCCTTACTAAATAGGAAGAGTTTTTTCTATAATAACCTACAATACAGGCCCCGCATGCATTTAAATGGTGTTTATTTTTTTTTACAATGTTTTTTATAAAAAAACGTACTTCTACCATTTTAAAATAGTAGGTATACCAATGTAAATAATGGGGTAATACGTATCATTGAGTATTTACTGTACTGGTAAAAAAGAGCAATTATGCGCTTGTGTCATATCTTTAACTGTCGCATCTTTGTACCAGAAGTTGATTGATAGGAATTAAATATCAATCATATCCAAAAATCCTGATAAACCAAAAAAAAAGCTAAAATCCAAAAATCGTTGAAAAGCTAATACTAATCCAATATCAGTCAACTTCTTATTTTTTCAATACCAATGCTTAACCAATAATAGCAATATCTCTTAAATAACCACTAATTGATTTCCTACAAAATAACACAAGTTTCAAGATTCAGAGACTATGCTGTAAAAAGCGATGATGACTCAAAAAACCTAACAAACCAATATCCCTCGTCTATGCCGTAAAAAGCGATGATGGCGAAAAACCGAATCACTGAAACCAGGCAAATTATTTATCCGTTTTATCTGGTGCGTTAACCCCGCAAAAATTTTTGATTCTAAAACAGCCAGCCGAGCCTGATATATTAAAATGTTGACTTTCACAAACTATGAAAAACTAGTAGCTTGTGAAAGTCTTTTTTATTTGTGATACTCTCCTTCTTTAT
>JANXSK010000039.1 GCA_025352695.1 Ferruginibacter sp. | reverse complement strand
CTCTGCAAAAATTGGTATGGCACGATTGGCTTCACCGCAGTTGTATTGGGTGCTATCAGGCAATGATTTCACATTGGACATTAACAATCCAAAGCATCCTAAAATTGTTTGCGTAGGTAACAACCCTGAGAAGCAACAAATCTACGGCGCAGTTTTATCATTGTATATTTCCAGATTGGTAAGGCAGGTAAATAAAAAAGGGATGCTGAAATGCAGTTTGGTATTTGATGAATTTCCAACGATCTATTTCAACAATATGGATAGCCTGATTGCTACTGCAAGGAGTAATAAAGTTGCCACTACTCTAGCCATGCAGGATTTTAGTCAGTTGAAAAAGGATTACGGTAAAGAACAAGCCGATGTAATTGTAAATATCACTGGTAACATCATCAGTGGGCAGGTGATGGGTGAAACATCCAAACTGCTATCGGAACGTTTCGGAAAAATTATGCAAGACAGGCAGAGTGTTTCCGTAAACCGCACCGATACTTCCATCAGCCACTCCAAGCAACTGGACAGCGCCATACCTGCTTCCAAAATTGCAGCGCTTTCTTCCGGAGAATTTGTAGGATTAGTTGCGGATAACCCTGACGAAAAGATTAAACTAAAAATGTTTCATGCCGAGATTATCAATGATGCTAAAAAATTGAATGAAGAAATAAGCCGGTACAAAGACATTCCTGTGGTATCCAATGTAACCCAACAGCAGGTGATGGATAATTACTATCAGGTTAAGATGGAAGTGAAAAGGCTTATTGGGGAGGAGGTGGAGCGGTTGAAAGCAATGCAGAATTGAGAATAGGCTTGCCTGTATGTCAAAAAATTCTTTGATTTTCAACATTTTTTTAAAATTTTAGGTCGAAATACGATAGACTGGCAGCTATTGAACCGGTTTAAAAAGATGCTAAAAATACCACAATAGCCTAATTTTACAACTTTAAAGTTGTTTTTTTAAAATATTTAGTATATTTGTGCCACCATAATGACTAATCAAAATGAGATAAAGGCGTTTTTACAGGATTTTCATATAAAAATGGACATCTGGGGAATAGTTGTCCGTGACGACCGGGGTAAGAATTCTCAGACGCTGCTTGATTTGGAAATAACAAAAGACCAACGTAACAAGGTATTGAAAGACCTTGTTGTTGAGGACTATTCTGAAGGGCCATTACCAGAAAAATTATATGGTGGAGCTGATATGTGGATTTTCGGAAAGTTAGTAAAAGGGAAAGAGATTTATATAAAAATAACGATGGGCACTGAAGGGGCAAAAGTAATATGTATATCATTTCATGTTGCCGAGCATCCAATGAATCACCCTCAAAAATTGTAGAAAGGAGTTGGTTTGTATTTGTACTTAATTGGGTTAGTTGAGTATTTATTAAGTCATCCTTTAAATTGAAAAAAATGAAAAGTCCATTTACAGGTGGTGAAGCAACGCTTCACAGAGAAATGAGAACAATGGATTTCCGCAAGGAACCATTCCATGTTTTGTTTCAGTATTATTTGTGCAAGGATACTGGTGAGAAGTTTACAGATGAACAATTGGATGAAGTGAATACCAACCAAGTGTATAACCAGTACAGAGCAAAGTACGGTATCCCTTTCCCTGATGAAATAAAAACCATCAGGGAACAATATGGCTTAGCTGCTAATAAAATGGCAGAGATACTGGGGCTTGGTATAAATGTGTATCGTAATTATGAAGCTGGTGAAGTACCCAGCGTATCCAATGGCAGACTTATACAAATGGTAAAAGACCCAAAAGAGTTTAAGCAACTGATTAATTTTAGTAAAAATGAATTCACGGCTGATGAACTACAAAAAATAAATAAAAAAATCAATCACACTTTAGAAAACTGGAGTGAGTTTGATAACATTTATGAGGCATTAATGCTGGGCGAAAAAAGACCGGGATTGTTTAACGGATATCGCATTCCCAATTTGGAAAAGATAAATAATATGGTCTTATATTTTGCTCAAAAAGTAAACCCTTTTAAAACTAAAATGAATAAGCTACTTTTTTATGCTGACTTCTTTCATTTTAAAACTACCTGCTATTCCATCAGTGGGCTTACTTATCAGGCTATACAAAAAGGACCAGTACCAAAAAACTACGATTGGATTTTTGACAATACAATGGAAAAGAAAATGGTTACCATAAAACTTCATGATTATGGTGACTATATGGGGGAGCAATTCATTGCAACAGCAGAAGGTGTATTTGATGAAGAATTATTTACAGAGACCGAAATAGAAGCCATGAAAACTGTAGCAGCCTATTTTGAAAGGGCAACAGTAAATGTAATTGTAAATAAGAGCCACGAGGAAAATGCCTGGGCTGATAATGTGGATGATTTTAAAGCGATTAATTATAACTATGGATTTGATTTAAAATACCCTGAAGTAGGCAATTAAAAACATGACGGATTTTCTTTTGGCATGGCAGTTAGAAAGAAAAAATACCCAATTTATTAGTATTTTTTTGCTAAATATATTGTCATGGTAGAAAAGAGCAGTAAATTTGGCATAAAATTAAGATGCAAAAACTGAGGCGTAATTATTGAGTTGTTAAAAAGTTCTTTTATAGAAGGCGAAAGCCCTGATAGGTCTCAAGCTATCAAGGCTTTCTGGAAATGAGTTTTTTTGATAAGCTCTCTCGTTTCCGTTGTTTTTAATTTCTTGCTGCAAAAGTAAGTGTTGTTTACTAAATAAACAACACCGCTATTGCGGCAGCCAGCAGACATTATACAAAACTCCTGCCACTAACTTCTCCTTCTACTAAGCTTTCCGGCGACAATGCTCCTACTCTGATATAAGGTCGGGGCACTTATTATTACACCCAAAACAATTTAACAATGGGTAAGAATCAGCATGTAACCAAACATCCCGGTGGTGGATGGCAGGTTAAGGGCGCCGGTAACAAAAAAGCAACAAAAGTTACCGACACTCAAAAACAATCAATCGATGCAGCTAAAGAAATAGCCAAGCATCAAAAATCAGAAGTAGTTATTCATGGAACAGATGGCAGGATAAGAGATAAAGACTCTTATGGAAATGATCCGATGCCACCTGTAAAATCCGGCTAAACTGACCCCCTTCCGCCATTTCAAATTGACCCCCTAAAAAGCGATTTCAAAAAGGTCCTAAAAAAAGCCTGCTGAAGAGGACTAAAAAAGAGATAAAGAACTGTTGTTTTGCAGATCTAAATTACTGATTAATTTCTGTCCGTTGATTTTATAAAAATGATTCCATTATTTCAGCATTTCCTTTTTGTTTTTTTCTCAGCGATTCACCGTAAAGTTCTATTCTTATAGATTGGTGTACGATTCTGTCCAGTATTGCATCAGCAAGTGTTTTTTCTCCGATCACTTCATGCCATTTTTTTACTGGTACCTGTGCGGTAATAATGGTGGTGCGTTTACCATGTCGGTCTTCAATGATATCCAGCAATAATGCCCTGCTACCTGCATCGAAGGGTTGAACACCAAAGTCATCTAATATCAAAGCGTCCTGTTTTTCTATTTTCGATAGTTCTCTTAAATGGGTACCATCGGCTTTGGCCATTTTTAGATGCGACATTAATTTTGTGGTGTTAGTGTACAAGACTTTGTAACCTAACAAACAAGCCTGCTGACCGAGTGCGGATGCTAAAAAACTTTTACCCGTACCGGTACTGCCAGTAATAAAAAGATCCTCACCTTTTTTTATAAAATCGCAGGTGGACAGGCGCTGTACCTGGTTTTTATCCAGGCCCCGGCCTTCGGTATAATCTACCTGTTCTATACTGGCACGGTACCGGAAGTTGGCGTTCTTAAGTCCTCTTTGTACTAAACGGTAGCGCCTGTCATCCCACTCACTTTGTATCAGGTGATGCACCAGTTCATCATTGGTATAGTTCGGGGGTGGTTCAGTTTCAATACTGGTTTTAAAAGCGTGGTGCATTCCTAAAAGCCGCATACGGGTCATCTTTTCTAAACTTTCTTTGTTCATTGTTTTTGATTTTTATTTGATTAATAGATATTGCTTTCCGCCGTTATTGGTAATAGTCTTCGCCACGGATATTATCATGCAATGGCATATTGCTGCCGCCACCAGGTGCTGGCAGTTCATCATCGAGTGGGATGCTGTCTGCCTTTGATTTTAATATCCTTTCGATGATACCAAAGTTGTACACGTTAAAACTATCAGCACGTTTACAGGCGTTGATAAGCCTTATATCACCCACCCGTTTTTTGTAATTGATTATACCCTGGCAAGCCCTGTAGTTCTTTTCCGGGTACTCACTTCTGGATAATACTTTTTTGATGTACTCCGCTACCGAAGCATCTATCGATGCGGCATCAGCAATAAATTTTTCAGGGTTCCATTCGATGGGGTACCGGTGCCAGGATGCAAGGTGGTCTTCATTTTGTATGTATTTTTCTTTGCCATATTGGCGAACATGGACTGCTATTATCTCGTGATCATTATAAGCTTCTACCTTTGTACGGTTGTACATCAGTTTAACTTTTTTGCCGATAAATTTATAAGGGACGCTGTAGTACCGGTACTCTGCTGTAACATACCCGGTTTTGCCAACCGTTGCCATTTTGGTGATCATGGGGTCGTAGGGATATTTATTCAGTGGCTTCAAAACATTTTTCTCCAATTGTTCAAACTGCTGCAGCCTGCTGTAATCACATCCGGTAAGCAGGGTATTATTATGAGCTGCTAAATAAAAAAAAATATCGCCGTTCAGTGCCTCTAAACTGGTGTATACTTTTTCATCTATTTTAGTAAAGATGCTGGTGTAAATGATTTTTACAGCCCCTTCTACGAGTGCCTTGTCTTTGGGCTTGTATGCCCTTGCCGGAAAAACATAGGTGTTGTAATGGGCTGCAAATGCGGCAAAACTATCATTCAGTTCAGCTTCATACCGGCTGGCTTTCTTTACGGCTGATTTTAAATTATCGGGTACAATGACTTCAGGTACGCCGCCATAGAAGTGTAAAGCACGTTCACACGCAAGTATAAAATCCTCTTTCTTTTGCGATGGAACGGCGGTTACATAAGTAAGCTGGCTGCAGCCGAGAATAGCTACAAACACTTCTACCTCCTGCACCTCGCCACTTTGTTTATCAACTACCTGTAACTTCTTACCTGTAAAATCAATGAAGAGCTTATCACCAACTTTATGGGGTACACGCATGGAAGGCTTGCTCATACCCATATAAGCGTTTAGGCGTTCCAGAAAAGCGGAGTGTTTGAACCCATTGGAGCATTGGCTAACATAATACGCATATACCATTTGCTTGGTAACACCACGCTTCTTCAACCTGGTGGCAAGGTCGGGCAACAGCTGCTCAAGCTCCAGTGTACGGTTACTTTCAATTTTGGGCTTTTCCAGTAATAAAGCTGTAGCCAGCTGCCTGTCACTCATCGCTTCCACACCTTCAATAGTCAGCCGCAACTCAACAAATTGCAGCAGATACTTCTTGATCGTATTACGGGCGATGCCCGTTGTTTTGCTGATAAATTTACTGCCCCGCCCATCTGCATAAAGGCGCAATACCTGTCTGATTTTAAACATCTCAATTGTTTTGTTGGACATAATTTTCCGGTTAGTTTTGATTAAAACAACCGATTAAAATCCTACAAAAACAACTGTTCTATTATCTCTTAAAATAGGGGGTCAATTTGAGCCGGAATCAGGGGGTCAATTTGAAATGGCCGGAGGGGGTCAGTTT
>JANXSK010000031.1 GCA_025352695.1 Ferruginibacter sp. | reverse complement strand
GCTAAACCCCTTACCACTAAATATTTTCCTTCCTGCACTGATGTGCCCGGTACCCGTTTTAAAACCTCCCCCGTATTTTTATCAGGTGATCTTCGGATGGCTTCAGCACTAATAACCTGTGCAACAACAGGTGAATTTTTTTGGTAAGAAATTAATGCAGCAATTGATTCTTTTTTTGCTGATGATCTTATTACAACCCCCATCTCCGTTTTAGATGCTATTTCAAGATTGATATCCAAATGGGTAACTTGATTTGCTTTTACTTCAACATCTGCCAACTCTTTTGTAGTATATCCAACAGAAGAAAGTTTGATAACATATTTCTTTCCAGCGTCTACGGTAATTTGAAAATATCCATCTGTATTTGTAGTTGCTCCGTTTTTTTCACCATTAACAGCTATGCTTATTCCAGATAATTTTGAACCGGATTTTGAGTCTGTAACCTTACCTTCAATCTTGCCTTTTTGAGAAAATGAGTTAAGGGAAACGGTAAAAAAAAGTAGTAATAATCCTAAAAATCTCATGCTTTTAAATTTATGCAAAGAGACAAGTTGAATGTTAACCGATAGTTAATGAAATGTTACGCAAATGTTACCGTAATGTTAAGCGAAAGTTACGTGCAATAAAAAAGAGGGTTATATCATAACAATGATATAACCCTCTTTTTTATTTATATTCCCAATGGTAAATTTTGCGATTTACCCAATGATTGCTGTTGTGGTTTTAAATATTATCTTAACAACATTTTATCGAGGCTGTTTATAAGTTAAAGTATCATATATAAACTGGTCTGGTCGACCATTTTGTGACATTATGTATGCTGCAAATATCATTTTCTTAGCCGCGTCGTACCGACTATCTGATATACTTGAATTAATGCGAAATTTTCTGTTCCTTCCATCATTAGGAACCAGATTGATTACGTCCGTTAATTTATCAGTTGCAAGATCAAATATAAATTGAGGGGCAGTTGCTCCAAAACCCGTAGCGCCTCCTGCAGCAGTAAAGGCTATCTGATTTGGCACATCCCAAGTGAGTGTATTTGGACCCGATGTAATCATTCCTATATTACCATCCACATCATGTGTAACACCATCGGCAATTCCATAAGCACCCCAACCTACCGTTTTTATGCGAAGGGAGTAAGCCCCATCATATTTATTTTTAACAGATAAAAAAACCAACATAGTGTCTAACCCCATAATTGTAGAAAGGTTATTGCCAGTTGCTGCCATACTGAACGCCGCGGCATAAGTATGAGAAACATCCCATTTTGCACCGTTCAATGCAATGTCAAATTCACTTGCAAAATCTCCCTCTTTTAAATTTAAAGTATACCCGGTTGCAGTTTTTACAAACGATGGATTACTCAGCGTATAAATACTATCAGGCAACAGTTCAAAAGTAGTACCATTATCAGTGTTGTATCTATCAATATAATCTGGCAAGCTCGTAAGAGTTGCGCTAACAGGCATTTTAAGGCTACTACTGCTATTGGCATCACGTCTTACACTAAATAAACTAACAGTTTGCATAGTTGAAAAAGGGGTGAAGTACAGCACATTATCTGGTGCTGATTCATGAAACTTTAAAAATGTTTTACCCTCATCTTGTGTGTATTTCAAATTATCTTTAATACAGGATGTCATCATTATAGCAAGCACCGTAAAAAGAGTTATTGATATCAAAAATTTATATTTCATGCTTATATTTTTTATTTGTTATTAATAAGTCGCTTTTATAATTGACTTTTATTGGTCCCACCACACTCTTGATTCCTGAAGATCTCCGCCTTGTAAATTAGCTACAGCGGCTGCAACTCCGGTTGGGTTTAAACTGTATTCAACATCAGCGTAAATATACCTCCGTGGAATAGTTACATGTGCCGGGTTTAAAGGGGCAGGGGCAGGGATAATTACAGGAAATCCAGTTCTTCTCCATTCGCTCCATCCCTGAGTGCCGTTAGGAAAAGCTGCCAGGTATCTTTGCGTAGCTATCTGTTGCAGATTGCCATTTGTTCCAGCAGGAGCTGTTATTGCTACATTTGATTGGGTAAAATAAGATGCATCTGGGGCTGGTAAACTCCATTGGGCAAATGAAGCATTTATACCTTTTTGGTACATATCGTTTACACTTTCGGTAGTCCAACCTCTATCTGCTGCTTCGGCCCTTGCTAAAAAAACCTGCGAAGCGTTCATAATCATTACAGGGCTTGTTTCTAACCTGTAATTGTCGTTAAAAGCCCTTGACCAATCAACATTGCTTTTGATCCAGCTATTGATGTCTGCTTCTTTGATACCAGATGGCACAGCTTTGGTTGAACTACCAAAAGCGGCCTGTCTGCCATCGCTAAAACCTGATAGAATTGAAAATAGATGTTGACTTTCTCCATTATCACGGGCACCATCGTGTGCCGACCAGTATGGATTCTTAAATACACCACCAGGGAATACAAGTTTACAGTTATCATCATTGCTTTCAATAACACCGTCAGCTATAGCAGCCTTTAATTCTGTTGCTGAATAGTCTCCTGCTCCTGGAAATCTTTTTGATAATCGCAATGCCATCACTACCCTCAGTGAATTTGCAAATTTTTTCCATTTATTTACATTCCCTCCATAAATAATATCTCCTTTTAAAGCTCCCGAGTTTGTAAAGGAACTTTGGGCTGACTTTAATTCTGCGATCATGCCTTTATAAATATCTTGCTGTTTATCGTAAGCAGGTACCTTACCTTGTATAGATTGGGAATAAGGAATATCACCCCAGCTATCCGTCATGTTCCAAAAAATATATTGAGTTAATATTTTGGCAACTGCTACCTCTTCTGTATTATTATTAACTTTAATAACAGTTTGAAGATTAAGTAACTGGCCTGAGTAGTTTCCCGAAAAATCATATTTAGGTATTGCATACAAGCCATTACCAGGGTATTGGGTCTCAGAAAAATATTGAATCCAAACATTAGCAACCCCGTTGTTTGCCCAACCTGAAATGCCTGCCTCCACTCCCGTTAATATCGCATAAGTAGCAGGGTTTGCTATATCATTTGGATTTACATTAGTATCTCCAAAATCTTTTAATTTATTACAGCTTATGGAAAAAGTTGCAATCCCCATGATAAGGATGACAATTTTTAATTTATTATTTATTCCTTTCATTATATCTGTTTTTAAAATTGATAAAAGTACCGGTTTTAGAAGCCTATTTTAAGGTTAAAACCAAATCCACGTATTCCAGGAAATTGTCCTGTTTCACCACTCTGGTTTCTAATTTCTGAAGGATCAAAATCTTTTGTTTTTGCATAAATTAACCAGGGGTTACTTGCAATAATAGAGAAATTAGCCCTGGTTATATATTTTTCCACGCCTATTTTATTAACCGGGATATTATAACCTATACTTACCTCTCTTAACTTAACAAATGTCAAATCGTAAATATTATTTTCAAAAGTGTTATTGGCAGCATTAAAATAATCTCTTGGTGCCAGGTAATACTGTACTGCTTTACCTGTTGTAGCATCTACACCAGTTACTTTATGTCCACCACCTTCCGAAACAGGATCTCTTTCAGGGTTACCCTTATCATTTATTGCAGCAGAACGAGCTAATACTCCAGTACTAGCTCCAAAATAATCTGACAAAGAGAAGAATTTACCTCCTACCTGGTAATCGATATTAACATTAACAGTAAAGTTTCTTAGTATAACAAAAGTATTTTGAACACCTCCTGTTACTTTTGGCAAAACATTTCCCAATTTAGAATTAGCAACATACACGTATGTTCCATCTGTATTTAATAGTGCATTACCGTTAGCATCTCTTTTAATGCCATTTCCATAAAGCGTACCCCATTCTTCTCCCTCAACGGCCCTTAAAGTAGGACCGAATACAGTACCTTCTACATTAGTGTAAACAGCCGCTTTTGTTGGGTCATTTGGCAATCCATCAATATCAACTACTTTATTATGAATTAAACGGGACCAGGTAGCATTGATCTCCCATTTAAAATTTTTCAACATTAGTGGTCTTGCGTTAAACTGCAGATCTAATGCTTCTTTATCAATTTCGCCTACGTTGGTAGTATAACTGGTAATGCCAGAAGTTGCGGGAATTGGCTTACTTTGAGGGAAACCCTTATTTACAGATTTTTTATAAGTTGCTGAAATACCTAACCTACTTTTGAAAAACGACAGATCAATTCCAATTTCATGCTGGCTTGCAACCGCTCCGTGAATAGCTGAATCAACTTTAGCACTGTTTGTGTACATAAGAAAATTGTTATTCCATTGATTAACTGTGGAATAGTATAAAGAACCCGGATAAGTGTAAGCACCTGATGTTCTTTTACCATCTCCAAAAGATTGAGGAATTTCGCCCCATGCAGCTCTTATCTTTCCAAAGCTTAAAAATGGAAGTGATTCTTTGGTCAATTCACTAAATATAAATGACGCCCCAAGAGATTTACTCAGGATATCGTTATGATCTTTCGGAAATACCGAAAGCCAGTCGTTACGCAATGTAAAGTCAGCATTTAATACTTTACGAAATCCAACCTGTCCAGTTACAAAAATTGCATTATCCCTTTCATAATATCTTCCATCGGATGATATAGGTGTACCTTTTGAATTAGCAATGGTATACAAGTTAGGGATATTGAATCCATCAGCACGGGCTGTACTGGAATAATTGGAATGAGCAGAATAGCTGTGAAGATCAAGACCTGCTGAAGCTCCAATTGTGAAATTTCTTACCGTTTTATTATAAGTGCCTGTAAGTTCTATATCCTGATCGTTATTAGTGAAAGTAGAACTGGAATATCCTCCCTTAATATAACCTGTTGCCTGACTGGCAAATTTCATATCAGCCAAATCACTACTTACTTTATTTTCACTAAACCCTGAATATTTAACGGTTCTGTAAGTACCTTTTATTCTGAAATCATTATTTAATTTATAAGTAAGTGATACATCGCCGTACAATTTATTTACATTACTTAAATTGGTAATTTGGTCAAGTGAAGAATAGAAGTTCTGCCAATAATACGGGCCATAAAAATCTTTTAGATTATTAGGATTGTAATTATCAGGTCCGTTATGATTCCAGCTTGCATTAATTCCGGTTGGTGTTCTTAAATCTTTTAATTCTCTTATAATTCCCATATCTAAATCTCTGTGAAACCATTGATTGAATGAACCAGAAGATTGATTGGCATAGTTATCATTAAAATCACCATTGGTTTTTTGATTGTAGTAATTAAAATTGAGACCTAATGAAAAGTGTGAATTTAAATCTACAATTGTTGAGGTTGTTAAGGAATTCTTTTTAAGATATGTAGTAGGTATTAATCCTTTAACATCAACATTATTAAAAGTAATACGGGTGTTAATTAAATCTGTAGCTTTTGAAAAAGTAATACTGTTGTTATTTTTTACCTGGGTATTATAAAAATCCCTTGCGTTATTAGGCTGAGCAGTTAAATGGGCTGTTTTAAAAGATTTGTCGTGCCCACCATACCAGGCATACCATGGTATATATTCCTGTCCAACCATACGTGGCCCCCAGCTAACATCTTCTGAATAATCAGGATAATATTTACCTTCAAGTGCTTTCCATTCTATTGGTTGGCCCGGCTTATAGGTATATCTTTTCATGTTAGCAAAATCACCGCCTGCATAAGTGTTTTGGTAATTTGGTAAAATGTATACATTCTCTAACCTTGTTCCTAAGTTCATTTCAATACCACTTCCCTTAGCACCTTTTTTAGCCCTTTTAGTAGTAATTACAATTGCGCCATTGGCACCATCAGGGCCAAAAATTGCTGCGGCACTAGGTCCTTGCAAAACAGATACATCTTCAATATCATCTGTATTTATATCATCTGCGGTTACCCTTGTACCATCCAGTACATACAATACGGTTGAACCACCTCCTAAAGCACTTTCACCAAATAAACGAATGGTACCAGTTCTGCCCAAAGCTGCACCAGACTGACTACGAACCTGAATACCTGCAATTTTTCCTGCAAGTGCGTCATTAATATTTGTGTTACGAATAGTATTTAATTTTTCAGCACTTAATACTTGAACATTTGAAGAAGCTGCTTTTAAACTTCTTTTAA
>JANXSK010000006.1 GCA_025352695.1 Ferruginibacter sp. | reverse complement strand
AATCTGATTCATTCAGTTTACCGAAAAAATCATTTAGTTCTCTTTGTATCGAACGTCTCAATAATTGCGAAATGAAAAGGAAAGTGATTTTAAACGTAAGAATCCGGCTTCGAACAAATCCTTTACAGCCGTTGGTGTTTCGGCGTTTAAAATCTTCATCATCCAGATTCGTGTTTATATTTTTTTAAAAGTTACCCCTATAATCCTGTACCTATTTTGTTGATCCCAAAGATATATGATTAGCAGAGAAGTACACGCTAATTTTGCTTAACTTAACGGCATTGGATTATTAAAGTTTAATTTCTTCGTCACTATCGTCAAAAAAACGAAACTCTGTTAGGTGGTTGGTAGAGTTTGAAATTACTTTAATTTTTTGTTTGTACTTCCAGCTCCATTTTCTACGTCTAGAAATAAAACCACTTGTAAGGAAGGTAAAAAGTATAGGGTTAACCTCAATAGTAAGTCCTTTATGATTCTGCATTATCAGATAACTCAAATTCTTTTCTATTTCGTCCTCTAAAATAAGGGTGGAAGAAATTTTACCGCTACCGTTACAGCTAGGACAAATTTCGGAAGTATTAATATTCATTTCCGGCTTCATACGTTGCCGGGTGATTTGCATTAAGCCAAATTTACTAATAGGTAAAACAGCGTGTTTAGCCCTATCTGTTTTCATAAATAATTCCATAGAGTCAGCAAGACGCTTTTTATTTTCTATCAATTTCATATCAATGAAATCAACCACAATAATACCGCCTAAATCCCGTAATCTAAGTTGTCTTGCAATTTCTTCCGCAGCTTCGAGGTTTGTTTCAAGTGCATTTTGCTCTTGATTATTACTAACACTTTTATAGCCACTATTAACGTCAATTACATGTAAAGCTTCAGTATGTTCTATAATTAAATAAGCACCACTTGGCAGGTTAACCGTTTTTCCAAAAGCGGCCTTTACTTGTTTAGTTATTCCAAAACTGTCAAATATTGGTGAGCCATTATTGTAGTAGGTTACAATATCTATTTTTTCTGGAGCTATTCGCTGAATGTAATTTTTAGTATCTGCAAAAATGGTTTTATCATTTACTACTATACGGTTAAAATCTTCATTTAATAAATCCCGAAGCATGCTATTTGCTTTTCCCTGTTCACTTAAAATTTTTGAAGGAGGAGTTGCATTTTTAAGATTTGCCTGCATTGTTTGCCATGTTTGCACCAGTGAAAGTAAATCTTCATGCAATTCAGCAGTATGTTTTCCTTCAGCGGCGGTACGAACAATAACACCAAAATTTTTTGGCTTAATGGCTTCAATAATCTTCTGGAGTCTCTTTCTTTCGTCGCTAGAATGTATTTTACGGGAAACAGCAATAACATCATTAAATGGGGTAATAACTACAAAACGCCCTGGTAATGATATTTCACAACTTAACCTTGGCCCTTTAGCAGCGATTGGTTCCTTTAAAATTTGAACCAATACATTGGGTCTAGCATTTAAAACTTCTGCAATTTTACCTGTTTTTACAATTTCGGGCTCAACAACAAACTTACCAAAGTCAAATCCACCTTCCGTTTTATCGTTAATAGCAATATTGGTAAATTTTAGTATTGACTTTACATAAGGACTAAGATCAGTATAATGTAAAAATGCATCTTTTTCAAAGCCAACATCTATGAACGCAGCATTTAAACCGGGAATTAACTTTTTAACTTTTCCAAGATATAGATCTCCCACGGCAAAGTTTGCATCAGCTTTTTCATTGTGCAACTCAACCAGTTTTTTATCTTCCAGCAAGGCTATTTCTACGCCTTGAGGTGCAACATTTATAATTAATTCCTTTGTCAAAAAAACACTTTTAATTAGAGACCAATACATCACATGGAAGGACTACACAGCAATAACGTTACAAAATACTAATAATTGCAAATCATAAAATAATGCTGATAAATTTGTGCCGGCAGGGATGCCGGCACCTGCTACAAAAAGAGTAATTTATTTCTTTTTATGACGGTTCTTTCTTAAACGCTTTTTACGCTTGTGCGTTGCAATTTTATGACGTTTTCTTTTTTTACCACAAGGCATAATACTAGTCTTTTGTTGTTAATAAATAATTTATGAATGCTCGAAATCAAATTCCGATTTTTTTATAATAATCGAAATAAATTTCGATGTACTTCTATTTAAGCAATTTAATGCGGTCATCAACTTCTTTTGAATAAGCGGGGTTATTGATCATCCGCTTACTTATTTCATACCATTTCAATGCATTTGGCTTATCTCCTTTGCCAGCATATGCATCTGCAAGCCATGAAATAGCTTCTACATTAGCTGGTTCATTTTTTACCACAGTTTGCAATCTATCAACAGCTTTATCGTATTGTGTTGAAATAACACCACCAATACCCAATACTAATTGCGCCTGCATGTTAGCAGAATCTTTTTTAACAACCTGCAATAACTGTTGAATGCCTTTCATTGTTGATTCCGCATCTCCGGCCATACCTTTCCCAAAAACATAGCAACTTCCTAAACCCACTTTTAAACTATCATTAGCTGGATTCAATTCTATGGCCTTCTCAAATAACAATATTGCTTCTTCTGCTTTCCAACCTCTTTTGGTTAAATCTTCCTCATTTCTTAAGTCTCTTAAAATCAGTTGGGCGGCAAAGGTGAGGTTTTTTTCAGAATTTACCAACTTCGCTGATTCAGCAGTATAAAAATTATGCAAATCCTGAACATGCACAGAGTCTTTCCAGAAATCGGATAATTGATTGAAAGCCTTTATTTGCTGTTCTTTTACATCACCTCTTTTTACACTATTTTCCAAATTAGCAAGGTAAGTTTGTTGGTTAATAGTAAGCTTTTGCTTTGTTGTGAGTAGATACATATCCAAATTAAATTTTGGAGTAACTGCCTTAGCAGCGCCTTTAATAGCTGTATTTTCTTTATTGGCTACGGTTTTGCCAAAAAATAACAATGAACATATAAGTAAGATGCCCGCACCCGTGAGAATAAGTTGTTGTTTTTTCACAAAAAAATATTGAGGCGCAAAGGTATGCTAATCAGAAGTTTTACATGGGGGTAAGTTTTTATTTTTAACCTCTTGTATAAATTCTTTTGCAGGTTTAAACGATGGTATATAATGTTCAGGAATATTTACAGCTACGTTTTTTTTAATGTTACGACCTATTTTAGCGGCTCTTTTTTTTGTAATAAAGCTTCCAAAACCACGTATGTAAATATTTTCACCTGCAATTAAAGATTGCTTTATTTCTTTAAACATTGTTTCCAACGTTACCATTACATCTACTTTTGGAATACCTGTTTTATCAGAAATTTCGGAAATAAGATCTGCTTTTCTCATTTTGATAAATTTTATGGATACCTACCTGATAGAAATATAGCACAATAAGTTTTAAAAAACAATATTAACAACTGATTATCAGTTAAAAATTTGAATAAAGCTACAAATAAAACAAGAATAATTTCAACAAATTGATTTTTAATTTAATAAGGAAGTAAAAAATTAAATTATTGTCAGTAATTAAATTGACAGAAATTTGAATGATAATGAAATTGACAATACAACAGCAGTCTTTTGTAAATAATTTATTACAATGGAATGACGAAGCTAATAACAGACAAATGCCTTGGAAGGGAGAAAAAGACCCTTATAAAATATGGCTAAGTGAAATTATTTTACAACAAACAAGGGTTGACCAGGGGTTGGGGTATTACAATCGTTTTATTGCTGCATTTTCAAATATTCAGCAATTGGCAAATGCTTCGGAGACTACAGTATTTAAACTTTGGGAAGGCCTCGGTTATTACACCCGTTGTAAAAATTTAATCGCTACTGCTAAATATATTGCCAATGAATTGAATGGTAAATTTCCAAACAAATATGAAGAAATTTTACAACTAAAAGGGGTTGGTCCCTACACCGCTGCAGCTGTAGGCTCCTTTGCTTTTAACCTTCCATATGCTGTAGTGGATGGCAATGTTTTTAGGGTATTAGCCAGATATTTTGGTATTGCTACTGCAATAGATAGTAATGAAGGAAAACTTTTTTTTACACTTTTAGCAAATAAATTGCTGGATAAAAAGCAACCCGGCATACACAACCAGGCCCTTATGGATTTTGGGGCAGTTATTTGTAAACCTCAGTTACCTCATTGCAATAGCTGTGTACTTAAGGCAAAGTGTAAAGCACATGCAGAATCAAGGATAAGCCAGTTACCTGTAAAAGAAAAAAGGATTATAAAAAAAACAAGATGGTTTTATTATCTGGTAATTGAATACGAAGGAAGGCAATATGTACGATTAAGAGGACCTAAAGATATTTGGGAAAATTTGTATGAATTTGTATTGATAGAAAACAAAAAAGAATTGCCATTGGAAAAATTTAAAGAAATAGAAATAGTGAAAGCGTTATTTGGTAAAACATCCTATAAAATAACTCAGATCTCTCCACTTTATAAGCAGCACTTAACCCATCAAATAATATATGGCCAATTTATTAATATAGATACTAGCAAACCCTTTGCAGTTAATGGTTATAAAGCACTTTCACAAATAGAAATTTCTACGCTTCCTTTTCCGAAATTTATCACTGCCTATTTGAAAGATAAAAATGTATCTTTAAATTTGTTTTAGTGGAGTAAGTATCAAGATTTAAAATCATCAATATGAGAGGTGTAAATAGGGTAGTGTTAATTGGTAATTTAGGAAAGGATCCGGATATGCAGTTTTTAGAGGGTAATATTGGCGTAGCTAAATTTTCGTTGGCTACAACTGAAACGTATAAAGACAGAAGTGGAAAATTGATTTCGCAAACTGAATGGCACACAGTTGTATTGTGGAGGGGGCTGGCAGAACTGGCACAAAAGTATTTGCACAGAGGAAGTTTGGTGTATATAGAAGGACGTTTAAAAACCAGGAGTTGGGAAGATAAAGATGGCAATAAAAAATTTGCTACAGAAATTGTAGGCGATAACCTGATTATGCTGGATAAGCGAAATGATGGAAGCCAGCTTGGTGGACAAATTGAAGGATTAGAAGGTGAAATCCCTCCTGATGATGGACCTGAGAGATTACCATTTTAAATTAAAAGTAACAGCGCATTAAATTGCTGTTTGCATAAAAAATTGTTCACTAAAACTTTTAGTTTTGGATTACCATTCGGTCATTGATTGTACAAAATATTTGCATTTTTCTTTACTTGCAATTACACCTGCAGCTTCTGCAATACTTATTTTTATAGCAGTATTATTATTTATTATTTCATTTTTGGTAGCTGGCGCGGAAGTAGCTTTTTTTTCACTTACTTATAAAGATATTAATATGCTAAAAACAAAGCAACAGCCTTCATTTAGGCGGATAGTTACTTTGTTAGAGCAACCTAAAACTTTATTGGCATCGATGCTTATTGCCAATAGTTTTGTAAATATTGGCATCATTTTAATTTCCAATATTGTATTAGACGGGTTGCTTGATGTGATGCACTTAAGCACTTGGATAAATTTTTTAATTAAGGTTTTTAGTATTACTTTTTTAATTGTACTTTTTGCAGAGGTATTACCAAAAGTATGGGCTACACATCATAAAGTTTGGTTTGCCTCAACGGCATCACTAGTTGTTGAAATTTTCAACAGTTTATTTTACCGACTTAGTAAAAGGATGGTAAAGTTTAGTGATGGAATAGAAAAAAAACTATCTTCTAATAATTCTTCCATGCTGGATAATAGCCAGCTTGATTATGCGATTGACCTTTTGCCTGATCATGAAGCAACTACTGAAGAAAAACAAATTTTAAAAGGTATTCGAAAATTTGGAGATACTACTGTAAAACAGGTAATGCGCACAAGGTTGGATGTTAGTGGTATTGAACACAGTAGTAAGTTTGAAGATGTGATAAAAAAAATTGAAGAGTTGCATTACTCCCGGCTACCTGTGTATAAAAGCAACCTGGATGAAATATTGGGGCTTTTGCATACCAAAGATGTATTGCCCCATGTAAACGCAAGCAAAGTGGATAATTACGACTGGCATATTTTAATGCGACCTGCCTATTTTGTACACGAGCAAAAACTGATAGAAGACCTTTTACAGGAATTTAGAAACAGGCGTATTCACTTTGCTGTGGTAGTAGACGAATTTGGGGGTACTTCAGGTATTGTTACCCTTGAAGACATTATGGAAGAAATAATCGGCGAAATAAAAGATGAGTTTGATGATGAGGAAAGTGTTAATAAAAAAATTGATGACAACAACTATATTTTTGAGGGAAAAACGATGATTAATGATGTATGCAAAATTATGCAATTATCTTCTGATACTTTTGAAGTTACAAGAGGTGATAGCGATTCTCTTGCTGGATTAGTACTTGAAATTGCCGGAGAATTTCCACAAATAAATGAAGAAGTTACCAGCGGAGATTTTATTTTTGTTCCATTAGAGATAATGAAAAATAGGATTGATAAAGTCAAAGTTATTATTAAAAATGACTCTAAAGGATAATGATACAAAAGACGTTCAAAGAAATTAACTTGAAGCAAAAAATATACGTTGCTTTAAATAGTAATCCAAAAATCTTCTTATTATTTATTATTTGTTGCATTATATTCATCGCATGTAATTCGCCCTATATTTCTCAAAAAAGAGGATATTATAAAATTGACTTGCCGCAACGTAGTTATAAAACATTTGATCAACCTGGGTTTCCTTACAGTTTTGAATATCCTGTGTATGCAAATGTTATACAGGATACTACCTACTTTGATAATAATCCCGAAAATTCTTATTGGCGAAATATAGATTTTCCACAGTTTCATGCAAGAATATTTTTGAGTTACAAAGAAATTGGAGGTAAAGCCCTCTATAAAATAAAACAGCCAAATGGCCAGTATAAAGATTCATTGGTCGTTAACGATTTTGATAAAATGGTAGCCGATGCTTTTACGCTTACGAATAAAAATAATGTGGTATCAAGTTCTATTAATGATAGTTTAATACATACGCCCAATGCAATAAGTGGAGTATTTTTTAAAGTAGGCGGCAATGCTGCAACAGCCAAACAATTTTTTTTAAGCGACACTATTAAAAACTTTATTCGGGGTGCCTTATATTTTGACGTAACCCCCAACGCAGATTCTCTAAAACCGGTACAGGATTTTTTGCAGGTTGATATGGAGCATATCATCAATACTTTTAAGTGGAAGAATAAATCTTAAAACTTTCTTTTCAATTATATACCCAAGTTTATCCCGGCTTAAATTTTCTTATCTTATTAATTGTTTTCACTTTTACATTAATAGCTTAAAGTCGTTTGGGGTTAACGATTGAATTATTTAATAGAAAACAGGAGATGTATTTATGGTTGAAAGAAGCTTTGCAAATGCGGTTTCCTAATTTGCCAGTGTCAAATCAATATTTATTTTATAAAATATTCGTTAAACCCAGCGCCTGATTTATCGCCTCAATAATAAAACACCTTTTAAATGCTTGCAGCTTTGCATTACTTTTACAACTGATATGATAGCAATAGATAATATTCTTATTAGTGATGAAATTGTACAGGAGCAATTTGTTTGCGATCTTAATAAATGTAAGGGTGGATGTTGTGTAGATGGTGATGCAGGAGCTCCATTAAATATGGATGAATTGCAAAAAATAAATGATGTATACGAAGCAGTGTTGCCTTACCTGCCTGAAGAAAGTAAAAAGGAATTAGAGCGGCAGGGAAAATATGTGTACGATAAAGAATTTGGTTGGGTAACGCCTACCATTGAAAGCAAGGTTTGCGTTTATGGGATAATTGATAAAAACGGCATTGTAAAATGCGGTATTGAGCAGGCTTACAACGATGGTAAAGTACAATGGAAAAAACCTATTAGTTGTCATTTGTTTCCAATTAGGATACAGCAAAGCAGGGATAAGCAAACAGAATATTTAAACTACGAGCCAAGAGAAGATCTTTGTGGTGCTGGTTGTACGTTGGGTAAACAGTTAAAAGTGCCTGTATATGTTTTTTTAAAAGACGCGCTTGTTAGAAAATATGGCAGCGAATTTTACGAAACGCTTGAAGCTACTGCCATCCATATTGATCAAAAGAAATAAAAATAAATTTAACAGTAGTATTTTAAAAATCTGTAAAAAAATATCTTTTTTTATAATGAAAATTGCAATAACCTACCTACTTACAATTATATTTTTTGCATTCTTGATTTCCGTTTCATCCTGTTCTGTAAACAGGGCAAAAGTGGATGATAGTCTGAAAAAATATTTTGATGAAAATAAGGTTGAAGGATGTTTTACCATGCTAAGTAACAGCGATGGTAAAGTAACGGTTTACAACCTAAAAATGGATACCACCCGCTATACGCCAGCATATACTTTTAAAATTGTAAACTCACTTATTGGCTTAGAAACTGGCGTAATTACAGATGAAAAAATGGTTATAAAGTGGGATGGTATTAAAAGAGTAAATGAGGAATGGAATAAGGATTTAACAATGGAGCAGGCATTTAAAGTAAGTAGTGTTCCCTATTACCAGGAAGTTGCAAGACGCATTGGAAAAGATACTATGCAGCTTTGGTTAGATTCTTTGAGTTACGGCAATAAAAATATTGGAAATAAAATTGATAGTTTTTGGTTGGATAATCATTTAAAAATTTCGGCAGATGAACAATTGGGCTTTGTGAAACGCCTTTATTTTGATCAGTTACCTTTTCAAAAAAGAACACAACAACTAGTACGTGATGCAATGTTGCAGGAAGATAATACTAGTTACAGTTTAAGTTATAAAACAGGATCGGGGTTTGATGAAAATAAAAACGCCATTGGCTGGGTGGTTGGCTGGATAGAAGAAAATAAACATCCTTATTTTTTTGTAACAATGGTAAAATCTGCCGATGCGGCTATTGATATGAAGGCAGCACAGTTAAACATTACAAAAGGAATTTTAAAACAACTTGGCTTTTTTACTGGTATAAAGTAGGTCAGTTTTTTTACGAAGTATCCTATAAATTGTGATTGTTTTCACAGTGTAAGAAAAGTAAGTATGATAATTTTGAACTTAGTTTAATTTAAATCTTTTTTAAATAAAAATCAAGGTTAGGTATTGATATGATCCACTTTCAGCATATAGAATATTTATTGGCATTGGCGATTATTCCGTTGATGGTTTTTTTTTACGTTTTAGTTATCAACAATAAGAAAAAAATGATTGCTAAAATAGGCGATCCTATTCTGGTAAATCAGTTAATTAGAGATTACAGTCCTTCAAAATTTCGTATCAAATTTATTTTAATTCTGGCGTCATTCACTATTGGCGTCATTGCTTTATCTAATCCCCGTAAAGCCAGCGGAACCACCATGGTCAATCACAGCGGTATTGATGTGATGGTAGTATTGGATGTTAGTAAAAGTATGCTTGCTGATGATATAAAGCCTAACCGGCTTGAAAGAGCCAAACAATTTATTGCAAAACTGATTGATAAATTACCTGAAGATAGAATTGGGATTGTTGTTTTTGCCGGAAGGGCTTATTTGCAAATGCCCTTAACCTCAGATCATTCGGCAGCAAAAATGTACCTGTCGTCTGCTTCAACTGATGTTGTGCCAACGCAGGGAACTGTAATAGGGGATGCCCTAAAAATGAGTTACGCAGCTTTTAACACACTCGAAAAAAAGTATAAGGCAGTAATACTTGTTACTGATGGGGAAGATCATGATGAAAATGCCATAAAAATTACAAAGGCAATGGCAGAAGAAGGTGTAATGATTAATACAATTGGCATTGGCTCTCCAGACGGGACAACTATCATTGATCCAGTTACCAACGAAACCAAAATGGATGCAGCAGGTAACCCAGTTATAACAAAATTGAACGAAGAAGAATTAAAAAGTATAGCTATTAATGGAAATGGTTTGTATCAACGTTTTACCAATACTGATGAAGTGGTTAATAACCTTGATAAACAATTAAGTGGATTGGGACAACGGGCAATATCAGAAAATTCATTGGTGAACTATTATAATTTTTTCCCTTGGTTGCTTGCTTTGGTACTGATTTTATTACTGACTGAATTTTTTATTACTGAAATAAAAAAACAGACAAAATCAAAAAAAATAGTCATTAAAAAAGAAGTAATTGTGCTGGCAGCATTGGTTTTGATTCCTTTCTTTATAATTGCACAAAACAATAATTTACTTATTAAAAAAGGGAATGATGCCTACAATAAAAAGGAATACGAAGTAGCGGCTGAAAATTATAAAGTGGCTGCAGATAATGACCCTGCCAATGAAAGTGCACAATATAATCTTGGTAATGCTTTATACAAAAAAGGCAATGGAGAAGAAGCGCTGGTGGCCTATGACGCAGCTTTAAAAAATAGTAAATCTAAGAATAATCAATCAGCAACATGGTATAACAAAGGAGTATCGCTTCAAAATAATAAAAAACTTCCCGAGAGTATTGATGCATATAAGCACGCTTTGCGGCTAAATCCTGCCGATGAAGAAGCAAGGTTCAATTTGCAAAAAGCATTACAACAACAACAAAGGCAGCAGCAACAAAAACATAAAGAAGATAAAGATAAAAAGAAACCTAAAGACGATCCTAAACAAAAAGATAAACAAAAGCAGCAGGAAGAAAAAGACAAGAATGAGCAGCCCATGCCTCAACCATCTAAAATGACGCAAAAGGAAGCGGAAGAAAAGTTAAAAGCCCTGTTGCAACAGGAAAAAAATCTACAAAATAAATTAAGGAGGGTAGACGCAGCCTCGCCCAACAAACCAGAAAAAGATTGGTAATTAAACAAAAGATATCAAAGCGGGGCAAACAACCCTGCTTTTTTGTTGTTATTTTGTAATAAATAAGTGCTGCCGTTTACTTATCATTATCCCTTCTTTTTAATGAGGAGGTTTATGGTTAAAGTAAACAAATTGAAAAAAATAGATCGAACCAATATTTATAATTATGCAATTATATTGTGAATCTTTGACGGAATATAAACGTCTTAAAACCAGGGAAGTAAAAATTGGCAATTTATTACTAGGCAACAACCATCCCATTCGGGTGCAAACAATGACAACTACGGATACAATGGATACCATTGCAACAGTTGAACAAACAATTCGCTGCATTGAAGCCGGTGCAGAGTTGGTACGAATTACTGCACCTTCAAAAAAGGAAGCTGAAAATTTACAAAATATAAAAGACGAGTTACACAAGCGGGGATATTTTGTGCCACTTATTGCAGATATACATTTTACCCCCAATGCTGCAGAAATTGCAGCAAGGATAGTAGAGAAAGTAAGGGTAAATCCAGGTAACTATGTAGATAAGAAAAAATTTGAACAGATTGATTATACTGATGCCGAGTATTTAGAAGAAATCGAAAGAATCAGAGAGCGCTTTACACCTTTGGTTTTAATTTGTAAAGAATATGGAACTGCCATGCGTATCGGTACAAATCATGGAAGTTTAAGTGACCGTATTATGAGTCGCTATGGGGATACCGCCATGGGCATGGTAGAGAGTGCGATGGAATTTTTACGCATTGCCAGAGCTGCGGATTATCACAATATTATTTTGAGTATGAAGAGTAGTAACCCGCTTGTAATGGTGCAGGCTTACAGGTTACTTATCAATCACATGATGGAAGAATTTAGTGAATGCTATCCTTTGCATTTAGGTGTTACAGAAGCTGGCGATGGTGAAGATGGTAGAATAAAATCTGCTATCGGTATTGGCACTTTGTTGGAGGATGGCATTGGCGATACCATTCGGGTAAGCTTAACAGAAGATCCTGAATTTGAAATTCCGGTATGTAAAGATTTAGTAAAAAAATATACTACTGCTTCTATTACCAATGCAGCACTTTTCCTGGAAAATATACAACTTCCTTACGCTCCATTTGAATATAAAAGACGAACAGCATTAGCAGTTTATAATGTTGGAAATAAACAAGTGCCAGTAGTAATTGCAGATTTTATGCTGGCTAAAAATATTGATTATACTGACTTAACAGCTATTGGATATACTTATAATGCTGCAACAGATAAATGGATGATTGGCGATGCGGCAGCAGATTATATTTACACAGGTAATAAAAAAATTAACTTTGCACTACCTGGCACATTAAGTATTCTTTGTGATTATTCAACTTGGTTAACAGTTATCGATGATACAAAATATTTTCCACTCTTTCAGGTAGATGAATTTTTGACTGCAACAAAAAAATCATATAAAATTAATTTTGTAGCCATTGATGCAACAAAAAACAATTATCAACTAATACAAAAAATTAAAGAAGATTCAACAGTTGTATTGTGTATTTATTCCACTGCAGTTAATGCCATGCAAAGTGTAAGAACGTTTATTACTAAATTGATGGAAGCGCAAATTAACTGCCCGGTAATTTTGTCGGTAGAAAGTAATGAAAGCTTAATTGATGAACAGCTGATTCATTTTAGTACAGAATCGGGGGCACTGTTTTTAGATGGCATGGGCGATGGTATTTGGTTGATAAACGATCCTTCTAAAATGGTTAATCAAAAAGTATCGGGTAGAACGTATCTGCAAGCAATAAACAATCACCAGTTCATTAATAATACTTCTTTTTCCATCCTGCAGGCGGTACGTACAAGAATATCAAAAACAGAATATATTAGTTGTCCCAGTTGTGGCAGAACTCTTTTTGAGCTACAGGAAACTACCGCAAAAATTCGTGCAGTAACCAATCATTTAAAAGGATTAAAAATTGCTATTATGGGCTGTATTGTAAATGGCCCTGGTGAGATGGCGGATGCCGATTTTGGTTATGTTGGCAGCGGAGTAGGCAAAATAACATTGTACCGTGGCAAAGAAGTAGTTAAAAGAAATATTGATAGTAGCATTGCTGTTGACGAGCTCATTAATTTATTAAAGGAAAGCAAGGTGTGGGTAGATGCTGTTTAATTTCAGCATTCATTTTTTACAAATCTTTAAGAGATATTTATGCAAACAGATTTTTTAGTAATTGGAAGTGGTATTGCAGGATTAACGTATGCATTAAAAGTAGCGGAAGCTTGTCCTGGTAAAACAATTACAATACTTACCAAAACACAAAGTGATGAAACCAATACTAAGTACGCACAAGGTGGTATTGCCGGCGTGATGGATTTTGATAAAGATAGTTTTGATAAACATATTGAAGATACGCTAATAGCAGGCGATGGTTTATGCAATAAAGAAGTGGTTGAAATTGTTGTAAAAGAAGGGGTAGATAGAATTAAAGAGCTAATAAAATGGGGCGCCAATTTTGATAAAGATAAAGCGGGTGATTATTCCCTTGGTAGAGAAGGAGGGCACAGTGAATACCGTATTTTGCATCATAAGGATGTAACAGGTAAAGAAATGGAAAGAGCGTTGCTTGAGGCCATTAAAAATAAACCAAATATTCAGCTGATAAGTCACTGTTTTGTGTTGGATATTATTACCCAGCATCACTTGGGTTATCTGGTTACAAAGGCTACACCAGATATTGAATGTTATGGTGTGTATGTGTTGAATTTAAATACCTATAAAATTCAAAAAATAGTTGCTAAAATTACCTTGCTGGCAACAGGAGGTAACGGCCAGGTATATCGTACAACAACCAACCCGGCTATTGCTACAGGCGATGGGGTTGCCATGGTTTATAGGGCCAAAGGACGTATAGAAAACATGGAGTTTATTCAGTTTCATCCGACAGCTTTATATGAACCCGGTGTGCGTGGACAAAATTTTTTAATTACAGAAGCTGTTCGTGGTGATGGAGGTATTTTGCGAAATCAAAGCGGCGAGGCATTTATGGAACGCTATGATGAAAGAAAAGATTTAGCCCCAAGAGATATTGTGGCAAGGGCCATTGACAATGAAATGAAAATAAATGGGACTGAGTTTGTTTATTTAGATTGCCGCCATTTTACTAAAGAAAAGTTTACCGAACATTTTCCCAATATTTATGATAAATGCATCAGTAATGGTATCGATATCACAAAAGATATGATACCTGTTTCGCCTGCTGCACATTATAGTTGTGGTGGGGTGCAAACGGATGCAACTGGCAAAACATCTATAACCAATTTATATTCGGCAGGCGAGTGCGCCTGTACAGGATTGCACGGAGCCAATCGTTTAGCAAGTAATAGTTTGCTGGAGGCGATGGTATTTGCTCACCGTGGTTATTTGGATGCAATTAAAAAAATTAGCAATTTATCTTTTCAACAAAATATTCCGGACTGGAAAGCAGCTGGCACAAGTGCGCCAAAAGAGATGATCCTGATTACGCAAAGTTTAAAAGAAATGAAATTGCTCATGAGCGATTATGTAGGCATTGTTCGTAACAATGAGCGTTTACAAAGGGCCAATCGCCGCCTGGATCTATTGCACGAAGAAACGGAAGCACTGTATCAAAAAACGGTTGTATCTCCACAATTATGTGAGTTACGCAATATGATTACAGTGGCTTATTTAATTGTAAAATGTGCGGAGTTTCGGCACGAAAGCAGGGGACTTCACTTTAACACAGACTTTCCTGCAAAAAGTGACAAAATACAAAATATTGTTTTATAAATTTATGTAACGGGCAGTTGTTTTTCAATTAAGCATCGTTGTGTCACTCACTTATACTGTATACCTTTATGCATCTGGCAGCATTTAATTGAACCTCACTATGTATTACATCATTTATGGTTTTTTTTATCTTCTTTCTTTACTACCTTTTTCGGTATTGTATTTTTTTAGTAATCTTATTTATGTTTTTGTGTACTATATTTTTGGGTATAGAAAAAAAGTTGTAATGTACAACCTCACCATAGCATTTCCAGAAAAGACAAGTTTAGAAAGAAAAACGATCGCTAAGCAATTTTATAAAAATTTTATCGACACATTTATTGAAATGCTTAAAGCATTATCACTAAGTAATGCTGAATTTGATAAACGTTGCACAGGTAATTTTGAAGTGATCAATGAGGTATTGGCAAAAGGAAAAAGTATCCATCTTGTGGGAGGGCATATGTTTAATTGGGAATATGCCAACCTTGTAATAAGCAGGCATATAAACATCGCTCCGATTGGTGTTTATGGTAAGGTTGAAAATAAATTTTTTGAAAAAATACTTTTAAAACTTCGTTCAAAATACGGCACTATTTTAATTGCAACCAAAGATTTTAGAATCAGAATAAAAGAAATTACAAAGCACCAGTATTGCATGTATTTGCTGGCAGATCAAAATCCACTTCCGCACAATAGTATCTGGATGAATTTTTTTGGCAAGCCTGTACCTTTTATTCCAGGTGCACATAAATCGGCAATAAAAAATAATGCTGTCATTATTTTTATCAACTTTAAAAAAGTTAAAAGAGGTCAATATAGTTTTATCAGTGAATTAGTAACTGAAACCCCGGCTAATTATACAGTAGTAGAGCTAATTAAAAAGTACCGCAATTTTATGGAAGACATTATACAGAACCAACCAGCAAGTTACTTGTGGACGCATCGCAGGTGGAAATACGATTACGAGGAAAATTTTGAGAAATATGGAGGGCAATTAATAGCGGATTAAAAATTGTTAACCCGCTGTTGAAAATACAGTTTCAGATAGTGTAACAAATTTTCGTTCCTTAAATATTCTATTCTAAAAGTAATTTTATTATTAACTTATCAGTTTAACATACTGGCATCTTTTTCTATTTTTATACCTTTCTCTTCTTTGATTTTAGCCCATCCTCCGGCGATATTTCTTAAATTATGTAATCCTTGTTTTTTTAATAATGAACAAGCTATTACACTTCTGTAGCCGCCACCGCAATGAATGTATAAATTCTGATTTTCTTCAAACCCCGCAATTATAGCTACATCCGTCATGTCAACTAAAGGCATATTGATGGCTGTTTTAACATGTCCATCCGCAAATTCAATTTCTTTTCTTACATCAACTACTTGCAAACTAGTATCGTGTGGCATATCCATAGCCAGTTCATCCGCCTCAACAGAAATAATCATATCAACTTTTTCTCCGGCTTTTTGCCATGCATCAAAACCACCTTTAAGGTAACCTTCAAAATTTGCAAATCCTACACGGGTCAAACGGACAAGGGTTTCTTCTTCTTTATCTTTTTCTGTAACCAATAATAAGGGTTTATTAAAAGGCAACAGGCTTCCAGCCCATTCTGCAAAGCGTCCTTCCAGGCCAATAAAAATACTGCCCGGGATAAAACCATTCATAAAAATATCAGACGGTCTTGTGTCTACAACTACAACATCTTCCTCCATTTTATTTTTAAATTCAGCTATAGTTAAAGGTGTAAGTCCTTTCACTTTTATGTCATCAAGGCTGTTATATCCTTCCTTATTTATTTTAGCATTTATAGAAAAATACTTTGGGGCATCTTCTAACCCTTCAGTTACAACTGCAATAAAAGCATCCCTGGTTTGAGGTTGCAAAGCATAATTGGTTAGCTTTTCTTCACCAATAGTACTAAAAGTATTGGGGCCTAAATTTTTGCCACAGCTACTTCCTGCTCCGTGTGCCGGATATACCAATACATCATCTGCCAAAGGCAATATTTTTTGTTGAATGGATGCATACATTATGCCTGCAAGTTCTTCTTTACTCATGTCTCCGCTGCTTAAATCTGGTCTGCCAACATCGCCAACAAACAGGGTATCTCCGGTAAAAATCGCATGATCTTTTCCGTTTTCATCTCTCAATAAATAGCAACTACTTTCCATTGTATGGCCGGGCGTATGTAATACTTTAAAAGTGATAGTACCTAAGCTAAAAACTTCGTCATCTTTTGCAATGTGCACTGGAAAACTTGTTATTGTATGTGGTCCGTAAACAATTGTGGCTCCAGTTTTTTTACTAAGGTCCAAGTGGCCACTTACAAAATCTGCATGAAAATGAGTTTCAAAAATATATTTTATAACAGCTTTTCTTTCAATAGCCAGTCGTATGTATTCATCGGTATCTCTTAGAGGGTCAATCACAACAGCTTCTCCATTGCTTTCAATATAGTAAGCAGCTTCGCTTATGCATTCTGTATATAATTGTTTGATAAACATAAAAATAATTTCAAATTTTTGGTTGGTATTTTATTACAAGTTGCAATGAGAAATAAGTATTATAAAATTCTATCAATCTATCATTTATTGAAAAATTAATGGTTCGTAAAATGAAGAATGAAAGCGATAATCTTTTGCTGTTTTAAAAAAATAAAAGAAAAAGCGGATATTACTATAACATCCGCTTTTGGTTAGTAATTTTATATTATCAGGCCACTAATTCATTAACAAAATTGCTTATTTCATCAATTCTTTTATGATTGATAATGTAGTAAATAAACTTACCATCACGTTGTGTACTAACAACTCCAGCTTTACGTAGAATGGCTAAATGCTGAGATGCAACAGATTGCTCTAATCTTAAGCGCACATAAATTTCTGTAACGGTAATTTTCTTTTCTTCTTCAATTAACTTTAATAGTTGTTGACGTAATTTGTGATTCAATGCTCTTAAAATAAGTGCTGCTTTTTTTACGCTGTAGTAATCGATTTTAATCGTACTCATTGTAGTGGTGTGTTGCAAAGTTGGTGTGTGCTCCAATGGAGCTGTGGCAGTGTCATTTGTCATAGAAATTAAATTTTAAGTATGTATATAAACATTGTAAAGATACAAACCATTTAATATTTATTAAAATACTTATTAAATAAATTCGAATTTTAACATTCAAAATCTATTGAATTTTCGTTATAACGTGGTAGTATAAAATTCTTTAACATACATTGGTTCCGTATAGGCAACATCTGCAAATGTTTTCTTTAAGTATTTACTATAGGATAATTCACTCATATACAATGAATTGATTTGAGCTTCGAAAAATTCAGCATTTTTTTGGCTACACAATTGTTGCCATTTAACTGCGCCATTTCCTATAAAAACAATCTTATTTTTTAACAGTTGTTTACCAAAAATAGCTTCGTTAATAATCAGGGCGCTTGGTGGCAAAATAGTGTTTAAAAATTGATCATATAATGCCGTAAAAACTTCCATTCTTCTTGCATCTATCATGGGGCAAAACAATGTAGGAATGGCAGTATTAGTAATGCGGAGTTCCTTAATTGCCTGGTAGGCTAAAACATCTAAACTGCCAATGATTATCAGCGGTTTATTTAAAGCATAACATAAACCTTTGGCGGTAGCCATGCCTACCCTTAAGCCAGTATAACTGCCTGGTCCGGATACTACCGCAATTGCATCTATTTCCTGTAAAGTTGTAGTTACCTTTTTTAAAATTGATTGAATGGCAGGTTGCAAAAATGCCCCATGGTCTTTTTGTTCATTATTTATTGCGTCCTGTAAAATTTCTCCATTTTTTGCTATGCTGATAATCGCTTTATCAACTGCGGTATCAATATTTAATAGTAGGCTCATTTGATTATTTTTACTTTAGTAGGAAGCAAGAAAATAGGTATTGTTTTTATTGCAACTGGTAGCAATAATTTTTAATATTTTTTTGTAAATAGTTTATCTCCATTTAAATGGACCTTGGGGAAAATCTATTCCTAATTTTATTTTCATTCTGTTATTTTTCATTTGCCTATACTGCGATTATTGGCTTAAAATTTTTACAAAAATAGGTGGTTGATTAAAGATATATTTGTATTTCTTAAAAAAAATCATGACCAAGCAGATTATCAGTACTAACAATGCACCAGCTCCAATTGGCCCGTATAACCAAGCAATTAAAAGCGGTAATTTTTTATTTGTTTCAGGACAAGTAGCCTTAAAACCGGGAACCAATGATCTTGCAAATGCAGATATTATTGAAGAAACCCACCAGGTATTACAAAACCTGAAAGCAATATTGGCTGAAGTTGGAATGGATTTCAGCAATATCGTAAAGACAACCATTTTTTTAAGTGATATGGAATTGTTTAGCAGGGTAAATGAAATTTATGCCAAATATTTTGATGGCGATTTTCCGGCAAGAGAAACAGTAGCTGTAAAAGGATTACCTAAAAATGCCAATGTTGAAATAAGCGTAATTGCGGCAGCCTAAATTTTGCCAGCTGGTAAGGGTCCTTCTATTTTAAAAAGAAAAGCTTTTTAATTTTTGTTTACAGCAATAAGTCAACCAAATATATACATATACCTTTTTTGGATTTTTGTTGCTAACAGGTAATTAAAAACTACCCAAACAATGTGTAGTAATGAATAGAATCTGGTTTAAATTCTATTTTTTTAATAAATAGTAAGGTAATAGAAAATAAAAAAACTTAAAGCTTGCATCCAAAAGCTATTTACTTTTGTTTTTTTACAAATAGTTATACAAAAAGATATCTTAATATTTAAAGATGAGCAGTATCAAACCATTGGTGCTAATTACCGCAAAAACGCCCTATTTTTTAGCTGCTACTTTGCAACAAAAAGGCTATGAAGTATTATATCTTCCTGATATTAATTACAACGAATTGGCTGCATTAATAAATGAAGTACATGGCTTAATTGTTACAACCCGTTTAAAAATAGATCAACCAATATTAAGTAACGCAACTAAATTAAAATGGATTGGCCGGTTGGGCAGCGGTATGGAACTTATTGATGTACAATTTGCCGAAAGCAAAGGAATAATATGTGTAAGTAGTCCTGAAGGCAATCGCAATGCAGTAGCGGAGCATGTTGTAGGATTGTTATTAAATTTAATGAATAATATAACCAAAAGTTTTGAGGAGGTAAAGGAAGGTAAATGGATAAGAGACGCAAATCGGGGCACGGAGTTAACGGGAAAAACTGTTGGCATCATCGGCTTTGGAAACACCGGCGCTGCGCTGGCAAAATTATTAGCAGCATTTAACGTTACAGTGTTGGCCTTTGATCAATATAAATTTGGTTTTGGTGGAGGATATATTAAAGAAGCAAGTATGGAGCAAATTTGCCGCTATGCCAATGTTATCAGTTTTCATGTGCCACTATCAGACCAAACAAAATACATGGCTAATGACGATTTTTTTAATGCACTTAAACAGAAACCATTTTTTATTAATGCATGTAGAGGAGGCGTAACGAATACAGCTGCTTTAATAATAGCGCTGCAACAAAATAAAATTTCTGGCGCTGCGCTTGATGTACTTGAAAATGAAAAACTGTCTTCACTAACAATACTGCAACAACAACAAATGGATTATTTATCTGCACAGCCTAATGTTATTATAACACCTCATATTGCAGGTTATAGTGATGAAGCTTTTCATAAAATGAGTGCAGTTATACTGGAGAAGTTGGGTATTTAATTATTTGATTATATTTGCAAATAAATACAACGCCTTGGTTAATTACTGGGCGTTGTATTTTTTTTCTGTTTACTCTAAAAAGAAGTGTTATGGCCGAAATGAATTATGTAAAACAAGAAACCTTCGAGTTGATGAAACAAGAGCTGTACCATATGAAAAGTGTAGAGCGTCCTGCTGCCAGTAAAGCCATTGCCGAAGCTCGTGAAAAAGGTGATTTAAAAGAAAATGCAGAATATGATGCCGCCAAAGAAGCACAGGGTATGCTTGAAGCAAAAATAAAATACCTTGAAGGTATTATTGCTACTGCCCGTATTTTGGATGAAAATAATATAGATACCAGTAAAGTATCCATATTAACAAAAGTTACGGTAACTAATATGGGAACAAAAAAGAAAGTTACTTACCAGATTGTTTCCGAAAAAGAAGCAGATTTAAAACTAGGTAAAATTTCTGTTACTTCGCCTATTGGGAAAGGATTATTGGGAAAAGCAATTGGTGACATAGCTGAGGTAACGGTTCCGGTAGGACTTTTAAAATTTAAGGTAGAGAATATTACGATCTAAAAAATTATATTTTATTTTTTGAAACCCATTCAATTTTGAGTGGGTTTTTTGTTTGTATTTTTAAGGTAAATTAAATAAACCATGACTATTTTCTCAAAAATAATTGCAGGTGAAATCCCTTGTTATAAAATAGCAGAAGATGATAAGTTTTTTGCCTTTCTGGATATTTTCCCTTTGGTAAAAGGGCATGTTTTGGTGACAACAAAAATTGCAGTAGATAAGTTTTTTGATTTGCCGGATGATTATTTAAATACATTATTGGTTTTTGCAAAACCTATTGCCAATGCCATTGAAAAATCTTTTGATTGTAATAGATGTGGTATAAGTGTTATTGGGCTGGAAGTACCTCATGCACATGTACATTTAATGCCAATTAATTCAGAAAAAGACATCAGCTTTTCTCAGAATAAATTAAAATTATCACCTGAAGAATTTATAGCTATTCAGCAAAAAATAATTTGCAACCTGCCTTAATTATTTTTTTAATCTGGCGGGATTTTTCTTTAAGAAATCATCCCAGCCATTTACTTTTTTTCCTTTAGAAGCCAGTAGGTTATTTTCCTGAAAATAGTGGCATACTGCAACAGCCAGTGCATCTGATGCATCAAAGTATTTGGGATCTTCTTTAAAATTCAATAGCCGTTGTAACATTTTTAATACCTGTTCTTTACTGGCATTACCATTGCCCGTAATCGATTGTTTTATTTTTTTGGGAGCATATTCAGTAACATCCAATCCATGCCTCATAGCGGCAGCAATAGCTACGCCCTGGGCTCTACCGAGTTTTAACATACTTTGTACATTCTTGCCAAAAAAGGGAGCCTCAATGGCAAATATATCAGGCTTGTATTTAATTATTATTCCACTAACGGTATTATAAATTAATTGAAGTTTTTTATATGGATCATCAACTTTGCCCGGTTTTAAAATATCCATATCAATCAACTTCATCGTATTGCCTGTTACTTGTATCAACCCATAACCCATCACTACTGTGCCGGGATCTATGCCTAAAATAATTGTTGATTTTTTTTGCAATGCTATTTCTTGTTTTATGTTTGATGAATTAACTGGATTTTTCAACTATACTTGTATTTTAAAACTTCTCTAAAGAAGTTTAAGGTTCGTAACAAATGTAATGAATCGTTGGCAACCTGTTGCCTGCTCAAAAAATGTAATAAATAAAACTTATTGAATAAAAATATCAAAATATTAATCAACTACTTTTTAGGCCCTCTGTTATTTATTTTTTTATCGTGGAGTTTATACAGGCAGGTAATGGATAAACCTGATGTGGGCATTCAATGGAAGCAGATAAAATACAGGCACACAAATTGGAAATTGTGGTTGGTTGTTTTTTTAATGTTGGTAAATTGGAGCATTGAATCAATTAAATGGCAACTATTGGTAAAGCATTTACAAAAGTTTTCTTTTTACAAGTCATTTAAATCGGTATTTGCGGGGTGCAGTGTAACTATGCTTACACCCAACAGGGTGGGTGAATTTGGGGGCCGTGTTTTGTATCTCGAAGAGGATAATCGCATAAAAGCTATTTCGTTGGCAGTAGTAGGAAGTATAAGTCAGTTGCTTGTTACAATGTTAATGGGCTGCTTTGGATTAATTTTTTTAAGATACTTTTCTCAATTTGATCATTCCATTGTAAGTGTTTTACCTCAATTTTGGGAAACGGTATTAACATCTTTATGTGTGGGTTTAACGTTTATACTGTTGTTGTTTTATTTGCGTTTAGGCTGGCTTGTGAGAATGATGGAAAAAATACCAGGCTTGCAAAAAGTAGTACAACACGTAAGTGTGTTAGATGAGTTTAACAATTTGCAGTTGGTGCAAATATTATCTTTATCTTTTGTACGCTATCTGGTATTTGTTTTACAATATGTTTTGCTGCTTCAGGTAATGGATGTACAAATTGCTGGCTGGTTATGTTTTTTGCTATTGACGATATTTTACCTTGTGATGGCAGTGGCGCCAACTTTCGGTTTTATAGAGTTACCTGTAAGGGTGAGTGCCAGTTGGGCAATTTTAAAATTCTACACGTCAAACGAATTAGGCGTAGGCGCTGCTGGCTTGGGTATTTGGCTTATAAACCTTGTGTTACCAGCAGTTATAGGAAGTTTATTAATTTTGAGTATTAAAATTGTAAAAGAAAAATGAAAGTAATTGTAAAGGCGTTTTTTTTAGTGGTTGTACTTTCTGCTTTTTCGCAGCAAGAGCCGTATGGTGAGTTTTGTGGTTTAAAGAACACTGCATTTTTGCCAGGTGAAATTATTACTATGAAAGTTTTTTACAATGCTATGGGCGTTTACGTTGGTGCCGGTGAAGCAACTTTCACTACATCGCTTGAAAGATTTAATGGCAAAACCGCTTACCATTGTATTGGGGAAGGTAAAAATTATCCTTTCTTCGATAATTTTTTTAAGGTAAGAGACCGCTATGAAACTTATATTGATACTGCTACTATGTTACCCATAAAATTTATTAGAAATGTAGATGAAGGCGGCCATAAAATTTATAATAATGTAACGTTTAACCAGGGCACCGGAACTGCAGTCTCGACCAACGGTGTATTTAAAACCAGTAAATGTATACAAGATGTAATAAGTGCTATATACTATGCCCGTAATATTAATTTTGATAAATATAAGCCTGGAGATAAAATTCCTTTCGACATGTTTTTAGATGACGAAGTGTATCATTTATACTTACGGTACATGGGTAAAGAAATTGTAAAAACTCAATATGGAAAGTTCATAGCTATAAAATTTAAGCCTTTATTGGTAAAGGGAACCATTTTTGAAGGTGGAGAAAAAATGACAGCCTGGGTAAGCGATGACGCCAATCATTTATTGTTAAGAGCAGAAAGTCCGGTAAGTGTGGGCTCTATCAAAATAGATATGTATGGATATAAAAACCTGCGTTATCCATTAACCTCTTTATTAAGTGTAAGAGGACTGTGAGAATCAATAATTTTTTTAAGGCGTGTCCGCTAGGGGATTATGCTATTCACTCCAAAGCCTCGGCACACAGGCCTAAGACAAACCTTAACCTCTGGGTTCTTCGTTGCTATCTCTCACGCAAAATTTGCAGCTGTATTATGTGCATCCCGGTGCTATGTAATTTCACTCAATTTAAAAATATCTTTAACCCTGACCCCTTTTTCAGTTTGTTGCAACGTACAACATTCGTTAATGGCATCATGCTCAAAAAATAGTATGTAGTTATTTTGTTCAGCCTCCGATAGAAAAATTTTCTTTTCATTCAATGTTGTCAATGGAAACATGTCGTATCCCATTACATAAGGCAAAGGGATATGACCAACAGAAGGTAATAAATCTGCCATGTAAACAATTGTTTTGCCCATGTATTTTATTACTGGCAACATCATGCATCGGGTGTGCCCATTGGCAACAATAAAAGAAACATTTTTGCTAAAGGGCGACTGGTAAATTGTAGGGAACTTATTTTTATCTTCCAGCTTTTGATCAATAGAAGACAGCTCATTCACGTTAATAAATTTTAATTTTCCGCTTTGTTGAATGGGTAAAATATTATCTTTTAAAAAACTTGCCTTCTCTCTGTCATTTGGCTGTGTGGCCCATTGCCAGTGTGCTTCATTGCTCCAGTAAGTGGCATTTTTAAATGCAGGAACTAATTGGTCATTCTCTTTTACAATACATCCTCCACAATGATCAAAATGGAGGTGCGTTAAAAAAACATCTGTAATGTCGTTCCTGGTAAAACCATGCATTGCTAAAGATTTGTCCAGTGTATCATCACCGTGCAAATAGTAATGACCCAAAAATTTGGCATCTTGTTTATCCCCCATGCCAGTGTCTACTAATATTAATTTCCCTTCATCTTTAATTAGCAAACAACGCAAAGCCCAGCTACATAAATTATTTTCGTCTGCAGGATTAAGTTTATTCCAAATACTTTTTGGCACTACGCCAAACATGGCCCCACCATCTAATTTAAAGTATCCTGTATTGATAGCATATAAATTCATAGCTTATATTTTTGTTGAATTGATTTCTTTTTGTTTTATTAAGGCAAAGTACAGAAACAGTAATCCCAAAACAAAAAATACAATAAGCGATAATATGGAATATTTCATACTTACAATTTCACCAATATATCCAAAGCTGAAAATGCCAATTACAATTGCTAACTTTTCAGTAAGGTCATAATAGGTAAAGTAAGAGGAGGTATCTTTTGTTTCGGGCATTAGTTTAGAATAAGAAGATCGGCTGAGTGATTGAATGCCTCCCATTACCAAACCAACTGCAATGGCCAACGCATAAAACTTATATTCAATGGATGTTTGCAGTGGGTCAAGTTTGTTTTGTAGTTGTATTAATTCTTTACCAAGCGAAGTTATTTCGGCTGTATTATTTATTTCTTTAGCTGTTGACAGTTCATTTTTTACAATGCTTATTTTAGTATGTGCAGGTAGCAATGGTTCAGCCAATGTTGCAGTACTAAAAGCTGCAATGCATAGAAAGATCCATAAAAAAACCAATCCCATCAGCACTTTTATATTGCCAAATTTTGTGGATAGCCTGCTTATTAAAATAGCACCGGGAATTGCCACCAATTGAATTAGCACCACCGTAATAATTAATTTGGTATCAGGTAATTGTAGCAACTTGCTTCCAAATAAAGTGGCTGCAAGCATAACAGTTTGTACACCCATACTGTAAAAGAAAAAGCCTCGTAAGAATCTTTTTAATACAGGCATTTCTTTTATCTCGTTATATACTTTGCGTACTTCTAAAAATCCATCTTTAAAAATATTGCCTTTCTTTTTAACATCATTATTAATAGATTGTGGTAATCTGGAAAATGTTATTTGTGCAAAACCAGCCCACCAAATACCTACTAATAAAAATGTAATTCTTGTAGCCAGTCCAGAATCCGTCAGTATTAATACCAAGGCAAATCCTATCAATTGCATAATTACACTACCAATATATCCCAATGAAAATCCTCTGGCACTTATTCTGTCCTGATCTTTTGGTGCCGCAATTTCGGGCAGGTAAGCATTGTAAAAAACAAGACTGCCTGCATAACCCATAGCGGCCATAATAAATGCAATGATGCCTAATCCCAGGGAGTGTACATCTTTAAAAAAGAAAAGTAAAATACAACCTGCAGCACCTAAGTAACAGAAAAACTGCATAAAATTTTTCTTATTACCTCTTGTATCTGCTATGGAGGTTAGAATAGGATATGATATTGCTATCAACAAATAAGCAACTGCCAGGCTATAATCATACAAAGAAGAGTTAACGAATTTTTTACCCAGGAATGTAACCGTATCACTGTGCTTTTCATCACGGGCAATTGCTACAAAATAAATGGGAAAAAAAGTAGTGGTAATTACAAGGTTATATACAGAATTAGCCCAATCGTACATGGCCCATCCGTTTATAACTTTTTTTGAAGCAGTTTGCATGTACAATAATAAAGCTTTTAAATTAAGTATTTTACTTAAAAGCCGGGATTAAAATACGTACGTTTATTGCTAAACAATGCCTTTCCAAATAAGAAACAACATAGTTAGACCGGCAATTATGCGGTAAACGCCCCAAATTCGAAAGCCATATTTTTTTAAAAAGCTGATGAAAAATTTTATGGCTATCAGGGATACAATAAAAGCTACAGCGCTGCCAATTAATAAAGTAGTAAGGTTATCTTTTACAATTGCATCGGGATATTCTTTATAGGTATCCCAAAAGCTTTTTGCTGATGCAGCAAACATGGTGGGTACGGCAAGAAAAAAAGAAAATTCAGCTGCTTCACTGCGGGTTAATTTTTGACTCATCCCGGTAATGATTGTAGCAGCACTGCGGCTAAGACCAGGAAAAATAATAGACAATACTTGTCCGCAGCCAATTATAAAAGCAGTTTTGTTACTTACTTTTTCTACTGAATCAATGTTGGGCTTCTTAAAAAAAGTGTCAATAAATAGTAAGATAATACCGCCTGCTACCATTACAATGGCAATAAAAGTAAGGCTGCTTAATGCAGCATCAATATGTTTTTTTAATAAAATACCACCTATTAATGCCGGAATTACTGCAATAAATAATTTAATGTAGAACCCCGCCTGCTTAAAATCAAAAAACTTTTTCCAGTACAATACCACCACGGCAAGGATTGCTGCCAGTTGTATCACTACTTCGAACATAAGTACAAAAGGGGAGTCTATAACGCCTAGCAGCGGTTGCACAAATTTCATATGTGCAGTAGAAGAAATTGGTAGAAATTCTGTTAGTCCTTCTACAATGGCGATGATAATAGCCTGAAAAGTATCCATAAATTATTTATTCAGTTGTTATCCTACGGATAAATAAAATATCTAATAAGATTGAGGGATGCAAAGTAAACAATGTATTAATCCGTTAATGTAAAATTTACATTAAGAATACAGTGCCTCAAATAAAAATTTTTAAATCTTTTCTGATTTTGTAAATCAAAAGGTGATATTAAGCGTTAAAGGTAAATTATTTTGGCAGGTAAGTATTGTACTTTTAAACCTTAGATGCTTTTTACACTATTCCCTTCTTTCGGCTTTTTCATAATGGCAAATATTTCAATAATAAAACCGATAATAATTAAAAAAGGAGCCAAGGTTATACGGGTGAAACTATAAATTTCATCGTCGTTAAATTTGGTAGGATCGGGGCTTTTGCCACCAGCCATTAAAAAAAATCCAACAGCCATTACCACTAAGCCAACAAGCATCCAGATAAAATTTTCTTTTCCAAATAGTGGGTTGGGGATGGTTTGTTTTTTGTTACTGATCATTATTATTAATTTATAAATGCAAATAAAAGAAATAATATTTAATAAAGTGTTGCCAACAGGTTAATACAAGTCGTCTAGTTTCATTTTCAGGTATTTTAAAACAGCCAGATAGGTACTTACCAGCGTCATCGTAATTCCTAAAACAATAATTACGAGAAACAAAATGATCAGGCTTTTATTATCGTGCAACAATTTAAAATTGGGTACAAAACTTTCGGTTAGCAGGATGGTACCCCAAATTGCCAATATCGCTAATACTGCCGCTATAAGTCCGTTTATTACAGCTCTTGTTGTAATTGGTTTTGCAATAAAGCGTCTTGTGGCTCCAACCATTTGCATGGTTTTTATTAAAAATCGATTGCTATACATTGCCAGTCTGATGGTATTGTCAATAGAAAATATTACTAAAATAGTGAGAATAATCGCACCGATTAAAAAGGCAATAGCCCCTGTTTTTACATAGCCACTTATTTTGGTAACCGTTTCTGTTGGAAATTGAAATTCTTTGATAATTCCTGGAAATGTACCTTCCAGTTTTTCTGATAACTGGTTTAAACTATCTCTTTCAACATAATCAGCTTTAATATAAAAGTCGATGCTTTCTGGTAGTGGGTTGTAATCGAGTAATTTTTTCCAGGTGCTGTCATTGTCTTTATTCCACTCTTTGGCAGCCATTTCTTTGGTAATATGCTGCACATCTCTTGCGTAAGGAATAGCAGCAATATAATTTTTTAAACTATCGATTCTTTTTTTACCTGCATCAGGATAAAGAAATGCATGAACCTGAATATTTTCTTTAAAATAATCGCCAGATTTGCGAAGATTAAGGAAGAACCAGCCCACAATACCAAATAAAAATAATACCAATGCTACACCAATGATGGCATATGCATAAGTTGGCTGACCACGTTTACTGCTTGCTTTACCGAATTGAGCCATAATTTTACTGTTTGTTGGTTGGTAGTTTTTAATTTTGTTATCCGTTACCGTAAGGAGCGCAAAAATAAAGGTTTTTACCTGCTTTACTGTACTTTTGAACATTGCAAAACGATTGCCAGTCAAATATATTTTTATTGTTGGATACCTTATTATTGAAGGAAGGTTAAAATAACTTTTCTTTCACAAAATAAAAAAGCACCTACAATAAATGTACAGTCGCAATAAAGCCCGTTTTATATAATTACCAACGCAAATGGGTGCGACGCCAATGAAGCTGAAAAAATATTTAAATGCTGGGAACATAATTTATTAACTCAATACAATTAAAATCCTTTTTGGGATGTAGGGTATGGAATATAGATTTAATGAGATAGAAAAAAAATGGCAGGATCAATGGAAGGCCAACAAGGTATATAAGGTTTCCAACGAGTCGGCAAAACCCAAGTATTATGTATTGGATATGTTTCCTTATCCAAGTGGTGCAGGCCTGCATGTAGGGCATCCGTTGGGTTACATTGCCAGCGATATTTATAGTCGCTATAAAAGATTAAAAGGCTTTAATGTATTGCACCCAATGGGCTTTGATAGTTTTGGTTTACCAGCAGAACAATATGCGTTGGAAACCGGGCAGCATCCTGCGGACACTACCGAAAAAAATATCGCTACGTTTAAAAGCCAGTTAAATAAGATAGGATTTTGCTACGATTGGGACAGGGAGGTACGCACCAGCGATCCGCAATACTATAAGTGGACACAGTGGATTTTTTTGCAATTATTTAATAGTTATTTCTGCAATACAGAGAAAAAAGCATTGCCCATTGTGTTGCTGATTAAAAAATACGAAACAAAAGGGGCGATGCCTAAAACTGGGGAAGCAATACCTGGCAAACATTTTACTGCAGCCGAATGGAAGGGCTATTCTAAAAAGCAACAAGAAGATATTTTAATGAAACGCAGGTTGGCATTTTGTGCTTACGGCGAAGTAAACTGGTGTGCTGCTTTGGGAACAGTGTTAGCAAATGATGAAGTGGTAAATGGAGTTAGCGAAAGAGGAGGGCACCCAGTAGAAAAAAGGAAAATGCGTCAGTGGTATTTGAGGATAACTGCCTATGCTGACAGATTATTGGAAGGCCTGGAAAAAGTGGAGTTTAGCGATAGCATGAAAGAGATGCAACGCAACTGGATTGGTAAAAGCCAGGGTGCAGAAATGGACTTTGCAATTAAAAATAGTGCTGAAAAATTAAGGGTGTACACCACAAGACCTGATACAATTTTTGGCGTAGATTTTATGGTAGTTGCACCTGAGCATGAATTGGTAAATAAAATAACAACGGCTGATCAAAAGGAAGAAATAGAAAAATACCTGGGGTATGTAAAAAGCCGCAGTGAAAGGGAACGCATAGCTGAAGTTAAACAAATTACTGGTTGCTTTACCGGAGCCTATGCCATCAATACTTTTAATGGAAAGGAAATACCCATTTGGATTGGGGAATATGTGTTGGCTGGTTATGGTACGGGAGCTATTATGGCGGTGCCTTGCGGTGATCAACGTGATTTTGCATTTGCTAAACATTTCAATATTCCTATTACCAATATTATCGGTAACCATTTTAACGGAGCCGATGCCAATGCTACCAAGGAAGCCGTTTTGGAAAACTCCGGTTTTTTAAATGGATTCTTGATGAAAGATGCCATCAATATTGCAGTTAATAAAATTGAGGAATTAGGTATCGGAATACGGAAGATAAATTATAGAATGCGGGATGCAGGCTTTAGCCGCCAGCGTTATTGGGGCGAACCTTTCCCTATTATCTGGAGTGATGGAATCGCCATTCCGTTGGATGCAGCAGAGTTGGCATTGGAATTGCCGCATGTAGATAAATATGGTCCGGGCCCTGAAGGCGAAGGACCGCTGGCGAATATTGACGAATGGACAAATCTTCCTGGTGATGCAAGGCGTGAAACCAGCACCATGCCTGGTTATGCAGGGAGCAGTTGGTATTTCTTACGCTACATGGACCCACACAATATCACCACATTCTGCGACAGAAAAGCAAGTGATTATTGGAACCAGGTAGATATTTATATCGGGGGTACAGAGCATGCTGTAGGCCATTTATTATACAGTCGTTTATGGACGAAGATTTTATTTGATCTTGGATATATTGGATATGAGGAGCCGTTTAAAAAACTGGTGAATCAGGGGATGATACAAGGGAGTTCGAGATTTGTATATAGATTAAAAATGTCAATTCTCTTTAGAGAAGATTACGATTTCTTTAAAGAAAATAATGTTGATGTTTTTATATCTGATAATATCCGCCTGAATTTTCTTAAGGATCCTGTAAATTTTAAATTTCTTCCATATTTAAAGACAAAATTTCCTGATCTCGACTATAGTTATTTTGAGGGGATACCTAATTCGGTAGAAATAAGCCCAGATTTAATGATACCACTTCATGTAGATGTCAAAATGGTAGATGGCTTTGAATTAGATCAAGATGCTTTCAAAAAATGGCGATCAGAATTTGAAAATGCAATTTTAATTACTGATGTTGATGGTAAGTTTATTTGTAAGGGCGACGTAGAGAAAATGTCTAAATCCAAATTTAATACTGAAAACCCTAATGATTTAGTAGATAAATACGGTGCCGATACATTCCGCATGTATGAGATGTTTCTCGGCCCGGTTGAAATGAGCAAGCCTTGGGATACAAAAGGCATTGAGGGTGTTCACCGCTTTTTACGCAAGTTGTGGCGCTTGTTTAATGATGAATTAAAAGGAAAAATATGGACAGAGGATAAAGCCACTGATGCAGAATTAAAAATAGTACATCGCACCATAAAAAAAATTGAAGAAGATACAGAAAAATTTTCCTTTAACACAGCTGTAAGTGCATTTATGATTTGTATAAATGATTTGTTTGATGTAAAGTGCCATAAGAAGGAAGTGCTGGAAAAAATATTGATTTTGTTAGTGCCTTATGCACCTCATATTGCCGAAGAATTATGGCACCAATTGGGAAATGATGGATCTATATTGGATGCTAAATATCCTGAATTTAATCCGGCTTTATTGGTAGAAAGCAGCAAAGAATATCCCATCTCTATCAATGGAAAAGTAAGGGCTAACATTAAGCTTGCCCTTGATCTTGACCAGGCAGCTGTTGAACAAATAGTGTTGCAAAATGAAGTTATTCAAAAATGGCTGGAAGGAAAAGCCCCCAAAAAAATTATTTATGTAAAAAATAAAATGGTGAATGTGGTTATTTAAACGGGTACTGTAGAAGTTTAAGTTATTGTTTGAGAATGGTCAATTGTAAATATTGACCATTCTTCATTTGTGATTGTCATTCTTTACAAGGAATTTTTTATTGTTGGAATTAAACAAAATTTTAGCTGCGTTGTTTTGAATACTAAATTTATAGTATGGCAAAAGCAACTATTGAACTCATCAGCGCACTTCGGTTAACCGCTACTAACCTTCGCAATGGCGCTTATCACAGTTGGGGTCATCATGGCGCCTGCAACTGCGGCAACCTTGTACAATCCGTAACAAAATTTACTAAAGAAGAAATATTACAATATGCACATACAGGTTCCGGCGAGTGGACGGAACTGGCAGTAGAATTTTGTCCCACTACCAATGCGCCACTTACGCTTGTATTTGCAAAGTTGGAAGAAGTTGGTTTAACGCCTACAGATATTCATCATATTGAATACCTCTCTGACAGGGAAATTTTGGAAAATTTACCTGGTGGATTTAGTTGGCTAAAACGCAATAACCGGCAAGATGCTATTACCTATTTTGAAACCTTTGCCAATGTACTGGAAGAAAAATGGTTACAAACGATTGACGTAAGTTTGTGCTTTAGTTCATGTCATACACAAGATAAAAGGGCGTTGGTTTTAAGTGACTAAAATTTATAAGTATCCCTGATAAAATAATTGTTTCTAATTTTTTAGAAAGTGATATTAAAGGGTATAAAAATAAAAATTGGTTAAATTATTTACCTCCTATACTTAAAAAAATAATCTCATAAAAAGATATCCTTAACTTCAATGAATGAATAACTTACTTGAAAATGTGTTAAAAAAAAACCAGTCTAATTTTAGGAGAGTAGTTGATTTTAATGCTACTAAAGACAAACTTTTATCATTAAATTTTACTGGCGAAAATAAAGAACTTACCATTGAAATGATTGCGGATACAGCAACATTTTCTCACTATATTAACAGTAAATTATCGGCGGGTAATGCCCGTTATGCAATAGGCGGTTATGATGAAGATAGAATACTTTACAAAAGAAGTAGCCACTTTAAAGCTGCTGCTGCGTCTTCAAATTCTTTGCCTACAGAAGATAATTTAGAAGGCGCTTCCCGTTCTATCCATCTTGGCATAGATATATGGGCACCAGCTGGTACAGAAGTTTTTGTACCTATTGGCGGAACAGTGCACAGCTTTGCCAATAACAATAATTATAGCGATTATGGCGCTACTATTATTTTACAGCACCAATTGGAAACGGTTGTTTTTCATACTTTATACGGCCACCTAAGTATGGCAGATTTGGTAAATATGCAGGAAGGAAAATACATAAGCCGCGGAGAATTACTAGGTCATTTTGGTGAACCCCATGAAAATGGCGACTGGCCACCTCACCTACATTTTCAGATTATCGATGACATGCGTATGAATATAGGAGATTATCCTGGAGTATGCACAATCAGTGAAAGAGAAAAGTATCTACACAATTGCCCTGATCCAGACCTGATTTTAAATATGATGCAATACACTTAGAAGCAATTTCCAAACAGCAACTAAAGAAAGTTTTTACTAATTGAGAATAACTACAAACCAATTAGCATAATTAGTCATCTCATAAATCTAAATGACTGCTGATGGCAAATTTTATCAAACTGTTTGGATATGGAGCGAAGCAGTAAGTATGATTTAAAAGTAATTCTTAATACAATTTATATATTGTAAAAAAAGTATGAAAAATTAAAAATGCATTTACGTTAAAAATAAACAACTTTTAACCTAACACTTTGTTTATATAACTGGGTAAAAGCGCCTAAAACCATAACTTTACATCGCAAAAATTAACGCATGGAAATTAAAGCCGGCAAATTGTTAAGTGATATTAATAGCCCCGACGATCTTAAAAAATTAAGTAAAGATCAATTGCACCAGGTATCTGATGAGTTACGTCAGTATATTATTGATGTTGTAAGTGTGCATGGCGGGCATTTTGCCGCAAGTTTAGGTGTAGTAGAATTAAGTGTAGCATTACATTATGTTTTTAATACTCCTTACGATCAATTAGTATGGGATGTGGGCCACCAGGCCTACGGCCACAAGATTTTAACAGGTAGAAGAGATCAGTTTCCAACAAATAGAAAGTACCATGGTTTAAGTGGTTTTCCAAATAGAAATGAAAGTGAATATGATACTTTTGGTGTAGGGCATTCTTCTACTTCTATAAGTGCAGCCTTGGGGATGGCCATGGCCAGTTATTACAAAGGTGAAAAAAACAAGCAACATATTGCAGTAATTGGTGATGGTTCCATGACGGCAGGCTTGGCTTTTGAAGCAATGAATCATGCAGGAATTGCAAACAGCAATGTTATTATTATTTTGAATGATAATTGCATGAGTATCGATCCTAATGTTGGTGCATTAAAAGAATACCTTACTGATATCACTACGTCTCATACCTATAATAAAGTAAAAGATGATGTGTGGAATTTATTAGGAAAATTACCAGTTGGTAAAAGTTTTTCCCGTTCCATGGCACAAAAATTAACGGATGGCATAAAAGGAATGGTAAGCAGTAGTGCCAATTTATTTGAAGCGCTCAACCTACGGTATTTTGGTCCAATCGATGGCCATAATATTACTAAGTTAGTAGATACCCTAACAGATCTTAAAAATATTCCGGGGCCAAAACTTTTGCATATTAAAACAGTAAAAGGTAAAGGGTATGAGCTCGCAGAAAAAGACCAGACCAAGTGGCATGCACCAGGTTTGTTTGATAAAGTTACTGGTGAGATACAAAAGAAAAAATTTGATATACCGCAGCCGCCAAAATATCAGGATGTATTTGGATATACAATTATTGAGTTGGCTCAAATGAATGACAAAATAATGGGTGTTACACCAGCGATGCCTAGTGGTTCATCTTTAAAATATATGATGGAAAAAATGCCTGACAGGGCGTTTGATGTAGGTATTTGTGAGCAACATGCCGTAACCCTAAGTGCAGGTTTGGCCACTCAGGGTATGCGGGTGTTTTGTAATATTTATTCCACTTTTATGCAACGGGCTTATGATATGGTAGTGCATGATGTTGCCATCCAAAAACTACCGGTTGTATTTTGTTTAGATAGAGCCGGTCTTGTTGGTGAAGATGGTGCAACACATCATGGTTGTTATGATATTGCTTACATGCGCTGCATACCAAATATGATTGTTAGTGCGCCGATGAATGAAAGAGAATTGCGTAATCTAATGTATACTTCACAGTTGGAAAGCACCAAAAATCCTTTTGTAATTCGTTATCCAAGAGGAGAAGGCGTTATGCAGGAATGGAAAGTGCCTTTTGAGGAAATACAAATTGGGAAAGGTAGGAAATTAAAAGACGGACAGGATATAGCGATACTCTCTTTTGGTCATCCGGGAAATTTTGCAGCCACAGCAATCCGTGACGTCAAGGCCGAAGGTATTAATCCGGCTCACTATGATATGCGCTTTGTAAAACCAATTGATGAAACATTATTGCATGAAGTATTTAGTAAATACAATAAAATTGTAACTATCGAAGATGGGACTGTAGTAGGAGGTTTTGGTACAGCGGTTTTAGAATTTATGAATACACATAATTATAAAGCCACTGTAAAAATAATGGGCATTCCCGATAGATTGGTTGAACATGGTTCTCCCAAACAATTATACAGGGAAATTGAATTGGATGCAGAAGGTATTGTGAAAACGCTTAGAGAACTTGCTCAAGTAAAAATATTTGTAAGTTAAATTTTAATTGCATTAACAGGTGTATTTATTTAGATTTATTTCATAATTTAACCAAAAATCGAGACACTCTTTTAGTCACCCTTTCTTTTTTATAAACGTTGAAATGTATATTTCTTCTGAGTAAAAAATAAAATTTTAAAACCCAGTTTTACTTTTATTTATGAAAGTAGAACCGGGTTTTTTGCTATGATTTTTTTTATAATAGCAGAACAAGTGCGAATCATTTTATTAAATTCTGTCGCATATATAATACATTACACATTATTTCGTTATTGTTTTCTATATTTATTTCTAAAAGATCATAACACATGAAACATTTATTAATTTTTGCATCAATCTTTTTATTGGCGGTGAATGTGAAAGCTCAGAATGTGGGCATAGGCACTACAACACCAGCAACAATTTTTGATGTAACTAGTACCTCTCAGGGCGTATTAATTCCAAGATTGACAACCGCACAAATGAGAGCAATCGCTAGTCCTGCAAATGGATTATTGATCACCAATAAAGATAGTGCTAACAGAGTATTTATATACACAGGTAGTGCATGGAAGGGATTGTCTTATACAGATGAAGCGGGTGCTGGTTTTAACAATGCTTTATTTGTTCACAAAGCAGGTGTAGAAACAATTACGGGCAGCAAAACATTTACCACTGATGTTTTAGTAAATGGTTTAACGTTTGGTAAAGGGAAAGGCAATATTGGTTCTAATTCTGCCGTAGGTGCTTCTGCACTTTTTTCCAATACAACAGGTGGTTACAATACTGCTGCAGGTAACCTTGCACTTTTTTCAAATACAAAAGGAGATGGTAATACGGCTTATGGATATCAGTCATTGGCTTCCAACAATATCGGTAGCACAAATACTGCCATGGGATATTTTGCACTTCCTTTCAATACTACGGGTAGTGATAACACTGCCATTGGCAATCAATCACTTTTTTCTAATACAACCGGTAAACAAAATGCGGGTATTGGAGACTACACATTGTATAACAATACAACGGGTGTTCAAAATGCTGCTTTGGGTGGCTTCTCTCTTTATGCCAATACAACTGGTCTCCAAAACGTAGCTATCGGCAACCAGGCGATGTATAGTAATATTGATGGGCAATTAAATACAGTTAATGGTTACAGGTCTTTGTATTATGCCGCAACTGGCAGTAACAATGTGGCTTCAGGAGCTAATGCGGGTATCTTTATTTCAGGAGGCGTATCGCCCAATTCAGCAGTTGATAACTCTATATTTTTAGGTGCAAATACAATTGCGCAAGCAAACAATCAAACTAACCAGATTGTTATTGGCTATGGTGCAATTGGAAATGGAAGTAACACTACAGTTGTAGGAAACGCTTCTACCACATCTACAAAATTATTTGGAAATTTACACTTGCCAGGATATGGAACGGGTGGAATAACAGGCGCTCCTGCATACAACCTTGCTACGGATGCGGTTGGAAATATAATTGAAGTTGCAACAGGTGGCGGCAGTGGAACCAGCAGGATTACACCAACTACATTAACCGATGGATCAAATATTACCTGGGATATCGCCACAACAGCAACCACCAATGCAGAATTAATACTTACAGGATCCAATAGAAATTTAGATATTCAAAATCCGGTAGCAGGTGAATTATACAGGATTAAAATTATTCAGGATGCTTCAAGTTTTAGAACAATTGCAAACTGGCCGCCCAATACAAAATGGGAAGGAGGAACAGCTCCCACCTTAACAACTATTTCAAATAGATATGATATTATTACTTTCTATTATGATGGTACTAATTTTAATGGAAGTGCACGACTAAATTATAACTAAGAAAAAAATAATTTATAAAAGCCTGTCAAATTTTTGACAGGCTTTTATATTATCATGAATTGGATAAATATTTATTGAACGTTTAATTAATTTTTATTTTGTTGATTTATTTAATGAAAATGTATTCCGTCGCCATTACGTTTTCAACTACACAATAAGGCACTACTCAAAAAAGTCCTTTAAAGTCTCTAACTTTACAGCTTAAAAGAAATTGTTAACATGACAACAGAAACTAAACGACAAAAGCAGGTAGCCGGGTTGATTAATGAAGAGCTGAATGATATTTTTCGTCGGATGAGTATGACGATGATGGATGGAGGTATGATTTCTATTTCATCTGTAAAAATAACACCCGATCTTTTTGAAGCAAGGGT
>JANXSK010000001.1 GCA_025352695.1 Ferruginibacter sp. | reverse complement strand
TTATTACCGAAAATTTTAATTACTGCCTTTCTGATTGTTTTAAGAATAAGTACAAGAAGTGGATTCATTATTTCGAAATCAAAAATTAGAATAAAATATTAACAGGTTGTTATGAGATTTCCTTTTAAAAGTTTTATCATTACCCTCTCACCGTCTTTTTTAATAATATAACTCGGGGAAGGAACAACGGTACAATTAGGCGGTACATCTTTCACAACAGTTGCATTGGCCCCAATAACTACATTGTCTCCAATTTTAATAGGTCCAAGAACTACAGCACCAGTTCCTATCCGTACGTTATTTCCAATATCAGGAATTCCCGTGCCACTATCTCCTATGGTTACGTTTTGATTTACCCAACAATTGTCGCCAATGGAATTTGCATGAATGATGGTAGAATTTCCATGCTCTACGAATAAACCCTTTCCTATTTTATCAGAATTAGTTCCTATTGATAAGAATTGATAAGAAGGTAATAAGATTTCCATCAGAAAACCAATATGCCATTTTTTTTGAACTGTTGAAACCTGAGAATAAAATATATTTCTATACTCTTTACAGAACAATAAAATACGTACTAACCTCTCAACCCCTGTATACTTATTATCGTAGCCATAGGCTTTCGTAAAACAGACAAGATCAGCCTTAATTTTTTCTCTGTCTTTGCATAATAAATAACATAAAATATGGAGTATTAAAAATGGAGTTCTTAAGTACTTTAACTTGTTCATATAAATACATATTTGTTAGCTGCGTACCCTTTTCTTAAGTCAATTCAATTACAGCTATTTCTATGAATTGGCTAATAAAATATAATTATTAAATCAGTTACATTAGCCATTAAATATCAACAGCTATTTTTCGATTATTAAGTTACTTTGGTATCAATAACTTAAGCTAAACTCTTAAGATTATCAAATTGAAATTTCCCATCGTTACTTGCAAGTATGAAGTCTTTCGTACTTGGGTATCCATGCCAAAAGTCTGCTGGACAAATCTTAAATCCTTTAGACAATAATGCAGGTTTATAAGAAAAAGAGCTTTTGCTTGTAATTAGTAAATCTGCGTATACCATATGTAGAAAAGAATCCATTGCATTCATATGAAGGCAAAAATGGATGTTATCAAAGCGTTTAAATTCAGAAAATTCCTTAGGGTCTCCCTGTGAAAAAAGATAAATAGCGATTGGTTTATCAAAGCTGATATTGTTAAGTACATTATCAATCACATTTTCAAAATATTTATTATCCTGCCAACGCAACAATAAATTTGGATTTTTATTTTCTTGCCCTGCTACAATATCACCACGTCTTACATGTATAGCTATATTAAAATTTTCTTTAGAGAAAATTAACTTGTCGTCTTTACGTGCTGTTGCATGATAAAACTTATGCTGGATATCCTCTATTACTCCAAATTGATCTTTGTAAAACTGGTCCTGTTCTGCCACAAAAATTACCTGCTGCTGGTTGTAGGATTGAATGATTTTTTTATTCAAAGCAACTTCAACAGGGTTACTTTCATCAAACAACGGGAGTCGCACTTTCTTAAACCCTTTTTGCAGCAATGCTTCCACCGATATTTCGTTTTCACCAAACCCTAGAAATGTATCCCATTGTTTAGTTGAAAAATGGGTGTGTGCAAACTCTAATCCAAATTGGCGTGCAAACCAGTAACCAGCAATCCAATTGGCTAACTGATGCCCAATACGAGCTCCACGATTGGGAACTGCGGTGTAATAATTTTTATGTTTACCTGGTTTATTAGTAGAAAATCGATGATGCCAATAGGAGCAATAAATTTTATGATAAAAAGATTTAGGCTTAAAAAATCCAATAATTACATTTCTAATTTTTCGCATTGCTTTATTCCAAATGTTTTTACCATCCTTCATTTTGCAAACCTCCTTTTTAGTAAATCAAAATTAGATAAACATCTTGGCCAAAATGTATCTAACCTCCCTGAAATTCGCTCCTTAGTGGCCATAGGCTTCTCAACAAAAAACCCTCGTTTTGAAAAATCTATTTTGTATTCTATTTCGTTTAAAAAAGTTATCATTGGACTTACCCATTTTCCTTTGTGCAATGCCCCTTCCATTAAATACGGAATCGGTCTTTCTGTAGCTGCAAAAGCTAATTTTAGTTTGATTTGATTTGCCCTTGCTGTTCCATACCATTCCGATAACCAAGGTGTTTCATGGGGTAATGCCATTTCAAAAAGAATAGACTTTTTCCAAAAAGCAATTTGAAACGAAAACATATCTTTTGATGGAGGAATCACTTGGTAAAGATCCTTGTACTGTAACTTTTCAATGTTAAAAAATTGGCTTGGAACTAAACAGAGAGAGTCAAATTTTTGCTGCGTAAAATATTCAAAATAATTATTTAACAGCTCATGGTTTATTTTACCCATAAATATATAATCAATCATTATCAGCATTAAGTAGGGTGCATCTACTTTTGCTAAACCTGAACGAAAAGTATTTCCAAAAGTATTCTTGCCTACTTGCGTACAAATAATATTTAATCCTTCATACTTAAACTCTTTAGTTTCCGTATTTAAATAAATTACTCCTTCATATTCTGGCCAATATTTTTTAAATAAATCAAAAAATAGCGGCCACAAATCAGCGTAAGCATCCGAAGAACTAACAAATATTGGGCAAGTGTTCATTTAAATTCTTTTTATACTATTGTAATTTTCCTTTAATATTTCAATATTTATTCGGTCTGATTCATTGTATAGCAATTGCTCTTGTAGTATTTGCTCTTCTAAGGTCAATCTAAACTTAATAAACTTTGATGGATTTCCGCCTATTATTGAATATGGAGGATATACCTGATTTTTAACACAAATACTTCCTGCAGCAATAATGCTACCACGACCAATAATTGTTCCAGGACATAATGTAACATTTGCTCCAATCCAAACATCTTCATTAACAATAACATCGCTAGCCTCCAGTTCACCCCACCCGTCCGCCTCAGGACGCTGCCCAACAACAGTATATTTATGATTAAAAGTTATTACAGTAAGACTTGGACCAACTGAACAGTTTCTTCGCATTATAAATTTACCCACTTGACATATAAATTTTGCATCTGCATTGATTCCGCAATGTTCATAGATATATATGTTTTGCTTAGGCCCCCAGACAGGTGTTCTTATATTAGCAGTTTCAGCCAAATACCCATAACGATCTTTTCTTGAAGAGAAGAATGACATTACTATCCCTTTAAAACCATCAACAAACAAATCAAAAAGTATTTTTATTTTATTTATCATCTATCACTTTCTTTAATCCGGCTGACTCCGAATCCAATATTCCACCGGCTACTTTCAGCATTAGAATTTTTCACTAAAATGTATAAACAAACCAAACTCATAAAAATTTTGTTTATAGATGAAATTCTCTGATTATCAGGGTTTGTATATAAAAACGATGTGAGATATTGCACTTCATGTAGCAGTTACCGGATAATTTTTCAATTGGTTCAAGTTCTTCTATTAGAAAAGAGTTGTAAATAATTAAATTTTAAACAAAAACCTTATTGTTGATTTTATATTAGAAGCATAATAGCGAAAAAAGGATTTATTTTTTTCACTAGGATTTACCCAAGCCACTGGCAAATGTTTAACCTTAAGATTATTGGTATGTACATAAACCGGCAAAAGAAGTTCTCCTAAAAATGCGAGTGCCCTCTCTTCATGTAAAGTACTTTTAGCTGGATCAGTATATTTTTCTGCTTGTTCTAAAATTGAAAATAACCATTTGCAGTAGTCTTCAAATATTTCCCAACGGGTTATAAAAATTGACAATAATTCTAATCTATTGGTATCTCTAAGTAACTTGTGAAAATTTAACAAATAACTTGGATACTTTTCTTCAATTATTGCTTCTATTATCTTCAAATTTCTGTCATCTTTCATTCTTGAATATCTATCCCAATTACTCTCGATTAATACTTTTTTTTTGGGTAAAATAATATCATATTTCATAAAAATATTGCCCAGTGATTTTGTTGAAATATTCATAGAGAACAAATCTTTTTCTTCAATTATTTCTATATCTCTAAATGAATTTCGTTTGTCTTCTAAACAAAAGTAACGTCGATAATGGCAAAACCCAATAATATCAATATTCTTTAAATTTTTCCATGCCCAATATTGTGCAGTATATTCAGAGTAAATAAAATGTTTATCTCCAATATTAATTCCATCTAGATCTGTCCGATAACCCAAATCATAATCGACTTCCCCCCTTCCTAATTGTATAGGCGTATATACATTATCATTCAAACATGGTGCTACTTTATGGGTACAAACAAGTATTTTAACTTTAGGACTACTCATAACTATAGCTACTATTTTATCTTTGAAATTATTGTTTTAATTAAATTGTTGATAATTCTTTTCTCACTAGTATTAAAAGCGAAAAGAAAAGTAGATATAACAAAGGTTAAAGATGATAGCAGGCAAACAAACACCAATCTTAAAAATGATGGTGTCATATAAAAAAGAGGCAACATTCCAATTAAGAAGGATACAACAAACACTACAATAACTTTAATAAATACTTCATTAAAAAAAACAGCATAGTTAATACCACAATATTGTTTTGCATAATAAATTTTCATAAAATCCAGCACCACCGTAACTAAAATGGATATTATTGGTAAAAATGAAGCATTATATCCTGCTTTAAAAACTATAAAAACTACCAATAAATTAACAGTGATTACAATTGAATTAAAAATATTTATTTTTTTTATGCTACCTACTGCAGCAATTGCAGTTCCCAATGTGATTGTAATTTGTTGAATTAATGTATAAACAATTCCAAGCTGACAAAAAAGGACTGTCCACGGTGGAATATTTTTCAACCAGAATTGGAGTATAAAATGTGTTTCAATTAAAAAAGGAATGCCAAAAAGTGCAAAAATTAAAAATGAAAGTTTACTTCCACTTAAAGTGGCTTTTATCATTTGATCTCTATTACCACCGCCTTCACTTTTGGTGATCATTGGATTGAGTGCTTTTTGCATTGTATTTGTCAAAGCAAGTAATTGACCATTTAACTGACCTGCTATTGCATTTGCAGCGTTTAATATGGTTCCAAAAAAGTGATTTAATAAAATGCCAGATCCATATCCTGCAATCATACTTGATGCGCTTCCAAGGAGGTTCCAACCTGCAAAATTTGTCATTTCCTTAAAAATATTTTTATCGAAATAACGCTTTAAGTGAATTTCACATTCAATATATTTACGATGACAATATATTCGTTGTATAACAAGCAAAAAAACAGAAAGAAGTGCCATTAAGAGCCCATATACTACTAATTTATCCCAACTAGTTTGTACAATATAAAAAGCAATGCTTAATTTACAAACAGCATCAATAATACCGACTATAGCCACCAACAACATATTTTCATGGGCATTTATCACAGCATCGTAAGGCACAGAAATAATAGTAAATAACGTACTTGCAATCATAAACTGGTAAACAATCTTTGCTGTTGTTACTCTATCAGCAGGAATATTTAATACACCATTAAAAAAAATAAGTCCTGCACCTTCCAATACCAACAAAACTATACAAGCAATAATAAGATGGAGTACCATACTAACATTGAAAATATTTTTAAGTTTATGTACATCTCCGGCACCTTGTGCAAACGACATAAACCGCTGACTCGCTGAAGCCATCGAACCATTTAAAAAACCAAGCATAGCTATAGCTCCACCTACAACATTAAATAATCCAAAATCTGCGACGCCCAATCCAGCTAAAATTAATCGGGTAGCATAAAGCGAAATAAATACGGTAATTGCCATCCTTATATAAAGGATTCCAGTATTTACTGCTACTCGATTTACACTTTGCATGTACTGCTTTCTTGTTTCAAATCAGGTATTGATTTTTTACCGTTAAAAAATGTACTGAAACTTGAGTATTAAATAAAAAAATTACAATTAATCAAGTGTAAATAACTGTAAGACGCATCTATTTTACTAAATAAATTAGTATTTAAAATTGTAATGATACTAACTTCCAAATGGAAAACGATATATAAACTTTTCCCTTTTTTTTAAACTTTTAAAAATAAAGTTATTACCCGTAAAAAGGCTTAACTACCATTTATTATTTATTAATGTAGTTTATTAAGGTTTGCACACTCAACATCTAAACGTTTATATATTTATTTAAAACCTCGATGATGTAATCATAATGATTTTCGTGAAGCCCCGGCCAAACTCCCAACCAGAAAGAATTACTAGTGATTATATCCGTATTGGTTAATTGATCTATCACCCGCTTATTAATATTTGCATAAGCAGGTTGTTTGGTTAAATTACCTGCAAAGAGCAGGCGTGTACCAATTTTATTTTCTTCCAAATACCTAACCAATTTGTTGCGATCAATAGTGCTTCCGGCTCTTACCGTGAGTAAAAATCCAAACCAACTTGGATTGCTTTTTGGCGTTGGTTCGGGCAAAATAAAATGTTCTTCCAATGCTTTCATTTTACTATAGAACAAGGAAAAATTTTCTCTTCTTTTTGCAACAAATTCATCTGCCTTTTTTAACTGGCTTAATCCAATAGCTGCCTGTGTATCCGTTACCTTAAGGTTAAAGCCAATGTGGCTGTAGGTGTATTTATGATCGTAGCCGCAAGGCATTTCTCCCAAACACTGATCAAAACGTTTACCACAGGTATTGTCTTTACCAGGTTCGCACCAGCAATCACGGCCCCAATCACGAAAGCTTTCTGCAATCACTTTCAGGCTTGCATTGTTTACTAAAACAGCGCCGCCCTCGCCCATCGTAATGTGGTGTGCAGGATAAAAACTTAAGGTAGCAAGGTCGCCAAAACTACCGGTCTTTTTGCCATTGTATGTAGCACCCAAACTATCACAATCATCTTCTATTACCCATAAGTTATATTTTTTTGCAATGGCCATCACTATCTCAAGATTAAAAGGATTACCCAATGTATGCGCCAGCATAATGGCTTTTGTTTTAGGGCTAATGGCTGCTTCAATCAGTTCGGTTTTGATATTATAAGTTGGAATATCTATATCAATAAATACCGGTACACAGCCAAATTGGATTAACGGATTAACGGTGGTAGGAAATCCTGCTGCCACAGTAATTACTTCATCACAGGGTTTAATTGCCCTATCCCCAAGTTTAGGAGAAGTTAATGCATAAAAGGCTACTAAATTAGCAGAAGAACCACTGTTAACAACTAAGGAAAAACGACTACCAAAGTAACGGGCTAAATCTCTTTCAAATACAGCTGCATACCTGCCGGTTGTAAGCCAACCGTCTAATACCGCATCTACACCATACAACAGATCCATCGGATCAATAACTTTTCCTGTTACAGGAATATAATCAACACCAGGAACAATTGTTTTACTTAAACGGGTTTGTAGTTGCTCAAATAATTCAGTGTGGACAGCATCACTTAAATTCTTTATCATATCAGTTTTTTGTAGTTTTTATATATTCTTTCATTGTAACCAATGAAAGAGGATTTATTTGTTTTAATAGTTTGTCTGAATTCATTTGAAGCACTTGCATGCTACTATCCAAACGAATTATTTTTTCGAATGATTCCTCTGGAACCGCTACACCAAATTCATTCCCTATCAACTTAACCAACTCTTTAATAGTAAGGCTTTCTGCTGATGGAAAATTATAGATGCCGGCGGGTATCATTTTTTTAATACAATTTAAAATCAATGTAGTTGCATTCTCTATCAAAAGATATTGCCTAACCTGGGTACCTGCTGTAAATTGAAGTGGCCGATTGTATCTAAAACCATCAATTGTATAGGGTATTATTCTATTGGGGTTTTCATTGCTACCATAAATTGTTGGTAGAATAAAATGGTAGTTATTGAATTCAAATTTTGTAAAATGAAAGTATTGTGTCAACATTCTTTTTGAGAAACAATACACATTGGGCACATCAGCCCTCGAATGAATGATATCTTCCTCTGTAAAAGATTTCGAAATATCAACACTTCCAATTTCAAAATAAGAACCAAACGAGATAAATAGTCCTTTAAAAATAATTTTATTTAAACCTTCGCAAAGCTTAATTGGAATAAATGTATTGATTGCATAAATATCTTCATTATTTACTTTATCCGCGGATTGAACCCCTAATCCTGCTGCATAAATGATTACATCACAAGCTGCAATTTTATCTAATGGTAATTGATCTGCCAATAAATCTATCTGGCAAAATTGGTTGACTGCAACGCCTGCTGGTTTTGTTCTTCCAACCAAAAAAAGCTCAATGGCTTCTTTTGAAAAATGTTCAATGATTGCTTTTGATAAAAAACCACCGGTGCCAATAATACAAATTTTCATTTTTGATTATTGTTGAAGTAATTAATTTGTTCGATGGTATTAGTAAGTGCGTTGGTAGGTTCGGCAATATATTCCTTGTACCATTCTACGGTGAATTTTATGGCTTTTTCTGCCAGAAACTGAGGTTGCCATTGCAGCGATTCACAGGCTTTGGTTATATCTAATTGCAACAGGCGTGCCTCATGGGGTACTTCGGTTTGTGCTGGTATTTCTATTGTTCCTTCTCCCCAGCAAAGAATCGCCGTTTTTACTACTGCTTCCACAGTAAGGTTATCAGAAGTATAAGGACCAAAATTAAAAGCATCTGCAAAATCTATCGGATGCCGTACCTGCTGTGCCGCCAAGGTAAGATAACCGCTTATCGGTTCCAATACATGCTGCCATGGACGTACTGCTGCTGGATTGCGAACGAGTACAGGTTGCCCGGCAATCAGCGCTCTTACAATATCAGGGATAATTCTATCAACTGCCCAGTCTCCCCCACCAATAACATTGCCCGCTCTGCCAACACTGATAGATTTACCGTGCTCCCCATACTTGGCAGGATTGAAAAAAGACTTTCTGTAACTATCAATAATTAATTCTGCGGATGCTTTACTGGCACTGTAAGGATCATATCCTCCAAGCCTGTCAGTTTCTTTATAAAAATAATGCTGTTCTTTATTGTGGTACACTTTATCAGTAGTTATCATCACAGCTACACAAGGTTTTTCAAGATAACGAAGCGCTTCCAGTACATGCGCTGTACCCATGACATTTATGGCAAAAGTATCCAAGGATATTTCGTAAGAAAGTCGCACCAACGGCTGGGCCGCCAGGTGAAAAACAAAGTCGGGCTGAAAATTAATTATTTCAGCTTTCAACTTTGCGGCATCACGGATATCTGCAATCACGCTCTCACACATTGCATCTCCATTTATGGAAAGGTAAAGATCCCGGGATGTTTGCGGCGCAAGCGCATATCCTTTTACAACTGCACCCAATTGGTGTAACCAGGTTAATAACCAACTACCCTTAAAGCCGGTATGACCGGTAAGGAAAACACGTTTGCCCTTAAAGCAATCAGACAGATTCATTTATATCAACAGTAATTTAAATTTTGCACATAATAAGTTACCAAATTTTCCAGGCAGCTTTACCGCCATTCCAGTCAGCTTCCAGCTCTTGTTTATCCCGTAATGTATCCATGGGTTTCCAAAAACCATCATGTTTGTAGGCACTCATTTGCCCTTCGGCTGCTATTTTTTCCATGGGTTCCCTTTCCCAAATAGTTGCATCGCCATCAATATAATTAAACACTTCCGGCTCACATACAAAAAAGCCACCGTTGATCCAGGCACCATCGCCTTTTGGTTTTTCTAAAAAAGAAAATACGGCATCTTTTTCAGTTAAATTTAAAGCGCCGAAACGGCCTGTGGGCTGCACTGCGGTAACGGTTACCATTTTTTTTGACTCCTTGTGGTGCGCCAAAAGTTTAGTTACATCCACATTACTTACGCCATCTCCGTAGGTAAGCAAAAAGGGTTCATTACCAATAAATGGCGCCACTCTTTTAATGCGGCCACCTGTCATACTTTCTTTGCCGGTATCTACCAACGTTATTTTCCAGGGCTCCGCCTGGGACTGTAGTGTCTTAATGGTATTGGTGGCAAGATCGATGGTAACATTGGACTGGTGCAGGAAATAATTAGCAAAATATTCTTTGATAATATACCCCTTGTAACCGAGGCAGATTACAAATTCATTAAAACCCTGTGCAGCATAAATCTTCATGATATGCCACAGAATAGGCTTATCACCAATGTCTACCATAGGTTTTGGCCTTAATGCGGTTTCTTCGCTAAGGCGTGTGCCGAGGCCACCTGCAAGTATTACAACTTTCATTTTCTGGATAATTTTATTTGAAAGGATTTAGTGGTGTTTAATTTATAACAACAATTTGTTACTCAAACTGGCTAATTACCTGGTGCCCGGATTGTTTTAAAAACAATTCCCTTTGCATCAGTTT
>JANXSK010000243.1 GCA_025352695.1 Ferruginibacter sp. | reverse complement strand
GAGGTGTCTATCAAAGTAAGTACTTGAGTGAATATCGGCTGTCCGAGATAAGTAGTAGTTTTGTCCATATCAACATTGTTTGTGTGGTAACTACAAAGTTGATAAAGGGTGGCCATAAAACCTCCCTTATTTTAAATTATCTCGGACAACACTAATTTCAATTTAAATCGCCACAAAGATTTTCGGATATAAAAATTTATTACAAAATATAGCGTGCATAATCATAGGATGCGTTAGACTACCTTCACAAAAAATAAAAATGGATTGTTTAGATAATATACTTGTTATTAAAAACTCTACCATACCCGGAACAGGCAAAGGACTATTTACAAAAAAAATAATACCAAATGGCAGCCGCATCACTGAATACTTAGGAAAGATATCTACATGGAAAGATGCAGATCATGATGATGGAAATAATGCTTATATCTATTATATCAATTGCAACCATGTGATTGATGCAAAAGGTAGTAAAGCATTTGCTCATTATGCCAATGACGGAAGTGGATTTAAAAAAATCAAGGGCATCAAAAACAATTCAGAATATATTGTTGATGGCAAGCAAGTTTTTATTACTGCTAAACAGGATATTGCTGCAGGCGAAGAAATTTTTGTTGCATACGGAAAAGATTATTGGGCGGTAATAAAGAAGTACGAAATCATGTGAAGGTGGGAAGTCCCGCCCGTCTGAACACCTTTCGGACGGGTTGAATGGCCTTTGCATAAAGGACCCGTAATTTTTAATTTGTAATTGTTTTAGGATTAAATATTTTGTTCGCAAAATCAACAACGGCAATTGCTTAAAGCTGCAAATAATACTAAATAATGTGATGTTGCTTTCCAAAATTATCATACAGAAAATACAAAAAGAAGGGGCTATTTCTTTTCACGATTTTATGGAAATGTCTCTTTATTATCCTGCACTAGGATATTATAATGCTTTGAAAATCACAATAGGAAAAGAGGGGGATTTTTATACAAGCCCCCACCTTACGTCTGCATTTGGAGCGATGATTGCCAGGCAAATAGAGCAAATGTGGCGTATAATAGACGAAGAAGCATTTACCATTGTGGAGTATGGAGCAGGTACAGGAATTCTTTGCCATGATATTCTTGATTATCTTAAAAGCAATAAAAAATTATATGATGGGCTTTGTTACCGCATAATTGAAAAAAGTGCAGTTATGAAGCAAAGGCAGCAAACACACCTGCATGAAAAAGTAAGCTGGCATAATAGTATTCATGAAATTCCTGCAATTACAGGATGTGTTTTATCGAATGAGCTAATAGATAACTTTTCAGTACACCAGGTAGTAATGGAAGAGGATTTAATGGAAGTATTTGTGGGGTACAATAATGGTTTTGTTGAATTGCTGCAACCTGCAAGTAAAGTGCTTAAAGAATATATGGCCGAACTGGATGTGCAGTTACCTAAAGGTTTTCGTACGGAGATAAATCTTGAAGTTCAGGAATGGCTAAAAGAAATAGGTGTATCCTTAAAAAAAGGTTGGCTCCTAACGATAGATTATGGTTGTTCTTCTGCAGAATTGTATAGTCAGCGGAGGAATTGCGGTACAGTTGTATGCTATAATCAACACCAGGTTAATGAAAATCCTTACCATGATATAGGCAAACAGGACATTACAGCTCATGTAAATTTTTCGGCCTTGTGCCATTGGGGTTTAAAAAACGGACTGACCTGTTGCGGGCTCACAACCCAAACTCATTTTCTGGTAGCACTGGGATTTAAAGATTACCTGATAAAAACAATAGACCAGGAAAACGATATAATGAAAATGGTTAAGAAAGAGGCTTTTCTTTCGTATACCCTGCTTGTTGATATGGGTAACAAGTTCAAAGTACTTATGCAGCGCAAAGGCATAGGTCCGCAGCCGCTTTTGGGATTGAAGTTTTAACCCTTCCATTCATCACCCAAGAACTTAACAATAGCAAAATATATACACATTGGACAATAGTGTTTTAAATAATTGTATCAACTTTTACCTACTTTAAACAGTATACTATTTTGTACAAATTAATCTATACTCTTTAGTATAGATTTAATATTTTTGTCTACCTTTACAATTGAAAATTAAAGTTGAACACCAAAAATTCTAAAAATCATGAGTAAAGAATCATCCACAGCAACCCTTGAAGATTACACCAGGAGTGATTATAAATATGGCTTTACCATTAATATTGATACTGAACTCATTCCAAAAGGTTTAAATGAGGATATCATTCGATTAATATCTTCTAAAAAAGATGAACCTCAATGGTTACTTAATTGGCGTTTAAAAGCCTTTAAGCATTGGGAGAATATGACTGAACCTAAATGGCCGAATGTAAAATATCCTCCAATAAATTACCAGGACATCATTTATTATGCTGCGCCTAAACAGAAAAAGATACTCAACAGCCTGGAAGAAGCAGATCCTGAACTATTAAAAACTTTTGAGAAACTGGGTATTTCAATAGGAGAACAAAAACGATTGACCGGAGTGGCCGTTGATATAGTAATTGACAGTGTATCTGTTATTACCACTTTTAAAACCGCACTTGCCGAATTAGGTATCATCTTTTGCTCGTTTGGTGATGCTGTAAAAGAACATCCGGAGTTAGTAAAAAAATATATGGGAATGGTTGTTCCCTCCACTGATAATTTTTATGCCGCACTTAATTCTGCCGTGTTCACTGACGGTTCGTTTTGCTACATTCCAAAAGGCGTAAGGTGCCCGATGGAACTATCTACTTATTTCCGTATCAATGCCGAAGGATCAGGGCAGTTTGAAAGAACATTAATTATAGCCGAAGCAGGTAGTTATGTTAGCTATCTGGAAGGATGTACCGCTCCTATGAGAGATGAAAACCAATTGCATGCGGCAGTGGTTGAACTCATAGCGCTTGACGATGCTCAAATAAAATATTCCACCATTCAAAACTGGTACCCAGGTGATAAGGATGGAAAAGGCGGCATCTATAATTTCGTGACTAAAAGAGGATTATGTGCCGGAGTAAGATCGAAAATCAGTTGGACACAAGTTGAAGCAGGTTCTGCCATTACCTGGAAGTATCCAAGTTGTATTCTAAAAGGCGATTACTCAACGGGTGAGTTTTATTCTGTTGCAGTTACTAATAATTTGCAACAAGCTGATACAGGAACCAAGATGTGGCATATTGGTAAAAACACCAGCAGTACTATTATTTCCAAAGGTATCTCAGCAGGCAGAAGCAATAACTCGTACAGAGGCTTGGTTAAAGTAGGAAAAAATGCCGAAAATGCAAAGAATTTTTCCCAATGCGATTCCTTATTAATGGGAGACAAATGTGGTGCAAATACCTTCCCCTATCTCGAAATAGATAACGATACCGCTCAAATTGAACACGAAGCCACAACTTCTAAAGTAGGCGAAGACCAGCTTTATTACTGTATGCAAAGAGGGTTGAAACAGGAAGATGCCATTAATCTTATTGTTAATGGCTATTGCAAGGATGTATTTAAAGAATTGCCAATGGAATTTGCAGTAGAAGCGCAAAAATTGCTTGCTGTAAGTTTAGAGGGTAGTGTAGGGTAAATATAAATTGCAGATTGAAAATTGGCAAATTACAGATTGAAAATTACAGATTACAAATTAGATGATTGCAAACTAATGAATTGATAACTTATAAAATTACATGGCAACGTTTGAAAAATTTGAAGACCTGGAAGTTTGGAAACTAAGTATGAATTTGTGTACAGATATTTATCGATTAACAAATACAGAATTGTTCTCCAAGGATTTCGGATTAAAAGATCAAATTCGGAGATCAGCAGTATCTGTACCTTCTAATATTTCTGAAGGATACGAGAGGGACAGTAAAAACCAATTCCTTTATTTTCTAGTGATAGCAAAAGGCTCATGTGGAGAATTAAGAACACAATTAAAAATAGCAAGAATGCTAAATTACTTGAAAGAAGAAGAGTATATCACAATTAACGAAAAGTGTATTTCAACAAGTAAACAATTAGCTGGATTTATAAAATATTTAAAACAACATCAATTAACCAAAAAGTAAGACAAGCAATTTGCAATCAGCAATCTGCCAATCTGCAATTTGTAATCTATAATCTTAAATAAAAAAAATGTTAACAATAAAAAATTTACACGCAGAAATTGAAGGAAAAAAAATATTAAATGGTATTAACCTTCAAGTAAATGCTGGCGAAGTGCATGCCATAATGGGGCCAAATGGAGGTGGTAAAAGCACGCTGGCACACGTTTTAGCTGGTCGTGAAGGCTATGAGGTTACAGAGGGAAGCGTTAGTTATATGGGTAAAGACCTGCTTGAATTGTCTGTTGATGAACGTGCCAGAGAAGGTGTGTTTCAAGCGTTTCAATATCCGATAGAAATACCGGGTGTAAGCACCGCGAACTTTCTTAAACATACCATTAATGCTGTCCGAAAACATCAGGAGAAGAAAGAGCTGAACGGAAAGGAAATGTTAAGTTTTATCAAGAAGATGGCAAAAATGGTGGAGATGGAAGATGATTTTTTGAGCCGATCTCTAAACCAGGGATTTTCAGGCGGAGAAAAGAAACGCAATGAGATTTTACAAATGGCTGTACTGGAACCAAGGCTTGCAGTATTAGATGAAACTGATTCGGGACTTGATATTGACGCCCTGAAAATAGTTGCCAATGGTGTGAACCAGTTGCGAACAAAAGAAAACGCTTTCATAGTAATTACGCACTACCAACGCTTACTCGATTATATTATTCCCGATTTTGTTCATGTGCTATACAATGGAAGAATCGTTAAATCTGGCGACAAAAATTTAGCCTTGAAGCTGGAAGAAAAAGGATACGATTGGATAAAAGAAGAAGTAGAAGCATTAATAACCATTTAATTTAAAAAGGTGCCAATGTGATAATGAGCCAATGAAATGGCAGAACAATCAACAGTTAAAAAAGAAAAAAGTATAAGTATGACAAACCAAATTACAACGGATAAAAAAGATAGCAGGGAAAAGTTTATTGAGCTGTTTCGTTTATATGAAAACTCGTTAAACGGGCAGAAAGATTATGCAGGGCATACTATACAAAAAACGGCGATACAGCGGTTAAGTAATGATGTGGATTTTCCAACCAGGAGAAATGAGGATTGGAAATATACTAATGTTGCTGAGTTACTTCAGCCTCAATACCATCAGCCTAAACTTGTTAATATAACAACAGCGGATATAAGCCCTTTCCTTTTTGAAGGCCTGGATACATACCTGCTGGTTTTTGTGAATGGCAAATACAATAAAGTGCTTTCATCAACGGACGAATTATCAAAAAAAATTATCATACATGATATTTCCTCCGGTTTGGAAGAAGGTAGACTGACAAAAACAACAGCTTCCGAATACTTGAATAAATGGGCAAGCGAAGCAAATAATTCCTTTATGGTATTAAATACCGCCTTCGCTCACAATGGAATTTATATTTATGTACCTGACGGACTTGTTTTGGATCGCCCTGTTCATATACTAAATATAGCTCATGCAGAAGACGAGCCAACAGTTATCGATTGTGAATGCTGCGGTGATACTGGATTTTCTTGGGTAAATAGCTTTCACGATGTTCCGGTCTGGATGTTTTGCAGTTG
>JANXSK010000212.1 GCA_025352695.1 Ferruginibacter sp. | reverse complement strand
TTTCAACAGGAGCGGAGTTTTGGTATCAAAATCAATTTGCTTTAAGGGCAGGTTATTTTTACGAAAATCCAGCCAAAGGCAATAGAAAATATTTTACAGTGGGTGCCGGATTAAAATATGAAACGTTTGGCTTAAACTTCTCTTATCTCTTGCCTTCTGGTAATGGCGTTAACCGCAACCCTTTATCAAATACATTGCGCTTTAGTCTTATTTTTGATTTTGGAGGTGCTGGCGAGAATGCTAAATAATTAAGAACAAATCGTGTTTAAAAGCGTTCTGACTTATGTCAGAACGCTTTTGTTTTTACAATCGTATATTTGTTCTTAGTCTTCAGTTAAAAAAACATACAATGAGTTTGCGAATTGGCTTTGGTATTGATTTTCATCAATTGGTTACTGAAAGGGAATTTTGGTTGGGCGGTGTAAAAATTGAGCATAATAAAGGAGCTTTGGGACATAGTGATGCTGATGTATTATTACATGCTATTTGCGACGCCATGCTTGGAGCTGCATGCCTTGGTGATATTGGTGTACATTTTCCGGATACAGATGATTCTTTTAAAAATATTGATAGTAAAATCTTATTAAAAAAAAGTTTTGAGCTTATTAAAAAAGAAGGGTACAGTATTGTAAATATCGATAGCAGCCTTTGCTTGCAGGCACCTAAAATAAAAGAGTATATTCCACACATGCAACAGGTTATTGCAGATATACTTTCATTACCAATAAATGATATTTCTATTAAAGCAACGACTACAGAAAAAATGGGTTTTGTGGGCAGAGAAGAAGGATTAGTGGCTTATGCTACTATCTTATTACAAAAATAAGTAGTAGAAAGCTTGTTAAAATTTACCTTACTGCTATAAATCTTATTCACATCATTACCTTTGCTCCCATGCAAAATATAGAGATTAATATTGTTAATCAATCTAACAACGATTTGCCCACTTATGCCACCGAAGGATCAGCGGGAATGGACTTAAGGGCCAATCTGGAGCAACCGGTTGTATTGCAATCATTGGAACGTGCATTGTTACCAACGGGTTTATTTATAGAACTGCCTGATGGATACGAAGCACAGATAAGACCAAGAAGTGGGCTTGCAATTAAACAGGGGATTACTTGTTTAAATACGCCCGGTACGATCGATAGTGATTATAGAGGTGAAATAAAAGTTATATTGATTAACCTGAGTATCGAGCCTCAAATAATTAATCACGGAGATAGAATTGCCCAAATGATTATTGCAACAGTTACAAAGGCTGATTTGATGGTGGTACAACAATTAAACTCAACAACGAGGGGCGAGGGAGGTTTTGGACACACCGGCAAAAAATAAAAATCCATAAAAAATGAAATTCAGTATTTCTTGGCTATTTAGCAGGCACTTAATTACTTTTAGTTTGCTCGCTACAATTGCTACCAGTAGTTGCAGAACAGCAAAAAAAATCCAGGCTTCTGTTTCAAAAAAAGATTCTGTATCTGTACTTATTACAAACTCATCGGCTGATGATTCTATTTTAATGGTAAAAAATGTATTATCCAATGTACACAGTAAGCAAATTGATTTTAAAACATTTTCTGCCAAAATAAAAGTTGATTACCAAAACAATAAAGGGAATCAGCCAAATATTACGGCTTATGTACGAATATTAAAGGATAGTCTTATCTGGATATCGGGATATGCTACTGTTTTTAATATCGAGGCATTTAGAGTATTGGTAAATAAAGACAGTGTTTTTGTTCTGGATAAAATAAATAAGAAGGTGCAATATCGTTCAATTGATTATTTGCAGGAAGTAACAGAAATACCTTTTGATTTTAAAACCTTACAAAATTTATTAGTAGGCAACCCTGTTTTTTTAGATGATAGTGTGGTGAGTTATAAAGAATCTGAATCAAAAATTTTGTTGGCTACGGTAGGGAAATATTTTAAAAATTTATTAACAATAGATAAAAATAATCATTATTTGGTTCATAGTAAGCTGGATGATGTCGACATCAATCATAATCGAACTGCCGATATAACGTACAATAATTTTGAAAGTAATAATGGTCTTAATTTTTCAACTTACCGCGAAATAACTGTTTCAGAAAAAAACAAATTAGACATTCAACTAAATTTTAAACAGTGGGAGTTTAACAAAGAATTGACTATAATATTTAATATTCCCAAAAATTATAAATTGAAGTAGCCGTTATTTGTAACTATGCATAACTGTTTGCTTTACTCAAACTGTTATTTACATACTGAATAGTATTTTTGTTTATCCAGTAAATTCAGCACATGATTAAAATTGTTTTCACCTTTCTTTCAATATTTATTTTTAGCCTAGCTGTGATTGCACAATCGCCTGCCTCAAAAGAACAGCAGGATCTGGAAAAGCAACGCCAGCAGTTGAAAAGAGAAATAGAAGAAACCCAAGATCTACTTAATAAAAATAAGAAAACTACCAAAGAGAATATCAGTTCGCTTGCCTTGATTAATAAAAAATTAAGCTTACAGGAAAATGTACTTGAAAATATAAACAGAGATATCAATATATTGGATAACAATATTTATAAATCTCAGCGTGACATTAATAAAATGCAGTTACTGCTGGATACACTTAAGCAGGATTATGCGAAAAGTATGATTTATTCTTACAAGAACAGGAGTAACTCCGACTTCTTAAATTTTATATTTTCTGCTTCCAGTTTTAATGATGCCATCAAAAGAATAACGTATTTAAAAAGTTATAGAAGTTACCGGGAAATGCAAGGTGAAAATATTTTGCGTACCCAGGAGATATTAAAAAATAGAATAAATGAATTAAGCGGTAATAAGAAAAAGAAAAGTGCGGTGTTACAGATTAAAGGAAAAGAAGTAGATATTTTACAAACCCAGCAAGAAGAAAAGAACCAGGTAGTTAAGCTATTAAAAGCACAAGGAAAGGAATTAAATAGCCAGGTGGCAGCCAGAAAAAAGCAAATGCTAAAAGTAAGCAATGCGATTACAGCAGCAATTAGAAGAGCAGTTGAAGAAGCAAAAAGGGAAACCGCAGCTAAAGTAAATGCAGAACGAAAAATTAGGGAGGCAGAAACGAAGGCTGCTAAAAATAACAACACCAACAATAGCTTAGATAAGGCCAATGCCAAGCCAATAGAAAAGGCACCAAGAAAAGTAACGCCTGCATCTGCAACTCCGGGAGAAGTATTCTTAAATACAAATGCTGAGATAGCTTTAAATAATAATTTTATAAAAAACAAAGGACTGCTTCCATGGCCAGTTGATAAAGGCTATACTTTATTGCATTACGGACCTAACAAAGTTGGTGGCCTTGAAATTATTAGCCAGGGTATTTCTATTGGTTGTGAAATCGGCTCTCCGGTAAAAGTAATTTTTGGTGGAGAAGTTGTATTGGTAAATAATTATGATGATGTACAAATGGTGGTAGTAAAGCACGGTAGTTATTTTACGGGTTATAGTAATTTATCTGGTGTAAATTTAACCAAAGGGCAAACGGTTCAAACTGGTCAGACAATAGGAAAAGTTGCGGCTAATTTAGATGGCATAGGTGCAATGGACCTTATGATTCAAAATGAAAAGAGCGAAGTCAATCCTGAAGTTTGGCTAAGACGCCGCTAGCTATTAAATTAAGCGTTGATATAATTTTTCATACTGGGGTACAATATTTTCTATATCAAATTTTCTTGCTTGGGCAAGCGCATTTGCTTTAAATCGGTTGTGTGTTGCTTTATCTTTTAAAATTAGTATTGCATTTTTACTCATGTCTTCTACATCACCTACATTACTCATATAGCCACAATCACCATCAATAATTATTTCTGGTAAGCCACCTGCATTGGTCGATATTACAGGTACTTCAGCAGCCATAGCTTCTAATGCTGCTAAACCAAAACTTTCATATTCGCTTGTTAATAAAAACAAATCTGCAATGGGTAATATATCCTCCATTTGCTCTTGTTTGCCTAAAAATTTAATCCCATCAGATGCATTGCTGTCCCTTGCTGCAGCTTCAATAGGTGAACGTTCCGGTCCATCACCTAATAATAATAATTTAGAAGGAATTTTTTCATTGATCAATAAAAAAGCTTTTACCACATCTTCTACTCTTTTAACCTTGCGAAAATTACTAGCATGTACAATTATTTTTTCTCCATTAGGGGCAATTAATTTTTTAAATGCATCAACAGGTTTTCTATTAAAACGTTTTACATCTACAAAGTTGTGAATTACTTCAATCTCCTTTTCAATTGCAAAGTTTTTATAAGTTTCTTCTTTCAGGTTATTAGAAACTGCGGTAAGAATGTCGCTTTCATTCATTGAAAAAGTAACAACAGGGCGGTAGGTTTTATCTCTGCCAACCAGTGTAATATCAGTGCCATGTAAAGTGGTAATTACTGGTATGTTTTTACCTTCTTTAGCTAATATTTGTTTAGCCATGTAGGCTGCTGAAGCGTGAGGAATAGCATAATGTACATGAAGCAACTGGATATTGTTATTAGTAATTACATCCACCATCATACTTGATAAGGCCGTTTCATAAGGTGGGTAATCAAACAAAGGGTAAGTTGGTACCCTTACCTCATGATAAAATATATTTGCGTGAAAATGGCTTAATCTTACAGGTTGTTGGTAGGTAATAAAATGTATATAGTGCCCTTTGTCGGCCAGGGCTTTTCCTAATTCTGTTGCCAGTACACCACTGCCGCCAAAAGTTGGGTAACAAACAATTGCAATATTCATAATCTATATTTTTAGCAGCAATTTTAATTTAGCTGCAATTTACTGATTTATTAACCATACTATATTCTGCTTCAACATTATAATAATGTCAATTTATTTTAACTTTGATTTTATCAAGCTCACTGCAGCAATTATAATTTAGACAATAATTTAATAAATTAGTTGCTTCATTATATTTGTATTACACCTAAATCAGTATGTTTGTTAATTCAACTAAGATTATGTTAAAAAAAGCTGCATTGACATTTATTATCTTATTAAGTCAATTTATTTGTTTAGCGCAAACAGAAGATTCTATTGCGATCAAAAAAATTTCGGATGAAGTAATGAGTAATGGTCAGGCTTACGAAAACCTGCGTTTTTTATGTAAAAAAATAGGACCAAGATTATCTGGATCGCCGAAAGCTCAAAAGGCTGTAGAAGCAACTGCAAGAATGTTAAAAGAAGCCGGTGCCGATACTGTTTACCTGCAGCCTTGTATGGTGCCGCATTGGGTTAGGGGCGAAAAAGAAAAGGGATTTATACAGATTGCGAACCAAGAAAAATATTCGTTGCATTTGTGTGCTTTGGGGAACTCTAACGGTACTGGGAAAAAGGGAATTAGTGCCGGGGTAATTGAGGTAAGAAGTTTTACAGAATTAGAGCAATTGGGTACTGTAATTATTAAGGGGAAAATTGTTTTCTTAAATTTTGCAATGAACCCAACTTATATTAATACTTTCAGGGCATATGGAGAAAGTGGAATTTCAAGATGGGCGGGAGCTTCAAAAGCAGCAAGCTATGGTGCAATTGGCTTAATGGTTCGCTCTTTAGCAAGCAATACTGATGATTTTCCTCATACAGGAGTAATGGCATACAATGATTCATTCCCTAAAATTCCAGCGGTAGCAATTAGTACTAATGATGCGGAATGGTTAAGCAAACAATTGAAATTAAAATTGCCATTAAAGGCCTCCTTTACCAATACAAGTAAAATGTTGACGGATACTATTTCTTACAATGTGGTGGGTGAAATTAGAGGTAGTGAATTTCCACAACAAATCATAACTGTTGGAGGCCATTTAGATAGTTGGGATTTGGCAGAGGGGGCACAGGATGACGGTGCAGGATGTATACAAAGTATTGAAGTTTTAAGAGCCCTAAAAGCTACAGGGGTAAAACCCAAAAGAACAATAAGGGCGGTGATGTTTATGAATGAAGAAAATGGTGGCCGTGGGGGCGAGAAATACGTGGAGCTTTCAGAAAAAAATAAAGAGCAACATGTGTTTGCATTAGAAAGTGATGAAGGTGGATTTACACCACGTGGCTTTGGCCTGGATATGAATGAAGCCCAGATAAACAAAGTTCTACAATGGAAAAATTTATTTTATCCTTATGGCGTATATGACCTAGCCGCAGGAGGTAGTGGCTCAGATGTAGGACCGCTTAAAAAAGTTGGCGCGGCACTTGCTGGTTTAAAACCTGATGGTCAGCGTTATTTTGATGTGCATCATGCTAGCAGCGATGTTTTTGAAAATGTAAGTAAAAGAGAACTGAATTTAGGTGCGCTAAGTATGGCAGCATTAATTTATTTGGTTGATAAATACGGATTGTAATAAACTTAAAAATTAATATGGAAGATTTTAAATCTGCAGCTTTGCAACCTAAAAAGACCAGTGGTTTTATTAAATTTATTCGTTGGTTTGCATTTATAACAATTGTAGTATTTGCCTTTATTTTTTGGTGGCAATTTTATTATGTATTTGGAGAAGGCGTAAAATCTGGCGAACTGAATTATGTTGTAAAAAAAGGAAATATTTTTAAAACATATGAAGGTAAATTAATACAATCTGGTTTTCGTGCACAAACTATTGGGGGCATTCAATCTTACGAATTTGAATTTTCTGTAACAAATGACAGTATTGCAAATATATTGATGAACAATAGCGGCAATTATTTTGATCTGCATTATAAAGAATACAAAGGATCATTGCCTTGGAGAGGCTTTAGTCCATTTATTGTTGATAAGATTATAATGATGAAAGCCATCGTTCGGTAAATAATATTTACACAGCTAATAGTAAAAATATAACTGGCTTTTTATGAAAGTCGTTTTTTTCATTTTTCCAATCACTAACGGTTTTTGTTTTTACAAATTCATTGGTGCCGGTTAGTTCTGCCGCAATACAAATTTTTGTTGTTAACTTACAAGTTCTTAAAAGCGTTTCAATTAGTTGGTTATTGCGGTAAGGCGTTTCAATAAAAATAATGGTACTTCTTTTTTTTTGAGATAAAGTTTCCAACTCCTTAATCACTTTAATTCTTTCACCATTATCAATAGGCAGATAACCAACAAATTCAAATTGTTGTCCATTCATACCACTTGCCATTAAGGCTAGTAAAATTGAACTTGGACCTACCAAAGGTTTTACTTTAATATTCATTTGCTGTGCAAGCTCAATCAATATTTGTCCTGGATCTGCAATGCCGGGGCAACCTGCTTCGCTTATGATAGCGATATTTTTATGCTCTTTTATCTTTTGCCGCAAACTGTTTTTTTGTTCCTCTTCTGCTTTATGAATGGTAAACCATTCAAAGTCATCTATTACAATTTCTTTACAAATACTTTTTAAAAAACGTCGGGCAGTACGTTCGTTTTCTGCAAAAATTACCTGGCAATCCTTAAGTGCAGCTACAATGTATAATGGTATTGTATTAATGGCCATTTCATCCAACACTGATGGAATTAAATATACTGTTGAACTCATAAAATTGCTGGCTTTGTTTTATAAAAACTAATGGTAGCAGCAACAACTGCATAGCTTGGTGCCAATATCCATCCTACAATAATTACAGCATGCATAAGGTAAAAAACAATGCCATTCCCAATAGCAAGGCCTTTATGTTTACCTATAAAATCTATGCTTTGGGATGTTGATAATTTATTTCTTTCACAACTATAATCCAACATGGCAAATCCCAGATAATAACATTCAATAATCAATGCAATTAGTGGCGTAAACCAACCTATTAAAGGAATAAATGATAATATTAAAATAGACAACGTGTACACGGTTTGCCAAAGGGCATTTCGCAAAGCTAATTTTATGCCACGTGCAATATCTTGTAGCAATTGTGCAAAACTGAAAGGGTAATCTCTGCCTTCCATAATAGCTTCTGTTTTTTCGCTTAGATAGGCAAATAAGGGTGAACCAATTATTAAAAATAAAAATTTAAAAAGCGAAAAATAAAAAAGCAACAGCACCAGTTGTAAAATTACCTGTCCAAAAATAAAAAGAAATTTTAACCAGCTTCCTTCTATAGTGTACATCCATTTTTTAAATCCTGTAATTGAAAAAAGAGAATCTATGGCTTGTCCGCTACTGATCCAAAAAAGATAAATACCTGCACAAAATAAAATTGAATAAAGTATTCCGGGTATTAAAATCCATTTCCATAATCGATGCTTTACAATAAACCGATGTGCTTCCAGATAAGACTGTATCGCTATGATGATATCTTTTAACATGCTTAATTATTCAAGGTTATTGATTATCGATGATTATTTATAGGATGCCTGATTAAATATAAATTTGTATTTAAAAGTACAGATAAGTTGAAGAAATTAACGATTGAATTTTATAAGCGTAAAAATGTAGTACAAATTGCCCGTGAATTACTTGGCAAAATAATACAAACAAATTTTGATGGATATATAACAACAGCAAAGATTGTAGAAACCGAAGCTTATATTGGAATTACAGATAAAGCATCTCATGCGTGGCAAGGGAAACGGACACAACGTAACGAGCATATGTATGCGCAACCGGCAACAGTGTACGTTTATATTTGTTACGGCATTCACCAAATGTTTAATATTGTTACAAATAAAAAAGAAATTCCAGATGCTGTTTTAATAAGAGCAGTAGAACCATTGGAAGGTATACATACAATGACTGAGCGAACTGGAAAGAAATGTACAGATGCTACAATAACTAAAGGGCCTGGCAATGTGGCCAAAGCGCTCGGCATACATAAAATTTATTCAGGAGAAAATTTACTGGGCGAAAATATTTGTATAATGTCAGCTGATAATTTTATTGCTGAAGATCAAATTGGAAGTAGTAAGCGCATTGGTGTAGATTATGCCGGAGAGGATGCATTATTACCATATCGTTTTTATATAAAGGGAAATAAATATGTAAGTGGAAAGCCTGTTCAGTAATATATTTTATTGAAATAACAAATCAAAACCAGCAACTTTAAAATTTAGGACAGGGAATACCTGTTGATTTTGTAGCTGCTTTTTTGATGTAGATTAGAGAAAACTCCGAACCGCCCCTGCTGCTGGTAGCTGCTTTAAGGCTGCTGGTATTAATATCATAACTGGCACCAATTCGTAAGCCATTTATTTCTAAACCAATGTAAGGTATAATTGCATCGCTAATCCTTAGCCACGAGCCAAAATAAACACTTACCGGGTTATTGTCATCTTGTGTAAGATTAGCTGCTAAAGCACCTCCCAATACAGTTTCGGTAGCTTTGTTTTGAAACTGAAAAATAGCGGATGTAAACACAGAAAGATTGTTGCCTATTGGAAAAGAACCTCCTGCATGCACTGTCATTCTGGAAGATAAATTCCAGGTTTTATCAATAAAACTTAAGCTTGGTTTATTAATATGATAAATGGAAGTACCGAGGTAAAAATTATTAATACCGTTGGTAGAACCTGAATACAAAAGCCCTGCATTTAAATCAAAGTAATTTTGATTGTTTCCATTATTGAGGTTTTCTGCCGTGGTTCCTGTAAATCCGTTTTGTGTTAACTGATCTTCAAAAGTTAATTTAGTAAAATCTAAAATAGCACTTGAATAGGTAGCTTGAAAACCTCCTCCAATGGTATTGTATCCATCTTCATCCAAAGCCTTGTGATAACTTAAAGACAGGGAACCATAATTTAATTTTAAGGCAGCATCAGCGCTTTGGTCGCTCAAGCCTGAAATGCCAATGCCAAATACATCCCCTTCAGGAATTTTATTTTTTAAAATACCAAAATCTATAGAAGCGCTGGTAGTTACATAAGCTTTTGGAATGGAAGGCCATTGATCTCTGTGGTTTGCAGCAACCCGCCATTGACCATCAAACTTTCCAGTAAAAGCTGGATTTAAAGTTAGCGGCGAAGCAAAAAATTGTGAAAAGTGGGGATCCTGTGCTTTAACTAATATAGTAAATAGTAGTGTACAGGTAATTAAAACTAATTTTCTCATTTTAAATGGTAATTCGGAATATTAAAGATAACCTTTTGCTGTATAAAACGGTACAGGTTACTGTAAAAAATTCGTAATCAATTATAAAGCTATTTATTAAATAATTTTAGATGTATACGCAACTATTTTTTTAATAATGTAAGTCAAACTTTTAGGATTGTATTTTTTGTCCAAATGCTAAATCACCGGCATCACCTAAACCTGGTACAATATAACCTTTTGCTGTAATTTCATCATCAATATCACCACACCAAATAGTTGCTTTAGGTTGTTCTCTTAACACAAACTCAATACCTACAGTACAAGCAATAGCGCAAACAATGTGTATTTTCTTTATAACGCCTTCTGCTTTCAGGTATTGTATAGCTTTTACTAAAGATGCTCCGGTAGCAATCATTGGGTCGCTTATTATTACCACTTTTCCATCTATTTCAGGGCAACTCAAGTATTCAATGCTTATATCAAAAGTGCCATCAGGTTTGTGTTTACGATAGGCAGTGATGAATGCATTTTCTGCATTATCAAAATAATTTAGTAATCCGTTGTGTAACCCTAGTCCGGCTCTTAAAATAGTTGCCAGTACGGGCTGAACCAGGAGTACTTTACAATTTGCTATGCCTAACGGTGTAGTAATTTCCTTTTCTTTCCAGGCTAAAGTTTTACTTATTTCATATGCGGCTACTTCTCCAATTCTTTCGAGGTTTTTGCGAAAACGCATCCTATCATTTTGTACTTCAACATCTCTTAATTCGCTCACCCAATTACTTATCAAGGAATGCTGGTCGCTGAGATTAATTACCATGAATATAAATTTTGAAACTTTGAATTTGAAATTTGAAATTGCACTACTAACCTTAGTTGTAAAAATAAGAATTTAAATTTCAAAAAAACATGATTTATAGGGCAATTGGAATAATGAGTGGCAGTTCACTTGATGGATTGGACATAGCTTTTACGGAACTTACTGAAACTGGTGGTAAATGGTCTTATGAAATTATAGCAGCTAGTTGTTTGGAATATGATAAAGAATGGAGAGAAAAATTATTGACAGCAACTGATTTGTCTGCACGTAATTATCAATTGCTGCATACAGAATACGGTCATTATATTGGCAATAAAATAAATGTATTTATTGAGAAAAATAATTTGCAACATCAGGTGAATTTAATTGCCTCACACGGGCATACTACTTTTCATTTACCCAATCTAAAAATGACCGCACAATTGGGTGATGGTGCGGCAATTGCGGCTGTAACAAAATTGCCTGTTGTGAGCGACTTGCGTACTATGGATGTAGCTTTTGGCGGTCAGGGAGCTCCGATTGTTCCTATCGGTGAAAAATTATTATTTCAAGATTATCAGTATTTTCTAAACATCGGCGGTATCGCCAATCTTTCTATAAACCAAGCTGGAAATTTTATTGCATTTGATGTTTGTGCGGCTAACAGAATATTAAATATGCTGGCTGCTGAAAAGGGTTTGGTGTATGATGAAGGTGGTGCAATTGCTTCCTCTGGAAATGTAGATAAAAATTTATTGCAACAATTAAATTCCCTTGATTATTACAAGCAACGTGGGCCAAAATCATTGTCTAACGAATTTAGTACAAGGGGAATTTATCCAATAATTAAAAATGCAGGTATCGCTGTAGAAGATGCAGTAAGAACTTATGTAGAACATGTTACGCTGCAAATAAAGGAAGCCATTATAAATAATGAAATTACCATGATAAATAAAAAAATGCTGATTACAGGTGGGGGAGCGTTCAATACATTTTTAATAGAAAGATTAAAGATATTATTGAACGAAGAAGAAATCAATATTGTTGTTCCGCATGATCGACTGGTACAATACAAGGAGGCACTGATAATGGCTTTGATGGGAGTATTACGCTGGAGAGAAGAAGTAAATGTATTGTCAACTGTAACTGGTGCCGAACAAAATAGTATTGGGGGTGCATTGTGGCTAGGAACCGGAACTTAGTAAGGCTAAATGCAAAAATCTAAACGCATAAGACAAAAACTCAAAAGAATTAGGAAGTCCTTGTCAGCTGCTTTCGGCCTTTAGCTTTTTACCTTTGGTCTTTTTAACAAAATATTTCACCAATATTTATTTTAATTGTATAAAATTTCAGCATGAAAAAAATAGCCTGCATTGTAACAATATCCATTCTTTTATTAGCTTGTAACAGTAGGGCCAAAGAAGCCGCAGCAGAAAAAGAAATTTATCTGAAAGCAACAGAAACCTTACTTGAAAAAGAAAAGAAAAATCCGCTTGCTTTTTTAAAAGCCAGCAGCCACGATAAACATAACCTGCTTGGCCAAACAGTTATAAAAGGAACCGTACGCAATACCGCTAAAATATGTGCATACAAAGATGTTCTGTTAGAGTTGTCTTTTTTTAGTAAAACTGGTACCTTGCTGGAAAAGAACAATGAAACTATTTATGACAATATTGAACCCGGTAAATTTATGGAATTTAAAACAAAATATTTTGCCCCGAAGGGAACTGATAGTGTGGGTATAAAAATATTGGGTGCAAAGATTAAGCAATAAATTTTTAATTGTAGGCATTGATTAAATGATGTATAATTTTAAATATTTTATTTTTTAATTAGAAATTTCTATGAAGAAAATATTTTTTATGCTGTTTGTTTTATGTTGCCACCTTACAGATGCACAGCAAGTAAATAAGGATAGTATTGTTGATAATATAGAAAAAAATAGTCTACATATTGATGGTTACGTAAATGGCGTGTTAATCAAAAATATTGCAGCCACCTATACTACTATAAAAACAGAAACGATGAATGGTTCAACCAATCAGCTGTACGATTTAAATTTTGATTATGGGCAACAATGGAACCGGGAAAAGGAGCTTAAGCTCAAAGATAAAAATGGGAAGATGCTTATTTTCAGAAGTCTTGGTCACCTATTAAATTTTCTTGATCAAAACAATTGGATGCTGCTGAATGTTTTACAGGGGGAACAATCTGGTAAATCTGTAGAATTTATATTTACGAAAAAATCAAATAATTAGTTATAACCTACAATATTACCATCATTTAATAAACCCAAATACATCACCATCAAATAACCCTAGGTCGCTCAATTTTAAATGGGGAATAACAAGTAGTGCCATAAAAGATAACGTCATAAAAGGTGCAACTAATGTGGAGCCCAATTCTTTTTTTACCATTTTATCAATGGCCGTATAATTAGTTGCCACAGTGTAGCCATCATCCGTACTCATTAACCCGGCAACAGGTAAACCTACAACCATATTCTTACTGCCATTAAATGTAACAGCACTTATGCCACCTTGTTCTTTAATAACTAAATTAACAGCCCTGCAAATACTTTCATCATCAACACCTACAGCAATAATATTATGGCTATCATGCGCTACTGTAGAGGCTATTGCACCTTGCTGTAAACCAAAATTTTTTATAAATGTTTTTGCAATTGGAATATTTTTATACCGGTTAACCACCACTATTTTTAAAATATCATTCGCCAAATCACTAACAATTTCACCATTTATAATTTTTGGTGTTGCAGTTAATTTATTAGTTATCAGCTGTCCTTCGATGGCTTCAATTACAAAAATTTCTTTTTCATCATTATAGGGAAAACAAAAATCAACAGCTACCTTTTCCTCACAATTAAATTGATTAATAATTCCGGAGGTGGCAGCCTTAATTAGTGACTTTCCATCTTCGGCCACCAAAATTCCATCAATATAAGTTTGTATCGTTTTAAAATGAACCAGATCTTCAACAACAATAAAATCTGCCGCATCGCCTTCCTTTAATAAGCCTACATCTAATTTGTAATGCAACACCGGATTGATACAAGCAGCCAGTAAAACTTTAAAAATATCAATGCTTTTGGCCACAGCTCTTTCACACAATAAATTAATGTGTCCTTCCACCAAACTATCCGGGTGCTTATCATCACTGCAAAACATCATATAATCTGCATGGTTATTCATAAGATCAATCAGGGCTTCAAAATTTTTAGCGGCACTTCCTTCCCTTATTAAAATTTTCATTCCGTATTGTAATTTATCTAGGGCCTCTTCAGCAGTAAAACATTCATGGTCCGTACTTATGCCTGCCGCAATGTAATTTTTTGCAGCTTTGCCTCTAAGGCCGGGGGCATGGCCATCAATGGGTTTGTTATTTTTTTTTGCAGCCGTAATTTTTTTCATTACTTCTACATCGCTATGTAATACACCTGGAAAATTCATCATTTCGCTTAAGTATTTAACCTCTTTTTTTTGCAGCAAAGCGCCTATATCATTAGCATTCAGTATGGCACCCGCAGTTTCAAAAATAGTAGCCGGCACACAGCTTGGTGCACCAAAATTAAATTTAAATGGAACTGTTTTTCCGTTGGTAATCATAAACTCAACACCTGCCATACCGCAAACATTCGCAATTTCATGCGGATCGCTTACCGTGGCAACTGTGCCATGTACCACTGCTAACTTTGCAAATTCACTAGGTACCAACATCGAACTTTCAATATGAACATGGCTGTCTATAAAGCCGGGGAGTATAAATTTTTCGTTAACTTTTGCCTTGGCAATTTTCCTAACTTCGATTATTTTTGCATTGCTAATAAACACTTCTCCATAAAAAAAGATTTTATTAAAAACATCTACTACATTGCCTTTTACAGAAAATTGCATACGGTAATTTTATATCCAAAAATTTACTTCTTAAAACATAAAAATAAGCATAACAAATAACTTTTACCTGCACCTAATACTTACCGTTTATTATTTGTATTATCCACTTATCATTTATGTTACACAAGGCATAATTTTAGTATATCTTTCAACTTTAATTTAACAAGATGAAGAACCTTGTGTTGTTTGGCATATTTGTTTTGTTTTTAGTAGCTGTGCAATTTGCAAGCGGACAAACAGTTGATGAAATAATTGAAAAACATATTCGTGCAAAAGGTGGCTTAGATAAGTTAGATGCTATACAGAATATTTATTTGGAAGGTATGATTGTATTAATGGGCATTACCTCTTTTATAAAAATTGCCAATGTGTTAGATGAGTTAAATCCTAAAAAATTTAATTTACAATGGCAGATAACAGTGCCGCAAAACAGTTCAGTTACAAACGAACATTTTACATTATTAAGTAAAGTTACGGAAGGTATGCAAATAGAATTGGGAATGGCGGAGGCACCGCTTATAAACTATATTACCAAAGGCCATTCAGTAGTATTAATTGGTAAAGAGACTATTGAAGAAATTACCTGTTACCACTTAAAACTTACAAAAAAAGAAGGGACTGTAATTTATTACTGGATCAATACAACTGATTTTTTACTTGTTCAAACATCTTTCAAAAATAATAATTCACATACACCAGTTCAAGAAAGCAATTGCACGAGGTATAATAATTACAAAACCGTGGATGGAATATCATTTGCCCATGCAATAGAAATACAAATGTTTTATTTAAATAAAAAAAATCGCTTTGAACTTAATTTTAATAAAATTGTAATTAACCATTCAATTGAAGTAAATTTTTTAAACCAAAACCAATATAATCAATCTTAAAAAAAGTCATCATGAAGAAATTACAAATGGGCATTTTTGCTATAGCAGCATTAATAAGTGTTCAATCAATTAAAGCACAATCTGCAGATGAAGTTATTGAAAAGTACGTAACTGCACTTGGAGGAAAAGAGAAATTACTAACACTTAAATCTGTAAAAAAGGTTGGTAGTCTTAATGTACAGGGAACAGATGTTAGCGTTATTCTTACTGCTGTGCAGGGCGTGGGCTCTCGCAATGACATTTCTGTACCAGGTATGGGAGATGGTTTTCAGGTAGTTAATACAACAAAAGGTTGGGATTTTATGCCTTTCATGGGGCAGGCAAGTCCGGAAGAAGTTTCAGTGGATAAATTAAAATCCTCTCAATCTCTGTTTGATATCCAAGGTTCATTGTTTAATTATAAAGAAAAGGGTAGCCAGGTAGAATTAGCGGGTAAAGAAAATGTGGAAGGTGCAGAGGCTTACAAACTTAAACTTACCAATAAACAAGGGGTTGTATCTACCTTATTTATAGATACAAAAACCAACAATCTTGTTAGGTCAATCACTACGGTAAAAACTTCCAATGGAGAAGAAAATACAGAAGTAACTTACAGCGATTTCAAAAAAACAGAAGACGGTTATGTTTTCCCTTTTTCTCAGGCAATTGATAGAGGAACAATAATATTTTCTTCCATTGAAACAAATAAACCAGTTGACGAAAAGATATTTACAGTTAATTAACCAAAAAATAATACCTGCTTTGTAATAACTCGATCAACAAAAAAGTTTTAACAAAAAGGGCATTTTAAAAGTTAACAAGTTTAATTAGTCTTTATAAACCCCTATAGCAATAATTAGCTGCAGGGGTTTATAATTTAGATCTAATAAAGCAGCTAAAATTCAGCATTATTTTATTATAATCCTCCATACCTTTGCAGCGTTTCTAAAAAATATAAAATCATCATTAATTATGAGTACAGTAAAAGTTGCCATCAACGGTTTCGGACGCATCGGCCGTTTGGTTTTTCGTCAAATCTATAACATGCAAGGAATTGATGTTGTTGCAATCAATGATTTAACTAGCCCTGCAGTATTAGCACATTTATTAAAATACGATAGTGCCCAAGGTCGTTTCGGTCAAGAAGTTACTTCTACAGAAAATTCAATTATAGTAAACGGTCATGAAGTAAAGATATATGCACAAAAGGATCCTGCACAAATTCCATGGGGAAACCATGGTGTTGATGTTGTAATTGAAAGTACCGGGTTTTTCACAGATAAGGTAAAGGCAGAAGCCCACATTACCGCAGGTGCAAAAAGAGTAGTGATTTCAGCTCCAGCTACAGGCGATCTTAAAACAATTGTATTTAATGTAAACCATGCAATTTTAGATGGTACTGAAACCATCATTAGTTGTGCAAGCTGTACTACCAATTGTTTGGCTCCAATGGCAAAAGTATTGAATGATAAATTTGGTATCATTACTGGTATCATGAGTACTATTCATGCTTACACCAACGATCAAAATACGTTAGATGCACCACATCCAAAAGGCGATTTACGCAGGGCTCGTGCTGCTGCTGCCAATATTGTTCCAAACAGTACAGGTGCTGCAAAAGCAATCGGGTTGGTATTGCCTGAATTAAAAGGAAAATTAGATGGTGGCGCACAAAGGGTGCCTGTTATCACCGGTTCTGTTACAGAACTATATTCTATTTTAGAAAAAGATGTAACACCTGAAGAAGTAAACGCAGCCATGAAAGCAGCTAGCAATGAAAGTTTTGGTTATAATGTGGATGAAATTGTTAGCAGCGATGTAATAGGCATTACTTTTGGATCTTTATTTGATTCAACACAAACAAAAGTGCAGAAAGTAGGCGATAAGCAATTGGTAAAAACAGTTAGCTGGTATGATAATGAAATGAGTTATGTATCACAATTGGTGCGTACTGTAAATCATTTTGCAGGTTTAATTAAGTAAGTTTATTTTATTGTACAGGCAGTAGTTTTCTATAGCAACATTGTTGTGTCACTCCCTTGTACCAAATACCTGTTTGCAACGTCTTTAATCCATAGCCTCTTATGCAAATAAGAGGCTATGGCCTTTAAATTGTATCTTTAAAAAACAAATAAAGGTTATGGAAAATGAATTATCAAAGCGAATAACCATTATCCCCGGTTTAATGGGAGGTAGGCCTAGCATCAGGGAATGCGATTATAAGTGGCGGATGTATTAGGTTATCTGGCATAAGGAATGAGTGAAGAAGAGTTGTTGCATAACTTTAATTTATTACGCAGTAAAAAAACTTGACCATACTGTAATTCAAGTAAACTACAATGAAGTTTGAATCTCTTAAATTTTGGATTGATTTAAATTTACCGTCAAAAATGGCGTGTGGCTAACTAAAGATTTTAATGTTGTTGCAAAATCATTTAAAGAATTGTGGTTTGAAAAAACTTAGGATGTTAAATTATATCGTATAGCAACATCAAAAAGTAATATAATTATAATTACTACAAAGGATATTGATTCTATCAAATAAGAAAATGTGATAGGTGCATCATCAAAAATATTATATGTTAACGTTGGTAATATCTTTAATTAAAATTAAAAAATAATAATTGAAAATAAGTTTGCAGAAGTATTGCAGCTTTTCCTAAAAACCAATACATCATTTATAGAAATATCACCACCATGAGTAAATTTTCAGACTTCAATTTCTTCGGCTATAAGGCCCTTGTACGTGTCGACTTCAATGTTCCGTTAGATGATAAATTTAATATTACCGACGATACAAGAATGACCGCTACCATTCCAACAATCAAAAGAATATTGGCCGAAGGTGGCAGTGCTATTTTAATGAGCCATTTAGGCAGGCCGAAAGATGGGCCAACAGATAAATATTCATTGAAGCATTTAGTAAATCATTTACATGAATTACTAAATATTATCCCTTCACAAAACGGAGGTACCAAAGTTTTTTTTGCTGATGATTGCATTGGTGAGCAAGCTATTCTTACCGCATCTATGCTAAAACCTGGTGAAGTTTTATTATTAGAAAATCTACGTTTTTATAAAGAAGAAGAAAAAGGGGATGAAGCCTTTGCAAAAAAACTGAGCAAACTCGGCGAGGTATATGTAAACGATGCATTTGGTACCGCCCATAGAGCACATGCCTCCACTGCGGTAATTGCACAATTTTTTGACACCGATAAAAGAATGTTTGGGTTGTTAATGGAAAGCGAAGTGTTGAGTGCAGAAAAAGTATTGCACGAAGCTGAAAAGCCATTCACCGCAATTATAGGCGGGGCAAAGGTTTCTGACAAAATTTTAATTATAGAAAATCTGTTGGATAGGGCAACAGACATTATCATTGGTGGGGGGATGGCTTATACTTTTTTAAAAGCAAGGGGCGGTAAAATCGGCAATTCATTGTGCGAAGATGATCGTTTTGCAATAGCACTTGACATTTTGGAAAAGGCAAAACAAAAAAATGTGAGTATTCATTTGCCTGAAACTTCTATTATTGCTGATAAATTTGCTGCAGATGCAAATACAAAAGATTGTCCGAGCGATCAAATTCCTGATGGATGGATGGGATTGGACATTGGTCCGAAAGCAATCGGTGTTTTCAGTGAAGTGATTCGAAACTCCAAAACAATTTTATGGAACGGTCCCATGGGTGTTTTTGAAATGGAAAAATTTCAGAATGGTACAAAATCCATTGCACTTGTAGTGGCAGAAGCTACAGCAAAAGGAGCATTTAGTTTGGTTGGTGGCGGCGATAGTGTTGCAGCTGTTAACCAATTTAATTTAGCCGATAAAGTAAGTTATGTAAGTACAGGTGGCGGTGCCATGCTGGAATATTTTGAAGGTAAAGTATTGCCAGGCATAGCCGCAATAAAATAGTAGAAAATGCATTTTTTTTATAATTAACCTAACATTTAATATATTCTGCTTAGTTGTTCGTCTTTTAAAATAAGAAAGTAGGAATAGGCGATTTTTTTTTAAATTGTTATATTTTTGCTATCATTAATTTTTTTCGATTCTAAAAATATTTTAGTACCTGTTAAAATATTATATTTAAATTCTTAACTAATAAAATAATAACAATATGAAACGTCCCGGATTATTAATAGTATTAGCCATCGTAGTAATAGTTGGTTTTTTAGGATGCAGCGGCTACAACGGTTTGGTAACGCAGGATGAGTCCGTTAAAAAGGCATGGAACAATGTTCAAACTGAATACCAGAACCGCTCTGACTTAGTTGGTAATTTAGTAGCCACTGTAAAAGGTGCAGCTAACTTTGAGCAAAAAACGTTGACCGATGTTGTAGAAGCAAGGGCTAAAGCAACAAGTGTTAGTGTAAATGTTAAGGCTGATAATCTTACTCCAGAAAAAATAGCTCAATTTCAAGCTGCACAGGGTCAGTTGAGTGGCTCGTTGAGTAGGTTATTGGCAACAGTAGAAGCATATCCTCAATTAAAGGCAACAGAGAACTTTACCAAATTACAAGGTCAGTTGGAGGGCATTGAAAACGGCATTAAAAATTCACGTAAAATTTTTAATGATGAGATCAATGTGTACAATACTAAAGTGCGCTCTTTTCCTATGAATATTTTAGGTGGTCTTTTTGGATTTAAACAAAAGGAGGGTTTTAAAGCAGATGCCGGCGCTGAAAAAGCACCTGAAGTAAAATTTTAACTTAGCATGAATAATAAACGCTGGTCAGGCTATCTTATCGGAGGAATTATAATTGTGCTTGGTATCTTTTCCATGATAAATTATAATGCGCTTGTAAAAAAAGAAGAGCTAGTAAAACTGCAATGGAATGAGGTTCAAAATGCCTATCAAAGAAGAATTGATTTTATTCCCAACGTTGTAAATGTTGTTAAAGGTCAGGCTGATTTTGAGCAAACCACTTTACAGCAGCTAACTGAAGCAAGGACTAAAGCTGCCAATATAACCGTTTCTGCAAATGAAATTACTGTTGAAAAATTCAACCAGCAAAGTGCAGCTCAGGATGGATTGGCTGCTGCAACTAACAGGTTATTAATTACAGTAGAAAAATATCCAGAACTTAAGGGCGCTGCAGCTTTCAAAGGGGTACAAGCACAATTGGAAGGAACGGAAAGAAGAATTAAAGTAGCCCGTAAAGATTTTAATGTTGCAGTAGCAGAATATAATAGTTCTGTAAGAAGTTTTCCAACAAAATTAGTAGCCGGTATATCTGGATTTAAAATCAAAGAAGGTTTTGAGGCAGATGCCGGAGCAGATAAATCAGTAGAAATAAAATTTTAATTTAGTTATCGTGGGTATATTTTCTTTTTTATATAAGCCTGAAAGTTTTTTTTCTGCCAAAGATAAAGAGCAGATAGTAAACGCAATACGTAAAGCAGAAAAGGAAACTAGTGGAGAAATAAGAATATATATTGAAAGCCGAAACCCTTTAGTAAATGTTATTGACCGGGCTGCAGAGATTTTCTTTAAATTAAAAATGCAAAATACCAATGATCGCAATGGAGTGCTTTTATATATTGCAATGAAAGATAAAGAACTTGCTTTATTTGGCGATGAAGGCATTTATAATAAAGTAGGTGCCAATTATTGGAATAGTGAAGTAAAAAATATGATTGCGCACTTTAGCAAGGAAAATATTAGTAATGGAATTGAGCAATGTATTGAACATATCGGTCAAACATTAAAAGAAAAGTTTCCTTATAATGATAGCATCGATAAAAATGAATTGCCAGATGATATTGTATTTGGCAAATAAATAAAACATTCCTCTCAGCATTGGAATAATTAAAAAATTATAAAACAATACTTTCCTTTAATGGATTGGTGCATGAAAAAAATTACCTCTATATTACTTTTTCTTTTTGTTTCTTTATTTGCTGTAGCTCAACAGGGGCAAAATTTTTCTATTGATAAGGTGATTAGTAAACCACCAAGTCCACCGAAGTTGGTGAACGATTATGCAAATATTTTAACGCCCGATCAAAACCAGGCGCTTGAAAGAAAACTTTATCAGTTTGATGATTCTACCTCAAACCAGATAACGGTAATAATAGTACCACGTTTGGATGGGAAAGATATAGCAGATGTAGCTATTGAGCTGGGAAGAAACTGGGGAGTGGGTAATAAAAAAAATAATAACGGTGTAATATTATTGATTTCTAAAGAAGATAGAAAACTAAATATTTCTCCTGGTTATGGTCTCGAAAAATCATTGCCAGATTTAATTTGCCAGCAAATTATAGAAAATATAATAGTACCTGATTTTAAAGGCAACGATTATTATGCAGGTATAAACCATGGAACAGATGCCATTATACAAGCTACCAAAGGCGAGTTTAAAGCACCAGAAAATTACAACCGAAAAGGAAAGTCTTTTGGCTTGGGTAAGATAATTTTCTTTATTATTATTATAGTAGTCTTTTTAGCAATTAGTGGAGGCGGAGGTAGTGGTGGTTCTTTAATGAGTAACGGTGGGGCGTTTTTACTTGGCAGCCTTCTTGGCGGCGCTGGTAGAGGCGGTGGAGGTTTTGGCGGTGGTGGAGGTAGTTCCGGTGGTTTTGGAGGCTTTGGCGGAGGTAGCTTTGGTGGTGGCGGATCAAGTGGCAGTTGGTAATTCAATTAAAATAAAATAAAAATCCCAACTTTTAATGGTTGGAATTTTTATTTTTACAATTCTTTCACCGTAGTAAAAACTACTAATGTCCTAAATGTGCCTCGCAAATATTATCCAGTTTTCGCAATGGGAGTTAAGCTTTATTGGCCGCTTTAAACCAAATTATACATATAAATGCATCTTTACAATTTATAGATTGTAAAGATATTAATGTAGTTGTTAATGCAGTTATTTTCTTTTAATTAATCCTTTTGCAGAAGGATTATAGTCTAATAATTTAACCACCCCTCATTTAAGGGATATGTGGCGTTATTTATAGTCTATATATTTGTATTCTTAATTAAAGAAAACGAATGTATATGCTACATTTAATTATCAATGTTTCTGATTTATTCTAGTAAAATCGTTAACAAAGATAATTATACCTCCTAGAGCTACCTTCTCTCATGGAATTATATTTTGCATAAATTACTAAGAGAAATTGTTATATTACCCATAACCCGCACTTATAAAAAGGATAATAGTTTACCATAGTAATTTCAAAATCCTCTTATCCCATTTCCAAAAACTATCCAACATTTTGCTTAATTATTCATTAAGCCCTGTCTCAAACCATTCTAAAATGGTAATAATCATTAAAGTATTTTGCTAAAGGAGTATCCTTTCAAAAAATGTTGATGTGCAATAAATTGCCATAATTACCTACCCCCTAATTATTTTTTAAATTAATTATTATGAAAATTTTGTACCCCTACTTGTTAACAATAACCTTGATTTTTACAACTGCCGAATATACGTTAGCACAAACGCCCATAATAAGTTTTGACTATGCCCAATCCTTTGCTGTACTCGCTGCTACTACTGTAACAAATACAGGCCCAAGTATTGTTTCTTGCAATGTGGGTGTAAGCCCAGGGTCATCTGTAACTGGTTTTGATTTACCGGTTACTGTAGATGGAACAATAACCAATGGTCAGGTATATAGAGAAGTAGCATCTATAGCAGGTGCTGCTCAAACCAATGCTCATTTTCTTTACAATCAACTTTTAACACGGGTCAATGCTTCAGCAGTTGATTTAACTGATAAAGGTTTAGGATATGCCGATGGTGTAATGTCGCTTAATCCTGGTTTGTATACTTTTAGCTCTTCCGCACTTTTAAAAGATACCCTTGTTTTAAATGATGGCGGTGATCCTAATGCCATCTTTATAATAAAAATTGCATCTACACTTACTACGGCAAGTTATTCAAAAGTAAAAATGAAAAGTGGAGGAAAAGGTGCCAACGTATTTTGGCTTATTGGATCTTCTGCTACCATTGGTACCTACACGCAATTTTGTGGAAATATTATTGCCGTTTCAAGTATTACAATGACAACAGGTTGCACTACAACAGGAAAACTTATTTCACTAGGTGCTGCCGTAACTATGGATACCAATAAAGTGTTGAGCGATTATTGTTTAGGGGCACCTTCATTTTCTGTATTGCCCATTACCTATCTTTCCTTTACAGCAGTTTGCAGTAATCAACATGCTTTACTTGCCTGGAGTACTGCATCTGAAATAAACAATAGTTCTTTTACAATTGAAAAAAGTGACAATGGCAGTCAGTGGGTTTCAACAAAAATAATAAATGGAAAAGGCAATTCGTCCACAGTGCAATCTTATACTTTTAATGATGCCAGCGCCGTTAATTCTATAACTTACTACAGGTTAAAACAAACCAATTTAAATGGCACTATTTCCTACAGCACTACTGTTATCTTTAAAAAATGTTCGGCGGTTGAAACTTCTAAGGTTACAATATATCCCAATCCATCTTCAGGAAAATTTAATTTATTATTTGCAGGAGATAAAAACAACATAAAGTTAATTGAAGTATATAATTTAAAAGGAGAAAAGGTGTATGAAACAGTCGGATCTCAATCAAAATTTGATTTATCTAATAAGCCAACGGGTATATATTATGTAAGATTACATTCAAATTTAATTACTACAGTAAATATTATTTTTTTAAATAAGGATTGAACAGTGTTGCTTAATAAAGCAGCTTTTAAACCACAATACTATTAAACCGATTAAATAAATTATTGTAAGTTTAAATTTTTATCGAGAATTATAGGTGTTAAAAGCGTTTCATTTTTGGAGTTCCTTTTTTTATTTTTAAAGTCTGGTAAAATGCAAATGGTCAATTATAAACATAGGCGTTTACTTTAAGTAGTTAAAACAATAAAAATATTAATGTTACTTGGTTTTAAATCAGCCTTCATTTATCTACTCAGCTTAATAGCTTGTTGTATCCTCCTTAAATTAAATCGGTATAAAGTTTCCAAATTGGGGTATAATTTTCTATATATTGGGACAAATAATATTGACTTACTTTAAACGGTAGATCTAAAATAATTTTTAATTTGTATTCAATAATCTTTAAAATATTGCCTAAACAAAGCTGATAATAGTTTTTATATTTGAAAGGAAATAAAAAAGGGGAAGGGGTAATAATTGAGTAGCAGTAGATTATTATTTTAGTAAGTTTAAGTCGGGTTGAGCATATTTATAAACTTTAAAATAGAGGGTAGTTTTGGTTTGATGTACGCCTTCTATTTTTGAAAGTACATTGATGAAATTAACAAGGTGTTCATTGTTACGACACATCACATCTACTTCTAAATCGTATTCGCCTGAAGTGCCTGCAAGGAAACTTACTTCTGGCATTTTATAAATTTTTTGCGCTACTTTCTCAATTAAAGTTGCAGGTCTTATAAATAAAGCGATGTGGGCATAAGAATGAAAACCAACTTTATCGGGATTAACCCGGCCGACAATATTAACGGTGCCTTCTTCAATGAGTTTATTAACCCTTGTGCGGATGGTGCCGATAGAAACTTTTAAGTTTTTAGCCATAACAGTAAAAGATATTCTGCCATCTTTTTGCAAACACGATAAGATGGCAAAGTCTAAATCGTCTAATAGTGTAACATTTTTTTTCTCCATATTCGTAAATTACAGGATGTAAAGATTAGTCACAAAAATAAAAAAATGTTTATTATTTTGCTGATAACTAAAATATTTTTAAATTACTTGTTTAATTTCTATAAAATTTGTAGTTTATACTTTTACCATGAAATACTTACCTGTTCAAAATTATATCAATGGACAATTTGTTGCTGCCAACACCAGCCTACTCATTGATGTCATTTCTCCTTTAGACGGCGCCTTGTTATCTACCGTTCCAATGTCTGCTACAGCCGACCTTGATGATGCCATAGCTGCTGCAAAAAAGGCCTTTCCTGCCTGGAGTAAAACACCAATTAAAGAAAGAGTACAGGTTTTTTTTAAATATAAATATTTATTAGAAAAGCATCTGGACGAACTGGCAAAACTGTGTAGTGAAGAGAATGGTAAAACTTATGGTGAGTCTGTTGCTGAAATTGAAAAATGTATTGAGCTAACAGAGTTTGCTACTTCTTTACCACAACTGGTAACTGGCGAAGTGCTCGAAGTAAGCAGAGGTGTAGAATGTAGAACAGAATATGTTGCATTGGGTGTAGTGGCATCTATTGTGCCGTTCAATTTTCCAAGTATGGTTCCTAACTGGACTATGCCGAATGCAATTGCCTTAGGTAATTGCATGATTATAAAACCTTCGGAAAAAGTGCCATTAAGTTGCGGCCGTATAGCCCATTTATTAAAAGAAGCAGGACTACCTGATGGCGTATTTAATATTGTACATGGTGGTGTAGATATTGTAAATGCCATTTGTGATCATCCGGGTATTGAAGCGGTTTCTTTTGTAGGTTCTACCAAAGTAGCGAAGCTGGTATACCAGCGTTCAACAGCCAATCTTAAGCGCTGTCTTGCACTGGGTGGCGCAAAAAACCATTTGCTGGTTTTGCCCGATGCCATACCTGGGATGACAGCTCAAAACATAATAGCTAGTATGAGTGGTTGTGCAGGACAGCGCTGTATGTCTGCGGGTGCTATGATTGGTGTTGGAAATATTGACCATATTATTGATAAGATTTGTGACGAAGCAAGGAAAATTATTGCTGGAGAAAATCTGGGAGCTGTAATTAATAAAGCATCGCAGGACCGGATTGAAAAATTTATTACAGAAGCTGAGCAACAAGGAGCAAAAGTTTTAGTGGATGGACGCAATACAAAAGTTGCCGGAAAAGAAAAAGGCAGTTATGTTGGACCAACCGTAATAGATTATGTAACACCTGCTATGAGCATTGCAAAAGAAGAAGTATTTGGACCGGTAATTTCTATCATGCGAACAAATAATGTTGACGAAGCATTGGCAATTGAAAACGCCAATCCATATGGTAATGCCGCTAGTGTATTTACTCAAAATGGAGGCATAGCCCGCTACATTATTGAGCGGGCAAGTGCCGGTATGGTTGGTGTAAATGTGGGTGTGCCAGTACCAAGAGAACCGTTTAGTTTTGGCGGATGGAATGAAAGTAAATTTGGTGTGGGTGATATTACCGGAAAGAGTTCGATAGGATTTTGGACCAAATTAAAAAAAAGCACTGTCAAATGGAATGCAGAATCAGGGATTAACTGGATGAGTTAACATCTTTTTACAAAGGGGACCACAGATTGTGATTTATTTATAAACTGTAATATGTAGAATAAAAGAATATTTTGTAATAAAACTAGCACGATGTCAGTATCAAATATATTCATAAAAACAGCAACGGATAAGCCTGCTTATTTAGAGGGAAAATCGGCTGTTCAGAATTGCCTTGACTATACCTTATTTTCCTGGAGTAAGCAGAAGGGGATCGATCCAATTGCGGTAAAATTTGGTGAAGGTGTTTACCTTTATGATTATGATGATAAACGCTACATCGATTTTTCATCTGGGTTGATGAATGTAAATATTGGGCATGGCGATCAGCGTATAACCGACGCCGTAGTAAGGCAGATGCAACAAATTAGTTATGTTACCCCGAGTTGTGTTACTAAATCAAGGGGCGATTTGGGTAAAAAATTAGCATCTATTTGCCCCGGAGATTTAAACAAAGCTTTCTTTACACTCTGCGGCGCTACCTCCATCGAAAATGCGATTAAGCTGGCACGTTTGTATACTGGCCGGCATAAAATTTTAACCCGTTATCAATCTTATCACGGTTCATCAAATGGTGCAATGACTGCTGGTGGAGATCCCCGCAAATTTCCTGTAGATGCACAGCAAGCACCTAATTTTATACACTTTGATTTACCTCATTTATATCGTTGGGAGTACGGAGAAGAAAATTTACTAAAAGAATCTGTCGCTTCACTGGAGCGGCTTATTGCTTATGAAGGGCCTGCAACTATTGCCGCTATTTTATTGGAAGGCGAATCGGGATCATCAGGTTGTTTACAATATCCGAAGGGCTACCTGGCAAGGGTTAGGGCTATTTGTAACCAACAGGGCATTCTGCTTATAATGGACGAAGTGATGAGTGGATTTGGGCGAACGGGACAATGGTTTGGATTTCAAAATCATGCTATTATTCCGGATATGATTGCGATGGCAAAAGGGCTCACTTGCGGTTATTTACCGTTTGGGTGTTTAATGGTGAGTGATAAAATTGCTGCAAAATATAATGATACCTTGTTGCCATTGGGCCTAACTTATTCTGCTCATCCTGTTGCCTGTGCTGCTGCATTGGAAACACTAAAAATTTATGAAGAAGACAACCTGATTGAAAATGCAGCTGCAATGGGAAGGTATCTGGAAGAAAAGGTAGCGTTGTTAAAAAGGCAACACCCATCTATTGGCGATTATAGAAATACGGGCTTGTTAGGATGTATTGAATTGGTAAAAAATAGGATTACAAAAGAGCCAATGGCACCATTTAATGCAACCCCTGATGAAATGGTAATAATGAATAAAGTGGCTGAAAAAATAAAGGAGTTGGGTATGTATACATTTGTGCGTTGGAGTTATATTTTTATTGCACCACCACTTTGTGTAACTATTGCGCAAATTGATGAGGGCCTTGCAATTATCACCGAAGCCATTAAAATTGCTGATAGTTATGTAATATAAATAGTTAAAAGAAAGTCCCAAAATTATCGGGACTTTCTTTTAACAAAAGCAGTAATTAAGCGCTTAAAGCTTCATGCAACGCCCTATATTGCTTAATAAGATTGTGTGCTATTTTTAAATTTTCCTGTTGGCTAACAATCACTTTACGTATTTCAGCACTAATTTCTGTATCCGATTCCAAAGCCGTTGTGTAAGCCTTTTGCGCAGCGTCTTCACCAAAATCGCAGGATGATAATACTGATTGTCGATCATGGCCTGCAAATGCAGCCTTCACATCCATCCATGCTCTGTAAATTTTACCACTTGTAGTAGTATCTCTAGCAGCTTCGCCACCTAGATTATTTACTTCCTGTGTAAGTTCGGCAGCATATTTTCTACTGTCATTCGCAAGACTATGAAAAATTGCTTGTAGATCAACACCAAGGTTTTTTGTTTCCTGCGTAGCTTTTTCGTAGCCTTGTACACGGTCATTGTTAATTTCTATAAGGTCATTTAATACCTCAATTAATTCGTAATTTTTTATCATACATAATTAAAAACTAAAATGGTGCCACCTGTTTTAATGCTAAACAAATGCACTAAATATTTTTTTTTGAAGAGTAACTTACACAGTTGGGGAAAAAATGCTACTTAGTTTATTACATTACAAGTAAATGTAAAAGTTATTATAACAAACGTTGGGCGTATTATTTAAAGTGATATTAATTAGCTGCGATTAATAAACAACTATAATTTAGCAGTTAAAATACAAACGATAATTTCTATTATTAATAGAAATGGATTATCCATACTATTGAGAATAATTCTAATAATTAATAAGTAATTTTCCAGAATGAATAGATTTGTTTTAACAGTTTTGGTGGTTTTTTTTATTTCCTGTAATCACCTGGTTTATAAAAATCCACACGTATTGCTCACTACAGATTATGGCGAAATAGAAGTAGAATTATTTCCGGATAAAGCACCAAAAAGTGTAGCTGCTTTTTTATTGTATGTAGATTCTGGTTATTATAAAAATAGTTCTTTTTACAGGGTATTAAGTAATGAAAATGTACCTTCTGAATACAATAGTGGTTTAATACAAGGGGGCATTTTTAAAACCAACAGCAGTCTACTGTTAAAGATTCCTGGGATTGAACATGAAACTACCAGGCAAACAAACTTGTTGCATGTAAGTGGTACTGTATCGTTAGCCAGAACAACTCCTGGATCTGCCAGTACGGAATTTTTTATTTGTGTAGGCGATCAACCACAATTTGACAGTAATGCCTCAACAAGTGTTGATGGTGTTGGCTTTGCCGCTTTTGGCAAAGTTTTTAAAGGAATGTATATTGTTAGAAAAATTCAAAACAATCCAAGTCTCGGCGATTCTTTTAAAAGGGATATAAAGATTACTACTATTGAAAGGTTGTAACAATGGGTAGTTCGTTTCCGTATATTTCATAGCTTCAAAATGAAAGCACATAAGTTGTCTCTACTTTTATACAATGGTCAACTATGCTAAAAGTAAGCTCCATTTGCTCAGCGGTTTAATTGTATACTTCAGCATGTTTTATTTTACTTTGTTTAATGTTTTAACAAAGTGCATGTGTATTTAATTCAAACAGGCTATTTTTTTAGTAAATTAGAATAAGAGGCCATAAAATGATCTTGTTATTAACTAAAATATTAAAGTAATAAAAGAAAATGGAAATTACGAAAAAGTGGGTAATTGATTGAATGGGAAAATTTAAAATAGCGTACTTAACACAATTATAAATGGGCAGTATAGAAATACCGCCCATTAACGATTGATTGCCACATAATAAAAATAGACGTCACGGATGGATTCGAACCATCGTAAAAAGTTTTGCAGACTTAAACCTAACCACTCGGCCACGTGACTATGTTGATGTATTGCACCTCCTCAATAAAATTTTTATTTTTAAATGCGGTATTTGTTTTATGAGGACAAAGATAAGCAGGCGATATTAGTCTACCAAATTAATAGACTAATATTTTAATGAAGAAAAATAAAAACGGTATCGTTTTACTCATTATCCGGTAGCTAATCCATTATAACAATATCATTGTGGGATGCCCCTATGGGGCAAAGATTTATTTAGGTTTTTAGGTTACAAAGCAGTTGCTCCTATGGAGCATATAAACTATAGTTTGTTGATAGATTTTTTCGTTTTATCACCAGGCATTTTTGGGATACTTGTTACGACTCAAATTAAGTTTAAACCGGGCAAACATTTCTATAAAATAGGTACGATACAAATAGCCTGCTCAAAGTCCCTCTTGGGGGATTTAGTGGGCTTTATACAACCCCTGCCAGCTCAAGGCTGCGTTTACTTATTTTTTTGTAATCAATATTTTCAATCACTGCATCAGGACAAGCTATCAGTGATACGCCTTGTTGTTTCCACCAGCCGGTGGAAAATAGCTTTTCAGCATTTAATACGCCAATCAGCCAGCTGTATTTAAATTCGTTGTGCCATTCTTCAATCCATTCAAAATCATTTTTATCGATCTTGGCGATATCATCTACACTAACAAATACTTTTAAATAATAGTCGTTGCTTAATAACGTGTCCGTTTGATGAGCTATCTTTTTGTATTCGTATTTATAATCGTATCGTAATGCAGAAATATCACTCAAAACTGCTGAGGCAGTAGGAAAAGCTCCTGCACCCTTGCCTTTAAAAAAATGTTTATCTGCAAAACTGCTTTCTGTAGTAATGGCATTAAACTCGTTGTGAACATGATACAGGTCATCGGCTTCGGTTACAAATTGTGGCAATACAAAAGCTGCTAGTTTTCCATTGGCCAGTTTTTGGGCATTGGCCACTAATTTAATACTGTACTTTTTTTCTTTAGCTACAGTAGCATCCTGTAAAGAAATATTTTCTATTCCATTGAAGATAAATTTATCTGTAGTAGCAATAATACCAAAGGAATGCGCTAATAAAATACTGAGCTTATTTGCTGCATCAAAACCGCCAATATCAAGTAGCGGGTTACTTTCTGCAAAGCCCAGTTGTTTGGCCAGTAATAAGGCTTCGTTAAATTCCAGGTGCTCCTGGAATATTTTTGTAAGAATAAAGTTGGTAGAACCATTGATAATACCACGAAAAGATTGCAGCAGGTCGTTATCATAATATTCTTCCAGGTTGCGGATAATGGGCATGCTGGCACAGCAGGCGGCTTCATACAAAAAAGGTGTTTGATGTTTTTGCTGTAACGCATACAATTCTTCGAAGTGTTCAGCGATCATTTTTTTGTTGGCGCTTACAATTGCCTTACCATTCTGCAATGCTTTTTTCACAATTAAAAAAGCAGCATCAGCATCATCTATTAATTCAACAATTACATTAATGTTTTCATCATCCAGTAAAATATTGGCATCTGTGGTAAAATTTTCGTCGCCAATACTTCTTTTTTTAGAGGAATCTTTAATACATATTTTTTTAATAGAAGCCTGCAAGGTGGGTGTATTGTGCAACACATCGTATAAGCCTTTTCCTACAACACCAAAACCAAATAAGCCGATGCAGAGTTTGTTTGTTGACATTTTATAATTTTTTAATTATGCTAATTGAGAAATTTCTTTTGTTTGGTAGACTTTTTTTAAAATTGGAATTTTATTGAATGCCTGTGTAAGGTCAGCAATTAAATCATCAACTTCTTCCAACCCAACACTTAAACGGATAAGGCTGTCATTTACTCCATTGGCCCTGCGTATTTGCGCCGGAATACTTTTATGCGTCATGTTTGCAGGATGACTGATTAAGCTTTTAATGCCTCCCAAACTTTCTGCCAGTAAAAAATATTTGGTGCCAGTAACAAAAGCAATAGCAGCAGCATCGGTATCTTCTTTTAAAGTAAATGATACTATACCGCCAAAACCCTTCGCCTGTTTTTTTGCAATAGCATGATTGTGGTGGGTAGCTAGCCCCGGATAAAATATTTTATCTACAAGAGGCTGTGTACATAACCACTCTGCTACGGCTTGTGCATTAATGCAATGTTGTTTTACACGGAGGTGTAATGTTTCAATACCACGTATCAATAACCAACTGTCAAAAGGAGATAGAATAGCTCCACAGGCGTTTTGCAAAAATTTTATTTTAGCACCCAGGTCCGCATCTTTTGTTATAACGATACCTGCAATTAAATCACTATGACCACCCAGGTATTTGGTAGCAGAATGCACCACGATGTCGGCACCTAAAGTAATTGGCTGCTGTAAAGCAGGAGAAGCAAAAGTGCTGTCAACACAAAGCAGGCAATTACTTGCTTTTGCAATTTTGGCAATAGCCTCAATATCACTGATTTTTAAAGTTGGATTGGTTGGTGTTTCGAGCCATATCAATTTTGTATTGGCAGTAACAGCAGTAAAAACATTTTCAACATTTGTTGTATCTGTATATTTTACAGTGATGCCAAATTTTTCATATACCTGTGTAAACAACCGGAAGGCTCCACCATAAATATCATCTACTGCTATAATTTCGTCACCGGTTTTTAATAACTTAAGTACGGCGTCAATGGCTGCAAGCCCGCTGCTAAATGCTGATGCAGTGCTGCCTTTTTCTAATTGTGCAATAATGTTTTCCAGCGCTTCTCTTGTAGGATTATTGCTTCTTGCATAATCATAGCCCTTGTTTACGCCAGGAGCTTCCTGCACAAAAGTGCTGGTTTGATAAATGGGAACACTGATGGCGCCGGTTAAAGGATCAACCGGAATACTGTGTAATAATTGTGTTGCGTTGCTCATGATAAAAAATTTACCTCGGTATTTTTTTTGTACCAGGAAGTGAATAATAATTTTCTTTCATGCTTTGTCAAGAAAAAGAGAATTTTATCGGGTAAACTTTTTTATCTCCCTGCTTAAAGTATTAATCCTTAACATAGGGGCAACAAAAAAACTCATCCGATAAATCAGATGAGCTTTTAATATTTTTAAGAGATATTTTGAGCTGTGGATCTGACTTATCTTCCCGCTGTTTAAACATGCACTGCATGAAAAAACGGGATGGAATTGGCACCTTTTCCCTTTAGTTCAATGTGAACTATAAGGATAGGTTGTCAAGGCTTCATCGGGCCATTACCCTCTGCCTTTCTTGATAAGCGATAACTAAAGAACTGCTGCAAAGGTATAACTGCAACTTTTAA
>JANXSK010000194.1 GCA_025352695.1 Ferruginibacter sp. | reverse complement strand
AATATGATCTCTGTAATCATTTGTTCAATTAACAATGACTTGGCCCAACAGGTGCAAAAAAATATTGCCGATACCATTGGTGTTGTTTGGGAATCTATTATTATTGAAAATACATTATCGCCAAAAAGTATTACACAAATTTATAATTTAGGTGCATCAAAAGCACAATACGATGTGTTGCTTTTTGTACATGAAGATTTACTTTTTAAAACCCAGCATTGGGGAAAAAATCTGCTGGATAATTTTACTAACGATACTAACTTAGGCCTTATAGGTATTGCTGGAAGCAAGTACAAAAGCAAAGCTCCTTCCGGTTGGTTTAGTGGTATTGCAGCGCTGGATTGTTGTAAAATAACGCATGTAAACAGCAACCAGCAAACACAGCAAATATATTTTAATCCTGTTGCAGGAACACGTTTACAAAAGGTAGTGGTGTTAGATGGCGTTTTATTATGTTGCAAAAAAAATGTTTGGGAACAGGTTAAATTTAATGAAGCATTATTAAAAGGCTTTCATTTGTATGATATTGATTTTTCATTTCGGGTTGCTCAAAAATATAATGTAATCGTTTCTTTTGAAATAGAGTTAATGCACCTTACAGAAGGTGGTAGTTTTGGAAACGAATGGATTAAAAATACATTGCTGTGGCATTCAAAAATGAAAACTTTTCTACCTTTTTATACTGATGAATTAGCTACAACAAAAAGAAAATTCGAATCGGTATTTGTTCGAAATTGGCTCATTCGTTTAAAGCAGGAGGATATTTCTTTTAGCAATAAAGTTGTCTGGTTGTATCAAAGCAAAATCTGGAACTATCTATCTGCATGGCCTTATGTAGTGTTGTTTTTATTTAAAAAATATTTTAAAAATAAATGATGCAACCAATCACCCATCAATACTTTATTTCTATTTGTATACCGGCCTATAAACGTATAACTGACCTGGAAAAATTATTGGATTCAATCGGCAGGCAAACATTTACAGATTTTGAAGTAATTGTAACGGATGATAGTCCGGATGATACGGTTAAAAATTTCTGCAACAATTACCCTAATAAATTCAGACTTGTTTATTATAAAAATCAGGTTGCATTGGGAACACCAGAAAATTGGAATGAAGGCATCCGAAAAGCTACTGCTCTATGGGTTAAGTTAATGCACGATGATGATTATTTTGCTACTAATAATAGTTTAGCGTTGTTTGCCCGGGCAATTAAAAAGAATTCAACAGCACAGGTTTTTTATGGTGCATTTATTTTTGAAAATGCTGCAAAAAATAGTAAAAAGGTAATTAAATGTAATTGGTACGATCGTTTTTTTTTAAGCCTTTCTCCTTACCATATGCTTAGGCGAAATTATTTTGGTAACCCCAGTTGTATTATAATTAAAAAAGAAGTCCCTTATTTGTACGATAACCGCTTTAAATACATTGTTGATTTTGCTTTTTATATTGAGTTGCTGCAAAATAATATTAAGTGCTGTTATATTCCCGAGGTATTGATACATGTTGGGTTAAACGATGAGCAGGTTACCAATTATACCTACAAAAACATTGCAGTTCAAATGTATGAAAATCATGTATTAATAGAAAAGATTGGCGAAAAGACTTTAAAAAACATTGTTGCTTTTGATTATTATTGGCGGATTTACCGGAATTTTAATATCACATCTCCGCAGGATATTGAACCCTATTACAAAGAAAATATCCCGACAGTTTTAAAGCAATTAATTACATTTCAACAATCTTTGTCACCACAATTATTAAAGATTGGATTGCTTTCAAAACTTTTTATGTTTAGCTGTTACAGCCAGCTTCGTATTGCAGGAAAATTATAAGCAGTAACATTTAATTAAAATTAGTACACGTAAGTATTATACATGTATACCTATTTTACTTAAAAATTTTCCCTACCCAGAGTGCTCCATATTGTTTAATGTAATAGATGGCAGCAAAAATACACCACCTTAAATCGGGGTAGAATTTTTTCATAAACTGTGCATGATTGCGGATAGAAGTAGTGCGTATTTTAAGCCATTTATCTTTGCTCACGCTGCCTTTATGTACATGCATTACTTTAGCCTGCGGCAGAAAATTAATTTTATAGCCAAGTTGTTTAAAATCCCAGCACCAAAGTGTGTCTTCACAATACATAAAAAAATCATCGGATAGCTTCTTCTTTGGTAGCTGCTCAATAATACTTTTTGGAAACAGCATAAAGGCACCCCAAACCCAATCGCAATCCATAAAACTTTGGTGATCAAAATAATGATGCAGCATCAGCGCTTCCCTTTTTGCCTTGGGGAGCAATTTATAAAAAGGAAATACTTCTAACAGCTCCCAGCCAATGGTTCTAAAGCGGCGGCAATTGTATTGAATTTTTCCATCAGGATATAATAACTGGCACGTTGTTATACCCACATCTTTATGTTGCAATAAATAATCCAGACAAATTTTTGGTGCATTATTGATAAGTTCAGTATCGCTGTTAAGTAATAATAAATACGCTCCTTTGGCATTGCTAACACCAAGGTTGTTGCCACCTGTAAAACCACTGTTTACAGTACTTACAACTAAATTTATATGGGGGAATTTTTTTGTAAAAAGGGATGGATCACATTCAACAGAAGCATTATCAACCAGCACAATTTCAAAGTCAACATCAATTAATTTAGCGTAAATAGATTCTATGCAATTACAGGTAAGTGTAAACGTATTGTAATTGATGATGATGATGGATAGTTGCATGGTATCAGGCTACTTTGTAAAAATAAGGTTTGTTTAAAAAAATCTTTAAAAAGTAACGCAATAATACCCCCATATTTTTTATATAATCAATCCAGTTTTTAAAACTGTAGGTAGCTTTGCCTCCGGTAAAAATTGTATGAATCAATAAACAAAAAAAGAAAATGGGTATTTCTATAAAATAAGTACCTGCAATAATCAAAAACCAAATAACACCAAACTGTTTTCTAATACGCAACATGTTTGAAACAATGATCTGCCGCCCTTTTTTGTTCCAAAGATTTTTACTGTTTTCATTTTCTGTAGTGGTGTAATAATCGCTGCTTGTGCCGCCGCCGATATGCATTACTTTCGGTTGGGCAAATAAGTATAATTTACCTTGCTTGCGCAAGCGGCTGCACCATTCAATTTCTTCTGCATACATAAAAAAATCCTCGTCCATTAATCCAGCTTTTTGCAAGATTTCTTTCTTTACTAAAATATAAGCACCAACAATCCAATCTACTTCAATTTTATCTGTAATGGTTTGTACACTTGGTATGGTAGATTTTAAACGGTAACCAAGGTATCGGATCAGTTTACCAAGATAGGGCAGGGGTAGCAAGGTGTTTAAACCGCCTGTAACAAAATGAGCTCCGGATATCTGGTTGCTGCCATCGGTATTTAATAATTGCACACCGCATCCAACTCCATCTTTTTCATTTTTTAAAAGGGCAATACTTTTATCAATAGCGCCAGCAGTAATGATAGTATCGGCATTTAATATTAAAATATACTCTCCCCGGGCAATGCGAATACCTGCATTGTTTGCCCTTGCAAAACCTGCATTGTAACCTGTTTGTAACCACCGGGTATTTGGAAAAGAAACCAGTATATTTTCTTTACAATCATCTTTCGAATCATTGTCTACTATAATTATTTCAAACCTTGATTGCGGCGTTTGCTCATAAATACTTTTTACGCAATCCATCACCAGTTTGGCAGATTTATAACTTATTATGATGATAGATACATCCATATGGTGTATTACTAAAAGTGGCTGTTTAATCTGTGAATAGGAAATGGTTAATTGTCAAATTATTATTGTGCACAACTTATTTTACAAAGTTATACTTCTATTAATTGGTTACTTTTTTAATCATTTTTTTAAAAGCTACTACATTTACAAAGGGCGAAAAAAGGTATCCTTTTTTACCAAACAATACAATCAATTGGTTTAAAAATTTACCCAATAAATTCATTGAAGCTGATGGATAATTTGTATCCCAATAACCTGCAGCATATTCCATTGTAAAACCAGCATTTGTTATGATGCTTTTATATTCATTTTTTGAAAGCAAGTGTTCGCACCAATAGCCAGTGGTGCTGATGCAGGTATTACTGCGTAAAAATGGCACCGCAACAATTGGCTTATTATTTTTAAAATTATCAATTGCAACTAAAAAATCTACCTTTGCTTTCCCTCTTGTTAAGGCACTTAATTTATCCAGTTGTTTTGGTGAAATGTTTGTCCAGATATGTTGAATCTCTTTTTTTCTGTGTGGTAAATATTGAGTACGTTCAATTTTTTTATGCAATAGATAATGCTTTAACCGCATTGCCGGATTTTGAAAATTAGCCGACGTAGTTGAAAAAATTACTGCCGCTGGATTGTGCCAGTAAATCTCTTCATAAAAAAATGGCAGGCTGTAAATATGCTCAATCACATTTCTTGATGCGATGATGTCGAATGTAAATCCTTCGGATGCTGCATATAGTAATAAGGCATCTATATCTCCAGTAACATAGCCATCAATATCAATCTTTAAAGCTTTACAAATGGATGCCGCCGTGTCTTTCCAGTCTGGCAAATAATCGTTGTATATAATTCTTTTAAAATTAAGCATACCTGCCAGCATATACAAGGTGCCAAGCCCTGCGCCATAATCTGTAATATTAATGACATCTATTTTTTTACCAATTTTTTTTACTGACTGGTAAAGAATATGTGCACTATTTTGAATTGAAAAAACTAGTCTTTTTCCCAGATGGTGCTCTACAAAATATTCTTTAAAACTATCGGCGATATCCAGCGAGGATGTATCAAAATTTTGTAAGGTTAAAAATAATTCGTTGGCTTTTTGATTGATCAAAATAGCCAACGAATCGTTCTCTTTTAAAAAAGAAATGTCACTAACCCTTGCTGTCATTATGCGGCTGTTTGCTTGTTGCTTTGTTTGTAAACATACATGAAATAGGCAATTAATATTGCAACAAGCAGCCATGTTGCAAACAAGGAAATATTGTAACTGATCTTATAAATTTTTGGTTCAAATTTAAACTCGATTGTATGTTTGCCAGTTGGTACCAACAACGCTCTTAGTACATAATTTGCTTTTGCAATTGGAGCTTCTTTGCCATCAATGTAGGCGTTCCAATCTTTGTAATATATTTCGCTAAATACAGCCAGGTTAGCAGCGTTATTGCTGCTTGCATATTTTATGGCCATATTATCAAAGGCTGTTTGCTGTATGCTTGCTGAACTATCTGCGGGCATAAATCCGTTTATTACAGTTTTAAAACTGTTGTCAATTATGGCCGTGTCTTTAGGATTAAAATTATCCAGAGATCTCATTTCTTCAACCGGGCCGTTTACAAATTTTACTCCTTTAACAAACCAGCAATTTCCAAGAGCCTGCATATTAATTTGTGTAGTGGTATTGTCGCCTTTTTGATTTTGCTGAATGATGTATTTTGTGTTCAGCATATTTAACACATTATAATTAGGCTGGCCACTCATCTGATAAGTAATCAAATCATCAAAAATACCCAGTTTAGCAGGATGATAGCCACCAATTGATTTATGAAAATACGAGGTTTTAGCTTCCTGAAATGGATCGCCGCCTGTTACATTAAACACCCTGAAATTGGGATCTTTATCTTTTAAAATCAATTTATCCGCAGCACTTTCAGGAAATTCGTTGGCATGATATTTTTCAGCATTGTCGAAAGTTTTTGCATTGATATAGTTCATATCAAATGGAATAAGATCAAACAAGGTTAGCAACGGTAATCCAATAATTACTATCAATGCATTTATTTTTTTGAACACAAATAAGCCAATTAAACCAATCGTTAGCGCAACAAAAAGTAAAGAATGTAAAATGTCGTTACCAAAAAAAGTTTGCCTGTCTTTTCGTAAAGCGGTAACAACTCCTCTGGCAACTTGCGTATCTCCTTTAACTTGTTGTAAAAAATTCTCGTATACCCTGTTATCAACCTGTTGCTCATATCGGTTGTTAATTTCCTGCATTTTATTATTCATATTACTATCCGGTATGGCCATCACCGCATTAATAGCATTGGTTCTTTCCTTATTTTCTTTGCTATAATCAAGCGTAAAATAGAGTAAGCCGGCTAATACAAAAATGCCTGCCATTGTAAAAACACTTAGCCTTAAGTTTTTTACTAAAAGCACATCATCATTATCCAGTATTTTTTGAGTTGCTAATACTGCCATAACAGGAAACAATAGTTGTGGAATAACAAGTGCCATCTCAGGAGTTCTAAATTTATTGTACAATGGCAGGTAGTCGAATAAAAAATTATTTATTAAAGGAAAATTTTTACCCATAGCAAGTATAATTCCCACTATACTGGCTGTTAATATCCACCATTTGTGTTTACTATCCAATACAAACAATCCCAATATAAATAAAAAGCAAATTGACGCACCAAGGTAAACCGAACCAACAGTAAAAGGTTTATCACCCCAATAAACACTGCCTGATAAATTCATGGCTATGTTGCTGGCCTGCTCTTCAGGAACATTCAATTTTTCTTGCAGGTAATTACTTACGTTGGATTTTTCTGATAGTTTTGGAAAGATGCTGTATTCTTCATCCCGTTGACTAAAATGGCTACCATAGCCGGTTATACCCGGAAATAATAAACTCATAGACTCCATTTTGCCATAACTCCATTGAAAAGCATATTCTCTTGTAAGACCGGTTGTTTTATTTTTATTAACAATATTGGTTTTACTATCTACTCTATTATCCATCACCAATTGTCCACCGCGTTTGCTGTGTTTTGAATAATCCAGTACCGGCAGCAATAAGATTGCATTTATCATAACGCCGATTAATGCGCCGCCCAATGCAAGTGGCAATGCTTTTACCAGGTGTTTGGTATCTTTTTCCTTGATCCATTTTATGGCAAAAAAGATAGTCATTATTAAAATGATCAACAATGTGTAGTAACTTATTTGCTGGTGATTTTGCATCAGGTGCATGGTAGCAAACAGCGCCGTTAATACAAAGCCGCTCACATATCTTTTATCAAACAATAAAACGATTCCTCCAATTAGTGCTGGTGCATATGCCAGCGCAAGCAATTCTGTATCATGACCCGCCGCAGCCAATATAGGATTAAAACTGCTAAAGGCAAATGCCAGCCCTCCTAGAATGGCTATGTAGGGTCTTATCCCAAAACAGATACATAAAAAGTAAAAACTTATACAACTTAAAAAGAAAAAGTTGAGTGGCTTTGGCAACCACAATTGAAAAAACTTATCAACTGTATACAGCGGCGAATAGGCGCCTTCGTAAATAATATTGTAAGCGGGCATACCACCAAACATGTTGGTTACCCACAACGGATAAACCCCATGCACTTCTCTGTATTGTACACTTTGGTGCTTCATGGCATCAGCTTGTGCATAATCACTTTGCTGCATTACAACCCCTGGCTCTAATGCAGGCTTGCAAAAAATTACCGTTACCAATAAAAAAACCACTATGGCAATAACATGTGGCAATAACTTTTTATAATTAAAATTCTTCATGAAACGTTTTGATTATGAGGCAGCAAATTAACTTAAATATTATTAGATACGAGTATAGCTAATAAATTTTTAATTTTTACAATATAAATAGGGTAATTAAATTTCATTTTTTAAAAAAATATATTGTCCTGGCTAGGAAGCAATGTGGTACTGCATTGGCGTCGCACACTTGTACTACCTACTATTAAGGAGCTTCTTCCAACGCAGTACAAACCATTTTAAAGTTAACGTCACTTATTAATAATTTAAAAAAATTGGATTCACTAAAAAGTCCTTGCAATTGCAAGGACTTTTATAATATTTAACTGGTTAAATAATTTCCCAATACGGCGGGGTAATGAGGTTTTATTGTCCGTTGGCTCCCTGCTGGCTATTTTGCATATTTTCAATTTCGCCCTTTAAGTTTTTACGTTTAAAAAGACTGGCGTCAATTTTGCCAAAGCGCCAGTTAAAGTTTAACCGCAATACCTGGGGATCTCTGCGACGGTCATAATCCTGCACAAAATATTGCGACTCAGAATGTGTGCTATTAAGCCTTGTTCTAAAAATATCATTAAACTGTAAGGTCAGCGAGGCTGCGTTATTCTTTAAAAAATCTTTCCGGATGGCAATGTCAGCTCCATAAAATGGTTTTATATAACCTTGTGCAGATGGAAGGTTACCACCGCCAAACATTGGGCCACCGCCACGTCCACTGCCTCCACCCCCATTGGGAGCTATCAATGTTTTCGCCTGGTAGTCGCCACTCAATTGAATAGAATAATTTTTAGGCAATTTAAAATTGTTATTTAATTTGGCAAACCAGCTAAACTGGCTATTGTCCGTTCCACCACTTATATTGCCTGCTTTGATGGTGGCATTAAACAAATTTACATTGGAGGTAAGATCCCACCACTTAGTTATTTTATCTTTACTTGTCATCTCTAAACCATACGTATAACTTCTTGATGCGTTGGCGTAAGAACTAATAATAATACTATCCATTTTGGCAGGGTTAGGATTTTTATCCCTGTATTGATTCCGGGTAATAAGGTTATCTGTATTCTTAAAATAGGCCGAGGCTAAAAAATTATGGTTATTACTAAATTGGTTTTGGTATCCCAACTCAAATAAATTAGTAAATTCCGGTATCAGGTTAGGGTTTCCTTTGGTAATATTCAACGAATCCGTATAATCAATAAACGGAATCAGTTGAAAGAAATTAGGGCGATTAATTTTTCTGGAATAGTTAATCTGTACATCTTCTTTATCACTTAATTTATACGTTGCAAAAGCACTGGGAAATAAACTAAACGGGTATTGATTTGAAAATTTTTTTGCTGTTGTAATCAAAGTGCCGTCGTATTTTGAACTTTCAATTCTTAACCCAACATTGTAACTAAACTTTTTAATTTGTTGCGAATAAGTGGCGTACGCTGCAAGAACCCGGTCTTGAAACTGGTACCGGTTATTGAGCGACGCAAGAGATATATAGTCGCCATTGGCATCCTTTACAAAATTATCGTTAAAGCTTGAAAAATTGCGAATGGCAATTCTTGCACCAGCTTCAATCTTCATTGTTTTGGTTATTGGATCTGCAAAATCTGTTTGTGCAGTAAAAAACTTTGTTGTACCACCGCCAGCGGAACGTAGAAATTGTATAGGTGCCTTTGGAGTTGAATTGGTATAAAAATATTGTGTAGCAAAATCATTTAAATTATCGTTTTTGCTGTAATTGTAATTTAAATCAGCACTGATGTCTTTATTAGGTTTAGCAAAATTGTGTTTAAAGCTCAGCGTACTTCCATAATTTTTAAAGTTATTGGTACTTTTGCTGCTACGGTTTCCATAATCAGCATTCACATAAGTAACGTAATCGGTATCTCTGGCAATATTGATGTAATCGTTATTTTTAAACTGTCCTTGGCTAAAGTTGCCCGATAAAGACAACGTGTTTCTGTTATCAATTAAATAATCCATTCCAAGGCGGCCAAAACCAAAGACACCTTTACCAATTGGGCCATTGGTTTGTGTAAGGTAAGCGGTTGTATCTGCTATAAAATCTTTTCTTTTAGTTGACACGGTACTTATGCTTTTGCGAAACCCAATCTGACCACTTGCAAAAACGTTTATTTTCCCCTGTTTTACATTAATATCTCCACCAAATCCAGGCTTGCCGCGGCTGTCAATACTTGCTCTTACGTTGCCATTGTAACCTGTTTTGCGGTTTTTTTTTAAAACGATGTTTAAAATACCCGAACCGCCGCCAGATGCATCAAATTTTGCGGAGGGGTTAGTAATTATTTCAACAGTAGAAATAGCATCGGCAGGTATTTGCTCCAGCGTCATCGTAGTTGGTCTGCCATCTACAAATATTTGTGGTGCTGCGTTGCGAAGGGTAACATTCCCATCTATATCAACATTAACACTCGGCACATTTTTCATTACGTCTACAGCCGTGCCACCTGTGCTGGTAATATTTTTTTCTACATTAAATATTTTACGGTCAATACTCATCGTAAGCAAAGCTTTGCCTGAACTTACCGTTACATCCTGTAATTGCTGGGCATCAATTTCCATTTTTATATTTCCAAGATCTTTGTCGATCCCACTTAATAAACTACTGTAATCGCCATTTTTGGCCGCTTGCATATTTATTTCAAAAACTGCCTTTTGTTCAATATTTTTATAACCGATGGCCGTAATTTTTAATTTATAAGCGGACATCACAGGCAGATTTTCTAAATTAAATTCTCCCTTTTTAGTACTAAGCATACCAGCTATTACTACATCTTTTCTTTTTTTTGTAACCGTATCTAATTTGTTTTGTATCAATTGTATAGATGCAGCATCAATCGGTTTGTTGGTAGCAGCATCCACTATCTTTCCGTAAAAATGGCCTGTATTCATATTTTGGCCACCCCGGTTACCACCACCGCCAGGAAACTGTGCGTACATGGTTGTTGTAATAGATAAGAGAATTGAAAACAATGCCCAGTATTTTATTTTTATAATCATGATATTTAATTAATGATTTGATTATCGCAAAACCAAAGTTCTCCGATATTGTTTACAACTAATAGTGTAATTGATGAATGGTAATTGGGTAAATTTTTTACGAAGATTATTTTGTAAAAATGGTTACAGCCACTTCTATGAGGCCAATGATAAACCCAAAAAATCCACCTACAAATTCAAGAAATTTAAATTCTTTTTTGGTTATTTGGTTTAATATATCTTCTAATTTTTCAGATGAAAAGGAAGCAACTTTTTCTGTTACAATTTTTTCCAGGTCAAGGTCTTTTTCCAGCTTTGCCATATAACCTTTCATTAGTATCGGAAAAAGGCTTTCTAATTCAACCAAAAAAGCATCTTTTAATTGCAGAATAGTTTTTTCGCCAATCAGCATAAAAATCATCGGAAATACCTCTTTTAATTTATGTCTCAAAAAATTATCTATGTGGTGTTCAATATCCGGCCTTAGTTTCTGCAGGTTTTCGGGATTGGTAACTTTTTGTTCTATTTCATCAAAACTCAGTAGTTCTTTACCAACCACCTGTCCCAGCTTTTGTGCAATTAACCGCTGATTTTTTGGAAAGATTCCCTGTATGGAAAAGCCCAATATTTTAATGGGCCTTCTTGGGTGAAAAAGCATTTTTATAGCTATCCACGTGGTAACCCATCCTGTAAATGTTGAAAGTAAAATGCTAATGATAATGCCTGTCCAGTTCATATTTTAATTTGGAGTGCAAAGAAACAAAAATATTAAGCAACATATCCTAAAAAGTCTTTTTGAGGGGAGAAATCTTATTAATTTAAAAGCATATTTAGAGCCACTATCATATATAACAAGGGTATATTAAAAAAAATAAGAAAAAACTTTAAATGTAATTTTGAAGGTGAACAGTTTTTTGCTATTTTTGCCGTCCAATAAAACGGTAGTCGTAGCTCAGTTGGTTAGAGCATCAGATTGTGATTCTGAGGGTCGGGGGTTCGAGCCCCCTCGATTACCCCAAAAAAGTTTTACTGATACCGGGTTTCAATAAATTAATAACAACTTAAATCAACCCGTAAACAGAAAAGACTAACTATGGAATTTTTAAATGAGTGGTTAGTTAGGGTGCAAATATCTTCGCACCTGACTTAAACTCTCAAAACTGGATATAAATCCCCATTGGTATATTAATTACCGATTCAACTTTCCCCTAATTTTATCGATCAACTTCTTTATGGGAAGTGGATCATTATGTAATCATAAAACGCAAATTATTATCATGTAAGTCCATAGTATTTGGGTCATTTAAATAAAATTTCAATACGAAGAAAAATATCTTTCTTATACTTTGTTTTTTAGGCAACTTTAGTATTTTCTCAAGTTAGAAAGCTTTTGCCAATAATGGGTATGCACTAATATGCTTTGGGTGCTAATTACGAAGGTTCTGCACCATTAAAAATGGGTATTCCATTCGACAACTTTGGTTCTAACGACCCAAGTATTGAATATGGTTCAACATTTATGCAAGCAATGAAAACAGGCTAATGAGCAAAAAAGTCAACAACCTCAGCGCTTATCGATGAATTTTTGCTTATACAAACATTAAGCGCCCTAATGGAAAATAAGGTATAAGACGTAACAAGTGGCGACATTGATTTAGTAAGAAAATGGCACAATGAAGAACTCGGACGAATTATTAAAGGACATATTATGGGACTTTAATGCGTTTAAAAAAATGGATTAACAGAAGAGTCATTGATAAAACTTTTTAAATCCGGTGAGTTTAAAGTTTTTGGAGAAGTTGTAATACCATAAGAAGGTTATTCACCTGGCGATATAGCTTTTGAACCATATTTAAAAATGGCTAAAGACAGATATACCCATTGTTGTTAACAGTGGGCAACGTTCACCTGAAGTTATTTATTTAAGAGCAACAAATTACAGGGTTTCACTACACAGTCCATTTGTATTGGAAAATGCTTTGGTAAGACACCTGAAATTATGCCTATATGCAATACTTGCAGGCTGGCCTATGCTTAATGATATGTTGGCCACTTTGTATGCTCACCCACAATTATATGTTGATGTAGGTATTATAGGTTATGACATTCCTGAAAAGAAATATTATTTTTATTTGGAACGACTTGTTAATGCTGAATTTGGTAAAAGAATTATGTTTGGTTTTTATAATAAATTTATTTCTATACCTATGTAGAGATAATTCTAAAAATCTCCTTTTTCATCACGAAGTGTATCCCATACCAATGCACTTGCACCCAGTATAGCAGCGTCAGCTTCTTTTAATTCGCTAAACAATAGTTTTACTTTATTTTGAAAAATGGGTAGCAGGTTTGCTTCCATGTATTTTCTTGTTGGGTTTAATAACAAGGGCCCTGCTTTTGTAAGCCCACCAAATAACACAATTGCTTCGGGAGAAGAAAACATAATAAAATTTGCAAGTGATTCTCCTAATATTTGCCCGGTAAATTCAAAAATTCGGTTAGCAATGGTATCGCCCTGCATGGCACAATCGAACACGCTTTCGCTTGTAAGTTCATTGATAGAATAATTACGCAACAAACTTTCAGTTTCAGGATATTCTGTCAACATCTCAATAGCTGTTTCTCTTACACCAGTAGCAGAAGCATATGATTCAAGACTACCATGCAAGCCGGTACTTTTATGCAACCTGCCTGCATGACGAATAATTGTATGGCCCAATTCTCCAGCAAAACCATCGTGCCCCACTACAATTTTTCCATCAATAACAATACCGCTCCCTACGCCGGTACCCAATGTAATGGTAATAAAATGTTTTATGTTTTTAGTAACGCCATACATCATTTCTCCAACAGCCGCCGCATTGGCATCGTTGGTGAGTTTTGTAGTAAGACCGAATTTTTTCTCCATTAATTCGGCAATAGGAATAATGCCTTTCCATTTAAGGTTAGGGGCATATTCAATAGTACCCGTGTAAATGTTTCCATTTGGGGCTCCCATACCAATGCCTACAAATTTCTCAAGTCCACCCACTTTTGTTACCATGGGCAATAATTTTTCGCAGAGGTCATCTATAAAATCTTCAACCACTTCATGTGCGTTGCTGGGAATTCTATCCTGGTCTATAATTTCTCCATTGCGTGTTACAATACCAAACTTTGTGGTTGTTCCGCCAACATCAATACCTATTGCGTAAGGTTTAATCATAATAAATCTGAAAATTATATTTATTCAAAAAATAAACGCAACTGCTATTCACACAGGTGCAATACAATTAATGTCCGCCTTCTGCATTTAAAGCATCATAGTCAATACCTTGAACTTTTAATGCAGCTTTTGCTTTAATAGCATAAAACGTAAGATAAGCAAAACAGGCTACACCCACTATGTAACTGAATTGAATTCCTATTTTATCAGCAAGTACACCTTGTAAATAACTTATTATTCCACCGCCCATTATCATCATTATTAATAAACTGCTTCCCTGTCCGGTATTTTTACCCAATCCTGCTACAGCGAGGGTAAAAATACATGGCCATAAAGTACTGCAAAAAAGACCCACACTAATAAACCCATAAGCACTTACCATGCCTGATGAAAACATGCCTATCATTAACGCTACAATACCTAATGATGAAAATATAAGTAACATTCTTGCAGGATTACCTTTGCTTAAAATATCACCAATAATCATAACAGCTATTACAAATCCGTAAACAAAAAATTGCGTTACATCATGTTGTGCAATGGAATTTACGATAAGGAAAACACCAAAAGCTAAATAAGGCATTAAAAAATTTAGTACTTGTTTCATGCCTTTACTTACATCAAAAGCACCAACGGCTCCTGTCCAGCGACCTATCATTAAACTAGCCCAATACAATGAAATATAGGGTGCAATTTTTTCTGTGGGCACGCCCAAATGCTGTTCCATATAAGCAGGTAAATTACTGGCAGTTGAAACTTCAACACCCACATATACAAAAATGGCAATCATTCCCAATACCAATTGTGGGTATTGAAATGCCGATGATTTATGCAATATTTTGTTACCTGCAACAGCTTCTTCTTCAGCAACATGCTCCAAATCTATTTTATTGGGAACAGAAGATAATTTTATAAATACAGCTACCAGTAAAAAAGCTAGTCCAACAATCAAATAAGGGGTTTTTACACTTTCAATACTTGCAACAGTTGACCCCGATGCGACACTACCAAAAATGGCAAAACTTACCAATAATGGCCCAATGGTTGTGCCAAAATTATTTACACCTCCAGCCATTGTTAGTCGCTGAGAGCCCGTTTTAGGATCTCCCATAATTATGGCCAAAGGGTTAGCAGCAATTTGTTGTAGTGAAAAACCAAGGCCAACAATAAACAATCCGGTAAGCATTAAAGTAAAGGATGCATTATTTGCGGCAGGATAAAATAATAACGTACCCAAAGCAGATATGATTAGTCCGATAGCAATACCATTTTTATAGCCAATTTTATTTAATAAATCACCCCCAATTAATTTAGAGATTATAAAATAAATAATGGAACCTACTGTATAAGCAACATAAAAAGCTACTGCTACCAATTGGCTTTGGCCTTGCGAAAGATCAAAAGCTTTTTTAAATACTGGTATTAAAATATCGTTACTTGCTGCAACAAAGCCCCAAAAAAAGAATACTGTAATCAGCGTCCCAAATTGCGACCATTTAGTTTTTTGGCTCATTTTTAAATCGTTATTTTTATTAAGAATGTTGGAAGTTATAGTTTTTTGTTTACCTAAAAAAAATAAACACAATGGGAGGTAATATTAAGTATAGTGATTGTAATTGTTTATTAAAAAAAATTGATAGTAAGGTTTAATAAATTTTTTCGATTATTAATTTCAATGACTGTATTTAAAAATTTTGTTTTACCAAGGAAACAAAATAAGGATATTACTCAACATGTACCCGCCTGATTAATTTTTTATAGTTTGATTGTTCAAAGAAAAAACATTCATATATTGAAATGATTTTAAAAAATCTTTAAAGAATGGAAATATTACATGTTAGTGCCGAGTGTTATCCCGTAGCAAAAGCTGGTGGGTTGGGAGATGTGGTTGGTGCGCTACCAAAATACCAATGTGGGTTAGGCCATATTGCCAAAGTGGTAATGCCTATGTACAGAACAAAATTTTTGTACGAGAATGATTTTGATATTACGCACAAAGGATCTTTTGGCATGGGAACTTATTGGTTTAATTACACCATCATTAAAGAAAAAACAAACAAGTTAGGGTTTGATCTTTTTTTGGTTGATATCAATGGGCTGTTAGACAGAGAAGCTGTTTATGGTTATGAGGATGATGTAGAAAGGTTTACTGCTTTTCAGATTGCAGTAGTTGATTGGCTAAGTAAATGGAATCACCAGCCAGATGTGCTACATGTGCATGATCATCATACAGGGCTTATTCCTTTTATGATGCAGCACTGCTATGCATACAAACATTTGGCTGACATCCCAACAGTACTTACCATTCACAATGCACAATACCAGGGCTGGATGGGCTGGGATAAATCTAATTACATTCCTTACTGGAACTCGTGGGAGTGGGGTAAATTAGATTGGGATAAAAATATAAATCCTTTGGCAAGTGCTGTTAAATGTGCATCAAAAGTTACTACTGTAAGTCAAAGTTATCTGGAAGAAATGCGCAGCAATGCCAATGGCCTAGAAAGTTTATTTGAGTACGAAAGGGGTAAATGTACAGGTATTTTAAATGGTATTGATTTGGCAGTTTGGGATCCAGCAATTGATACTTATATTGATCTTAATTTTAGTGTTGCAGATGCAGAGGAAGGGAAACTGGCCAGTAAAAAAATATTGTGCGATCAATTTAATTTAGATGTAGAAAAGCCGCTTTTTATTTTTATTGGTAGACTGGTACATGAAAAAGCAGCTGATTTATTACCACAAGCTATTTATGATGCCGTTTATCATTTACAAGGTAAAATGAATTTTTTGGTGTTAGGTAGTGGTGATCCTTCAGTAGAGCAACAATTAAACAATTTAAATAGTCAGCTTGTTGGATATTATAATTCTAAAATTGGCTATAATGAAAAACTCAGTCATCAAATGTATGCGGGTGCCGATTTTTTATTAATGCCCAGCAGGGTAGAGCCTTGTGGATTAAATCAGATGTATGCCATGCGATATGGCACTATCCCAATTGTTAGAAATACCGGAGGTTTGCGAGATACCGTCATTGACTTTGGAGAGCCTGGAGGTTATGGAATTTTATTTAATGATGCTACCGTTTGGGACATCACCTATTCAGTTCACCGGGCAATGGAATTGTACAATACCCCCAAACGTTTAAACAAAATAAGAACAACTATAATGCAAATAGATAACAGTTGGGAAAATAGTGCAGAACAGTATATCAACTTGTATAGTAGTTTACTTTAATTTTTATATATATTTAGCAATGGATTGCATTTAAAATAATAAACCAACAAACCACGATATGGATAGTAAATCAGTTATTTCAATTGTATTAGGAGGGGGAGCAGGGTCAAGATTATATCCGCTCACTGCAAGCAGAAGTAAACCTGCTGTACCAATTGCTGGTAAATACCGATTGGTTGATATTCCTATTTCAAACTGTATCAATTCCAGCATCAACCGAATTTGGGTACTTACTCAATTTAATTCTGCTTCTTTAAACAAGCATATTAAAAACACTTACCAGTTCAGCATGTTTAGTAAGGGGTTTGTAGATATTCTTGCTGCGGAACAAACGCCAGATAACTCGGGGTGGTTTCAAGGAACAGCAGATGCAGTTCGTCAGTCGCTCAGGCATATTAACAGCTATGATTTTGAATATGTGTTGATATTAAGCGGTGATCAGTTGTATCAAATGGATTTTGAAGAAATGATCGATAACCATGCATCAAGTGGTGCAGATATTTCAATTGCAACAATTCCGGTTGTTAGCCGGGAAGCGCCAGAGTTTGGAATTTTAAAAGCGAATGAAGATAATGTTATCACCAGTTTTATTGAAAAACCAAGCGCTGAATTATTACCCGAATGGACAAGTGATACCGGAGAAGAAATGATAGCGAAGGGAAGAAATTATCTGGCATCTATGGGTATTTATATTTTTAATAGAAAGTTGTTATTTGATTTATTAGAAGTAGAGAAAAAAGACGCTACTGATTTTGGAAAAGAAATTATTCCTACATCTATAGAAAAATATAAAGTAATCAGTTACCAGTATGATGGATACTGGACAGACATTGGAAATATTTATTCCTTTTTTGAGGCAAACCTTGCATTAACACTTGATTTACCTCCGTTTAATTTGTTTGATAACCAAAAGATAGTTTATAGTAGGGCAAGGATGTTGCCTCCTGCAAAGATTAGTGGTACAACCCTTGAAAAAACGATCATTGCAGAAGGATCCATCATCAATGCCAGTAGAATTGAAAATAGTGTAATTGGCGTTAGAAGCCGTATTGGCCATGGTTCTACCATTGTAAGTTGTTACATAATGGGTAACGATTATTACGAAACCATTACTGAAATAGCCAACAATAAGCAAAAAGGTATTCCGCAATCGGGCATTGGTGATAGGTGTTACATAAAAAATACTATTGTTGATAAAAACTGCCGGATTGGAAATGATGTTCGTATCAATGGAGGCGATCATCTTGATAATTCAGATCATGCATTGTATACAGTAAAAGATGGTATTGTAGTAATAAAAAAAAGCGCTATTATACCTGACGGATATATAATATAAGAAATTAAATTTTAAAGGCATCCTGCAAAAAAAAGGATGCTTTTTTTTGTACTTTTATTAGTGTGTATTTTTTACACACTTTTTAATTAAACGATTGCTATGCCTCAATTAATTAGTGTAAAAAAGCCAATCCTAAGTCTAGCGAAAATCATCAATATGAGTGTTGGCTTTCTTGGTATACAATTTGGATTTGGATTACAAAATGCCAATGTCAGCCGCATCTTTCAATCGTTGGGTGCAAAAATTGATGATATTCCAATTTTATGGATTGCTGCTCCGTTAACCGGTTTAATTATACAACCAATAATTGGTCACTTGAGTGATAAAACCTGGTCTCGGCGTTGGGGTAGAAGAAGACCTTTTTTTTTAATTGGAGCTATATTGGCATCGATTGCATTGATTTTTTTTCCAAACGTGTGGGCTTTGTGGATGGCAGCAATTATGTTGTGGTTGCTGGATGCTTCCATCAATATTTCGATGGAACCTTTTAGGGCATTTGTTGGCGATATGCTGCCGGATGAACAACGGACTGCCGGATTTGCAATGCAAAGTTTTTTTATTGGTATTGGTGCGGTCATATCCTCCTCTTTACCTTATTTATTAACCAAGTGTGGAGTTGCCAACGAAGCAGCGCTGGGAGTAATACCTGATTCTGTTAAGATTTCATTTTATATTGGTGCGGCAGTATTTTTTTCAACAGTAGCTTATACAGTTTTTACAACCAAAGAATATTCACCTGCAGAGTTAAAAAGTTTTGAATCTATCGAACAGCAGCAGGTAGATCATTCCATAATTACTACTCCGGTAAAATCATTTTACAACAAAGGGTTGGTGTGGTTATTTATTGGAACAATACTAAGCTGCCTGCTCTATTACTATAACATATTGCATACAGAAATGCCCCTGGAAAAAGAACTGTATGTATTAACACTAGGCATTGCAAGTTTTGGTTTGGTACAATTAGTAGCAGGTTTTTTTTGGAGTAATAAAAGTAAAAATGGCCTGGTAGAAGTAGTGAATGATTTATACAAGATGCCGGTTATGATGAAGCAATTGGCCGTAGTTCAATTTTTTACCTGGTTTGCCTTATTTGCCATGTGGATATATGCCACGCCTGCATTAGCCCAAAACATTGCTAACACCACAGATACCTCATCAAAGGAATATAATGAAATAGGTAACTGGGTAGGAGTACTCTTTGGTTTTTACAATGGGTTCTCTGCTTTCTTTGCTTTTTTATTACCGGTTATTGCAAAGAAAACCGGTCGGCCAATGACACATTTAATTTGTTTGGTTGCCGGTGGCCTTGGTTTAATTTCTTTCTTTTTATTTAAAGATAAATATTTACTCATCTTTAGTATGGCCGGTATTGGTCTTGCATGGTCAAGTATTTTATCTATGCCTTACTCTATGCTCACAGCATCTTTGCCCAGCAATAAAATGGGTGTTTACATGGGGATATTTAATTTCTTCATAGTTATTCCACAAATATTAGCCGCTACTTTATTGGGATTTTTTACAAAACACCTGTTTCATGGTAATGCTATTTACACCATTGTATTGGGAGGATGCCTAATGATTGTAGCTGCTATTTTAACCCTTAGAATAAAAGTAAAATAACCTGTATGAAAAGAGTTTTTATATTTTATATTTTTTTGTGTTGCATTAATCAATCATTTGCTCAGCAAAGCAATTACAAATGTTATCCAACCAATTGGTGGGTGGGAATGAAATGGGATAAAGTGCAGGTAATGATTCATGGTGATGCGATTGCAAATGCAGGTAATGTTTTTTCTATTGCTTATCCCGGTGTTAAAATAGATAAAATCAACAAGGTAGAAAATGTCAATTACGTTTTTCTTGATCTTACAATATCAGCTACTGCAAAACCAGGGATCGTTAAGATTAAAGTGAATAAAAAAGATAATCCTTTTACCATTGATTTTGAAATAAAACCAAGGCGAAAGGGACAAGGTGTCAATTTTGCACAGGGGGTAAATTCAAAAGATTTTATTTATTTGGTTATGCCTGATAGGTTCTCCAATGGTGATGTATCCAACGACAAGTTTATGGATATGCATGATACTGCACTTGACAGAAATAATTCACTCCTGAGACATGGAGGGGATATTAAGGGCATTACAAATCACCTTGATTATTTTAAAGAATTAGGCATTACCACCTTATGGTTAACTCCTGTGGTACAAAATGATATGCCGCTTGAAAAAGAACCATCCGGATTATTAAGTGGCTACCATGGTTATTGGATAACTGACCATTATGAAATTGATAAGCGGCTGGGAGGTAAAGAAGCATACATCAATCTGGTAGAAGCTGCCCATAAAAAAGGTTTAAAAATTATCCAGGATGCAGTGTACAATCATGTAGGAGAGTATCACTGGTTTGTGCTTGATCCGCCAATGAAAGACTGGCTCAATAACTGGCCGGCCTACCAGGGTACCCATCACAGGGAAGAAGTTTTTATTGATCCTTATGCTGCTGCCATTGATAAGAAAATTATGACAGATGGCTGGTTTGTTCCCCATCTTCCCGATCTTAACCTGGCCAATCCTTTTATGGCCAATTATATTATTCAAAATACCATTTGGGCTACAGAAGAATTTGGTATTGATGGATGGAGAGTAGATACTTATAAATACAATGATGAAAAGTTTTTGATAAAAATAAACAATGCACTGGCTGATGAATTTCCTGCATTAACCAGCTTTGGGGAAGTTACCTCAAACACTGTAGCAGCAAGTGCTTACTTTACAAAGAACAATATTATAACCCCCATAAAACAAAACATATTGGGTGTAACAGATTTTCCCGTGTCAAATGCAATGCTTGCAGCCATGAACGAACCTTTTGGCTGGACAAATGGATTGAATAAATTGTACAGTACCCTTTCGCAAGATCTGTTGTACAAAGACCCCAAATACAATTGCATCTTTTTAGACAACCATGATATGGATCGTGTGTTCTCCGTTATTGGCGAAGACTATAATAAATTTAAAATGGGTATCACCTGGTTGCTTACATTAAGGGGAATTCCACAACTATATTATGGAACAGAAATTTTAATGAAGAACTTTAAGAACCCTTCTGATGGAATGGTAAGATTGGATTTTGCAGGCGGATGGGAAGGTGATAAAGAAAATAAATTTTTAGCATCCGGCAGAACGGGTAAAGAGAACGAAGCATTCAACTATATAAAAACGTTGGCGGATTACAGAAAAAAATCATCTGCTTTAACAACAGGAAAAACCATGCAATACATACCCAGTGATGGTTTGTATGTGTATTTCAGGTATGATAAAAATCAAACGGTAATGGTTGTTTCAAACACAAATGATAAAAGCGTTGATATTAAAACCAGTCGTTTTACAGAACGCATGAACGGATTTAGTAAAATGAAAAATATTATTACCAGCGAAATTAAAGATTGCAACAACTTTTCTATTGAGGCTAAATCATGCAGCGTTTATGAATTGATGAAATAATTTCAGGAAAAATTAATTGTAAATTAAGATGATAAAATATCCTGCCGGTCTCTTTACAACAATATTCCCCAAATCATTTGATTTATTTCATTTTTAGTATCGTCATTTACCTCCTGGTTAGCAAAATCATCTTTTACTTTTTTATCTAAAATTGAGCTTAGCTCTTTGTTAGTATAATACTTTTTTGAAGTGGTGGGCTTTATGATATCCTCCTTTACGCCATTTACTGAAAGCTTGGTAGCCAGCATAGAAACATACAAACGAGGAATGGTTACTCCAAGAATCATTCCTGGCAATCCATTGATACTGTTAGGCCCCCCACTGATGGTTATTTCATCTGTATAAAATGCAAATACATATACGCTGTCTAAAATTTTACCAACTGCTTTACGACAATTAAATCCGGCAATAACACGGCTTTCATTGCTTATTTTCCAATGCATGTTTTGTATACTATCTCTTAGATTAAAATGACTGCCCCATTTGCTTTTTTGTATATAAGTTTGCCCGGTTGTAAAATCATTGTACCAGTCATTTTCATCTTCTCCTATACGCATAAATTCGGGTACTTTAGCTTTCTTCTCATCATAATGATCGAACTTGTAAATACTTTTATTATTGGCGAAAGTGAAATTGTAATAAGCTGTTTTAAAATTCGGCATTTGATCTTTTAACTGATCCCAAAATACTCCACTTCCCATCGTCTTTTTTACATTAGTAATTACCTCAAACTCTATGGTACCCTTACTTATAAACTGTTGTGCGCTTGTTGTTAAATTGATAGAAAGCAAGGTTAAAATAAAAAATATTGTATGTTTCATAAACTGTTTTTAGCGTTGATTATTTTGTTGGTATCGTAGCTGGTGCTGCAGCAGCTTTGTTTTTAAAATTCCATGTAAAGCCCAGCATCCAGTATCTTTTTAAACGGTCGTTTCTAACTTCTGATAAAGTATTGCTGTAAAAATTCCTTTCTATACCCGTGTTTTGATTGAGTATATCTTTTACAGTAAAGTAAAAAGTATATTCGTCCTTTTTAAAAGTACGCTGCAGCCTGGCATTCCAAAACTGGTTGCTTAAATTGTTTTGAAACTGAGGTGTTTTTTGCCTTAAAAAATAAGTAAAATCACTTTGTAACGACCAAACTTTTTTAAGATAGTAAGTTGCATTAAGACCAGTTTCATTCGTATTGTACTTTATCTTAGTATTATACTGCTGTGTACTGTTGTTATTGTAATTAAAATTATTGGAGAGGGTAATATCATACGCCTTATCTTTTGCCTTGTTTAAATAAAGCCTAAATCCTACATTTAAATTTTTAGAAACATTATTTAATCCGTTAATTATTTCGGTACTGTGGTTGTAGCCTATTCTTGGACCAAGGTCGGCCCGTATATTTAGTTTTTTAAGTTTAAAACCGCTTCCTCCATAAAAATTAAAATTAAAGTTGCCATCTGTATTTACCGGCTGGCTTGTTGTTTTACCCGTAGCACCATCTATTATACGGCTACTGGTAATAGCATTACTGGTTTGGGTAAAATTAAGCCCCTGGTAAATGTAAAAATCTTTAATAAAATCATAACTCTGGTGATTAATATTAAAGTTGTTGCTAAAGGATGGTTTTAATAAAGGATTACCCAAATACTGGTTAAAATAATCATTGTTATCCCTCAATAATTGTAGCTGGTCAATACGTGGTTGGGTAGTATTGCCATTATAATAAAAACGAATGTTGTGGCCTGATTTATAGGCGTAGGTAAGATTTGCATTTGGGAAAAAGTTAGTGTAATTACGTTTGTAGTCTTTTCCAAATGTTTGATCCATCAAATTGAAACTTGTAAATCCAACACCAGAACCAATGTTGAATTTTAGTTTTTTATAATTATAATTAATTTTAAACCCAGGTTTATTAACCGTAATCCGCTGGTCAAATGAGTTGCTTAAAGAATCTACGTATTTATCATATTTTCCTGATACAGGTGAAAAGGAATTGGTAGTTTGTTCGTTTTTACCTTTACCAATACTTACCTCATAATCCAGTTGCAAAGAATATTTTTTACTCAATGGTTCTGTATAAACCGCCTTTGCTAAAAATTGTTTGGTGCTTTTATCATATTCTTTTTGCTGATCAAATTTTTGGCTAAAAGAAATGGTACCGTCTGTATAAATTTCATTGTCAGATTTCAAAAAACTTGTACTGTTGTTATTCAATGCATTCCAGTCTGCACTTAATGAAAATGTTCTTCTTAGCGTTTTAAATTTATGTTTAAATAAAAAGCTACCGCTATAAGCCAGTTTGTCCGAATTGGTATTCAAATCTCTCAGGCTGGTATTGTTTATTTTACCGGATTGGGCGGTATTTGCAGCGGTTCTGTAAGACTGGCTTTCTGTGTTGTAAGCATTTAATTTTGCGGTAAGTTTTAGCGAATTAAGCGAATCTATTTTAATATCGTATACTCCTTTTAGTTTAAAAGTTTCCTTTTTTACATGCATATTTTCAATAGCATTGTCATTAAAAAATGAATTGGCTACCTGGGTTTGTGTAAAACTCCTTTTTGTATTCAGGTAATCCTGGTAATTGTATTTTGGTGAAAAGGAAATGCTTTGTTTGTCTTCATTCCACTTATTGCTATACTGTAAGCCCACATTGTTATTTTTAAATAAGCCATTTTGGGTATCCACATAGGGCTCGTCATCAGAGCTACCCTGCCAGTTAAAATTTAAACCGCCATCTTCATCTGCACTCACAGAAAAATTATCACTTTCTCCACCAAATTTATCATTGTCCTGCCAGTTTAATCCATCCTGCCCGGTATTACCACTTAAAAAATAACCTGCAATTTTTCTTTTGCCTTTAAAGGAACTGAGTAAAATATTATTGTTGTACCGGTCTCCGAAATTTTTATTTAAACCGCCTGACAGATCTATCTTCCCAAAGTAACCTTTCTTTCTATCGTCTTTTAATTTAAGGTTAATGGTCTTTTTTGTTTTGCCGTCATCAATACCTGTAAATTCAGACTGATCACTTTTTTTATCATACACCTGTACTTCTTTTACGGCATCAGCTCTTAAATTTTTAACTGCCATACCAGGGTCATCACCAAAAAATTCTTCACCATCTACCAATACCTTTTCTACCGTTTCGCCCATGGCTTTTATTTTGCCATCTTTATCCACCTGTATACCCGGTAATTTTTTTAAGAGTTCTTCTACATTAGCATTGGCACTCACTTTAAAACTATCGGCAGTAAAAATGGTGGTATCGCCTTTTATCCTCATAGCACCACCGCTTTTTATAATAATTTCCTGCATCAATTTACTTTTGGGAATTACAGAAATCTTATTCAACTGCAAGCCTTCCGCAGGCACAGTTACGTCGTCCAGTAAATCTGCATAAGAGGGATGAGTAATCATCAGGATATATTTACCAGCCGGAATATTTTTTAGTATAAAACCGCCTTCTTTATCGGTTCGCACAAATTTGTATAGGGTAGAATCTACAGGTTTTAATATTGCTACCACCACATTACTTACTTCCTTTTTATTGGTAGTATCTAAAACGCTGCCAGTAATGTTTTGCGCAGAAGTGAATAGGCTTAATATACTTAAGGAAAGACATAATAAAAGCAGCCGGCTGTTTTGAATCATATAGGTTTTGGTGTTGGTAAAAAGTAAGATATTTATTTAGACGCCCTAAATATATTCACATTACTTAAAGACTATGCTTAGATTTACGTTAAGCAAATCTTAAAGTTAAATTCTATAATATAAAACTTATTCCATCAGTGGTGTTACTTGAACACAGGTGGTAAAAAACAAATTCTATGATGCAAGAGCCTACATCTTTCCATAAAAAAAAATACGAAGAAGAGCATTTTGTAGATAGTAACAAATCGGTGTGGAATTATTCTTTATTTACGGATACAGATATCCGCAATTATCAAAATGGCAATTTATACAACGGTTATGAATTATTCGGCAATCATGAAATGGAGGTATTAGATACAAAAGGTTTTTATTTTGCGGTATGGGCACCCAATGCTACGGAAGTTTCGGTGGTGGGTCATTTTAATAATTGGCAAAAAGGAATACATCCACTTTTTGTTAGATTAGATAGTTCCGGTATTTGGGAAGGGTTTATTCCAAATTTTAAAAAAGGCGAAGCTTACAAATATCATATAAAAGGCTTTAAAGGTGCGGCTATTGACAAAGGAGACCCATATGCCAATTATTGGGAGGTACGTCCCGAGACGGCCTCTGTAAGCTGGAACATGCAGTACGACTGGGCTGACGGTGATTGGATGCATAAAAGAAAAAAGCACAATGCTTTGGACGCAGCGTGGAGTGTGTATGAAGTTCACCTGGCAAGCTGGATGCGGCCTGATAAAAATGATGAAGAAACTTACAATAGTTACCACCAAATTACAGAACGGTTGGTGCCTTACGTTAGCGATATGGGTTTTAC
>JANXSK010000189.1 GCA_025352695.1 Ferruginibacter sp. | reverse complement strand
AGTATTGGTCCTTTCAGAATAAGTAAACACATGCAAGTACGCAATATCAAGACCATGTAAAAAATCAAAAGATTCCCTAAAGTCTTCATCTGTTTCTCCCGGAAAACCAACAATAACATCAATACCAATGGCGCAATGCGGCATCAGCGTTTTTATCAATCCAACCCTTTCAGCATATAATTCTTTTTTATAGCGCCTCCTCATTAAACCCAGTATTTTATTACTGCCGCTTTGCAAAGGGATGTGAAAATGTGGCATGAATTTTTTACTATTACTAACAAACTCAATAATATCGTTGGTTAGTAAATTAGGTTCAATAGATGATATACGATATCGTTCTATTCCATGGATGTTATCCAACTCTTTTATAAGATCAAAAAAAGTTTCATCGTTTCTTTTGCCCCCGGTAAAACCTTTACCAAAGTCGCCCAGGTTAATGCCGGTTAATACAACTTCTTTGGCACCTTGCGCTACAATGGCATTTACACTGTCAACTACATTGGCAATACTATTGCTCCTGCTTTTGCCCCTAGCCATTGGTATGGTACAAAAAGAACAATTGTAATCGCAACCATCCTGCACTTTTAAAAATACCCTTGCTCTTTCATTAATAGAATGAGAGGCTGTAAACTCATTTACATCTTCAATGTCGCAACTGCAAATTTTTGTACTGTCTCCTTTGGTAAAATCTTTAAGGTGGTTAATAATATTAAATTTCTCGGCAGCTCCCAACACAAGGTCAACTCCGGGAATTTGCGCAATCTCAGTAGGTTTTAATTGAGCATAACAACCTGTAATTACCACCATAGCTTCCGGTGCTTTTTTTTGTATACGCCTCACCAGTAACCTACATTCTTTATCTGCGTTATCGGTAACCGAGCAGGTATTAATTACATATATATCCGCTATTTCGTTGAAGTCTTTTTTCACAAATCCATTATTTTCCAGCAACCTGCCAATAGTGGAGGTTTCAGAAAAATTAAGCTTGCAACCAAGTGTATGTAATGCAACAGTTTTGCTCATAAGAAGTAAAGATACAACTTGGCCTTTTATTGTTTATTTATCAAAGAAATTTAAGGTAAAAGTTTGGGCGTTTCCCGCAAGGGCGGGCCGGGCTTTACGCTGCAAATCCAGCACAAAGCCATCACACAAACCTTCACCGGGTTTTCCGCTTCAATCCCTAACGCACTCCCCGCAAAGTTTATATAACCGTAAACTATTAAAAGGATAACTTTAGTGAGTAAATTGCACAATGTTTAAAAAATACCTCCCATACTTCGTTTTATTAGGCGCAGGTTTCTTGTTATGGTTTATAAAAAAAAACCAGCCCAGCAGCTACCCAAAACCAAAAAATACCAACACACAAATTATATTACCTCCGGTAAAGAACGAAGAAGTATTTAACAGAAATGTTCATACAATTATTTACAGTAAGCATGCCCGTTGCCGTATGTTATGCAGGCATATTGATGAAAGTGAGGTAAGAGAAATTTTAGCAGACGGGCAGATTAACAACAATAAAATTCAGGAAGATGAAAGGGGGAAAACATATCCCATTGAAGGAGTAACCCATGATAAACAACATGTACGCATTGTTTTTGCACCCAAAGGAAATGAGGAGGTTGAAGTGGTAACCTGTATTGATCTTGATACAGAATGGCCTTGTGATTGTAAATAGTATTTTGGTATTTTAACTACTTAAAAAGCAGTAAGTTTGCCTCTTAACGATTAGTAATATTTCATCATGAAAATAAAATCTTTACTTGCAAAACCTTTTGCTGGTTACGTATATAAACAAATTAAAAAAAGTATGGAAACGGCTGTGGAAGATCAGCAAACCATATTTACCAGCCTGATAAAAACTGCAATTAAAACGGAGTTTGGCAAAGAGCACGGTTTCGATACTATCAAGACAATGGAAGATTTCGCCAAACAAGTTTCCATCAGGGATTACGAAGAATTTAAGCCTTATATCGAAAAAATAAAACAGGGTAAGCACAATGTATTATGGAAAGGACAACCCATTTATTTTGCTAAAACAAGTGGTACAACCAGCGGTGTAAAATATATTCCAATCACAAAAGATTCTATTCCCAACCACATCAATACGGCACGTAATGCCCTGTTGTGTTACATGAGCGAAACAGGCAATACAAAATTTGCAGATGGTAAAATGATTTTTTTAAGCGGTTCGCCTGAGCTGGAAAGAGTTGCCGGTGTGCCTACAGGAAGATTAAGCGGCATTGTAAACCATCATATACCCAGGTATTTGCGTGCCAACCAGTTGCCCAGTTACGAAACCAATTGCATTGAAGAATGGGAAGAAAAATTGGACAAAATTGTAGCAGAAACGCTCGAACAAAATATGACACTCATCAGCGGTATACCACCATGGATGCAGATGTATTTTGATAGACTAACAAAAAAAAGTGGTAAAAAGATTGGGGATCTGTTTCCTAATTTTAGTGTGATGGTGCAAGGCGGAGTAAATTTTGAACCCTATAAAGCTAAGCTTTATGAGAGTATAGGGCGTAAGGTTGATTGTATAGAATTTTATCCTGCCAGCGAAGGATTTTTTGCATTTCAGGATTCTCAGGAAGCAGATGGCTTGTTATTAAATACAAACAGTGGAATATTTTTTGAATTTGTACCTGCCGGTGAAATCTTTGTTGATAAGCCTACCAGGTTAACTTTAAAAGATGTAAAAGTAGGAGAGAACTATGCACTTATCATTAGTAACAATGCCGGTTTATGGGCTTATAATATTGGTGACACCATCAAGTTTCTTTCTACCGATCCTTATCGGATAGTGGTTACAGGCAGAACAAAACATTTCATCAGTGCCTTTGGCGAACATGTAATTGGCGAAGAAGTAGAAGCTGCACTGATGAAAGCTGCTAATGAAGAGAATGTACACATAACAGAATTTACGGTAGCACCAATGATTGCAACAGATGCAGGTAAAAGTTTTCACGAATGGTTTGTTGAATTTGAAAATACACCTGCAGACCTTGCGGCCTTTGCAAGAAAAGTAGATGATAACCTGCGTGCAAAAAATGTGTACTACGATGACCTTATTGGTGGTAATATTTTGCAACAATTAAAAATAGCCACTGTAAAAAAGAATGGATTTATTGATTACATGAAAAGTGTTGGCAAATTAGGTGGCCAAAATAAAGTACCACGGTTAAGTAATGATAGAAAGATTGCAGAAGAACTACAGACGTTTGTAAATAATTAATACAATTAGCTTGTCATATTTTATTGGATATATGTTTGAAACCAAATTACTAAATTATGGCGCTTCATTAAATTTTTTATAAATTTTACAACATTGTATTTGTAAATTGTTATACATTTGCACCTGTTGGTTAACAAAATCAAAAAGTGAAAAGTAAAAAATTATATTTTAATAATACATTAACCCAAGCTGCGGAATTATTAGTTCCGGTTTACAATGTTTTGGTTACCTGCCCCCGACGTAGTCCTGGTTGCTGATAGGCCGAGCAATTAAAACCTGCCCCTGTCAGTGAAAAAATCTCCAAAAACAGGTTCTTATAAATTCTTATTTCAAATCTTTAGTTCAATTTTACACAATTGGAAACGAATAACATTATAGTTAGGGTTGCCACGTCCAGCGACAGCCACTACGCAACTATCATTACAGACGAAATGGCCTCTTCTGCCCAGGCAAGAGGTACTGGTATAGCCAAACGTTCACCCGAATACATCGAAAAGAAAATCGAGGAAGGTAAAGCCGTTATTGCGGTAACTACCGATGGAGAATGGGTAGGCTTTTGTTATATTGAAGCCTGGGGGCACGACCAGTTTGTAGCCAATAGCGGCCTGATAGTTGCACCCGCATTTAGAAAAAGCGGTGTGGCCAAACAGATCAAACGCCGCACATTCGATTTGTCAAAAGAAAGGTATCCACACTCAAAAATATTTGGTTTAACTACTGGTCTTGCTGTAATGAAGATCAATAGTGACCTGGGATACGAGCCCGTTACTTATTCTGAGTTAACAGATGATGAAGAGTTTTGGGCAGGATGCAAAAGCTGCGTGAACTATGATATATTAATGAGCAAGGAAAGAAAAAATTGCATGTGCACGGCAATGTTGTATGACCCTGCTGATCATTTTGAACCCGAAGAAACCAAAGAAGATTTTAAACAGCATTCTAAATTGTACGAACGCTTTATGCATGTAAAGCAAAGCCGTTTGTTAAAGCTATTAAAGAAAAAAGATGGCGGCGGAAGTTTACCAAAATCTTTATTAAGATATTTTCATTTAACATAAATAAATTATTGGTTGATGAGTTATACAGGTGTTGAAATAAAAAATGAAAGTAAGCATGAATTGCATTTGAAACGTAAAATTGTGCTTGGTTTTAGCGGAGGCTTAGATACTTCTTTTTGTGTTAAGTATTTAACGATAGATAAAGGGTATGAAGTACATTCTGTTATAGTAAATACAGGAGGCTTTACCCCCGAAGAATTAAAAACAATTGAAACACATGCTTACACATTGGGTGTAACTACCCATACTGTTGTTGATGCAGTAAAAGATTATTACGATACCATCATTAAATACCTGGTGTTTGGCAATTGCTTAAAAAATAATACGTATCCGTTAAGCGTAAGTGCTGAAAGACTAAGCCAGGCTTTGCATATAGCCGCCCATGCCAAAGCATTGAATGCAGACGGCGTTGCGCATGGCAGTACTGGTGCAGGAAACGATCAGGTACGTTTTGATATGATCTTCCACATCCTGATTCCAGGAGTTGAAATCATTACACCCATCAGAGATTTAAAATTAAGTCGTGAGCAGGAGATCAATTACCTGAAAGAAAAAGGGGTGGAAATGAATTTTGCAAAAGCAGTGTATTCTATCAATAAGGGTTTGTGGGGTACCAGTGTTGGTGGTGTGGAAACATTAAAAAGTAAAGGTATTTTACCGGAAGAAGCATGGCCAACACAGGTTACAAAAACAGCTACAGAAGAAGTGAAACTGAGTTTTGTAAAAGGTGAATTAAATAAGGTGAATGACAAAAGTTTTGATCACCCTACAGAAGCGATACAATATTTACAAAGCATAGCCGGAGGGTTTGGTATAGGAAGAGATATCCACGTAGGTGATACCATCATTGGGATTAAAGGCCGTGTTGGTTTTGAAGCTGCCGCACCAATGATTATTTTAAAAGCACACCATGCGTTGGAAAAACATGTGCTTACAAAATGCCAGTTGAACTGGAAAGACCAGTTGGCATTGTTTTACGGTAACTGGTTACATGAAGGACAAATAATGGACCCTGTGATGAGAGACATTGAAGCTTACTTTGAAAGCAGCCAGCAAACTGTTACGGGATCAGTATTTGTACAATTAAATCCATACCGTTTTCAGGTAATTGGTATTGAATCTGAACATGACCTGATGAGCGATAAGTTTGGTAAATACGGCGAAATGAATACGGGCTTTACCGGCGAAGATGTAAGGGGCTTTAGTAAAATATTTGGTAACCAAACTTCTATTTATCACAAAGTAAAAGAAGCCAATGATGGCAAGTAAAATAAAAGTTGGCATAGTTGGTGGTGCAGGTTACACAGGTGGCGAATTGCTTCGGCTATTGTTGAATCATCCCCATGCGGAGATCGCTTTTATAAATAGCGGTAGCAATGCGGGTAATCCTGTAAGTAAAATTCACGCTGACCTGATCGGAGAAACTGACCTGCTTTTTACTGCTGAATTAAGCAACGATATTGATGTGCTTTTTTTATGCGTAGGTCATGGTGATGCTACAAAATTTTTAGCTGCCAACAGCATTGATGATAAAATAAAAATTATAGATCTGAGCCAGGATTTCAGGTTATTAAACAAAGCTACAACTGGTAACCGAACCTTTGTTTATGGGTTACCAGAATTGAATAAAGAAGCTATTCGTGCGGCAAAAAATATTGCTAATCCCGGTTGTTTTGCAACTGCCATTCAATTGGGTTTATTACCTCTTGCAAAAGCAGGTTTATTAAATGAAGTGTACACTACAGGTATCACCGGCTCAACCGGTGCAGGGCAGGGATTGAATGCTACATCACATTTTAGCTGGCGAGCAAATAATATACAGGCTTATAAAACTTTAGAACACCAGCACCTTGGTGAAATAGGTCAATCATTGTTGCAACTGCAAAATGATAGCGATATCGACATCAGCTTTGTACCATGGAGAGGCGATTTTACAAGAGGTATTTTCATTAGCTCAACATTAAAATGTGATCTTAGTATTGAAGAGTTAACAGTGCTGTTTGAAACTTTCTATGCGGCACATCCTTTTGTAACAATCAGCAAGGCACCCATCTTTTTAAAGCAGGTTGTCAATACCAATAAATGTGTTATTCAGTTAGAAAAAATAGGCGGCAAACTGGTAGTACATTCTACCATTGATAATTTATTAAAAGGCGCAAGTGGGCAAGCAATACAAAATATGAACCTGCTATTTGGCCTGAATGAAACAACAGGATTAAAATTGAAGTCAACAGGATTTTAATGTAAGATGTTGCTTTAGTATTAACCATAAATATTTAAATCGACATGAATCTATTCGACGTATATCCCCTCAACAACATCACCATTGTAAAAGCAGCAGGCTCTTATGTTTGGGATGATACCAATCGAAAATATTTAGACCTCTATGGCGGACATGCCGTAATTTCTATCGGCCATACACACCCACATTATGTGCATCGTTTACAAGAACAGTTACATAAAGTAGGCTTCTATTCCAACTCAGTAAAAATTCCTTTACAGGTAGAACTGGCAAAAAAATTAGGCGAAGTTTCCGGTAAGGAAGACTACCAGTTATTCCTTTGTAATTCAGGTGCAGAAGCAAATGAAAATGCGTTAAAGCTGGCTTCTTTTTATAATGGCAGAAAAAAAATCATTGCTTTTAAAAAGGCTTTTCATGGAAGAACATCTTTAGCTGTTGCGGTTACTGATAATCCAGCTATTGTTGCTCCCGTAAACCAAACTGATAATGTTATTTTTCTTCCTTTTAATGATGAAGATGCATTGGAAGCAACGTTTAAGCAACATGATATTTGCGCTGTAATCATTGAAGGCATTCAGGGAGTTGGTGGCATTAATGTAGCAGCAGATAGTTTTCTGCAAAAAATAAGAAGTTTGTGCGATGCATATAATGCCGTGTACATTGCTGATGCTGTGCAATGTGGTTACGGCAGAACAGGAAAGTTTTATGCCCATGATTACAGTGGAGTAAATGCAGATATTTATACCATGGCAAAAGGAATGGGCAATGGTTTTCCGGTAGCAGGTATTTCTATTGCGCCGAAAATTCAGCCCAAACATTTTATGCTGGGTACAACATTTGGGGGCAATCATTTAGCCTGCGCTGCGGCATTGGCTGTGTTGGAAGTAATGGAAAAAGATGCATTGATGAAGAATGCTGAAACTGTTGGAGATTACCTGATATCGGAATTGAAAAAATTACCACAAATAATAGAAGTAAGGGGGCGTGGGTTAATGATCGGAATAGAGTTACCAGAAGAATTAAAAGAGGTGAAAAAGAATTTATTGTTTAAGCATAAAATATTTACCGGCGAAGCAAAGCCTTATGTGATAAGGTTATTACCTGCATTAAATATTACAAAGGTAGAAGCAGATATTTTTTTAGAGGCGTTTAGAGAAGAGCTTGGGTAGTAACCCCCATCCCCTGAAGGGGGGTTATTTGAAGGGTTATATTTAATTGAAGATTTTGGGTAATAATTTTTTGGAAAAGTTTAATAGTTTTAAGGGTTGGTAAAATGGAAATTTGGCGGGATCAAAAAGTTCCAAAATGGTATGTAGTACAAGGGAGTGACACAAGAATGTTGCCATGAAATACAATTGTTTGTAACACAAAATAAATTATAAAAATTGAAAAATTTTATTTCTGTAAACGATGTATCAGATATCAATGCTTTGGTTGCAAAGGCATTGGCGTATAAAAAAAATCCTTTTGCCCACAGGACTTTGGGTGCTGATAAACGCATTGGATTATTGTTTTTAAACCCTAGCCTGCGTACCCGGTTAAGCACACAGGTGGCCGCAAAAAACCTGGGTATGGAAGCCATTGTTTTTAATGTGGATAAAGAAGGCTGGGCATTGGAGTTTGAAGAAGGTGCCATCATGAGTGGCAATACCGTGGAGCATGTAAAAGATGCAGCCCCTATCTTAGGGCAATATTTTGATATTTTGTGCATCCGTACATTTCCGTCTTTAAAAAACAGGGAAGACGATTACAGCGAATTGGTGATGAATTCATTTGTTCAATATGCCGGTGTGCCAATCATCAGCTTAGAAAGTGCCACACTACACCCATTGCAATCACTAACAGATATACTTACTATAAAAGAAACATTTGCTGCAACACACAAGCCCAAAATTGTATTAACCTGGGCGCCACACGTAAAGCCGCTACCACAATGCGTTGCCAATTCTTTTGCACAATGGATAAATGCATGGGGAGAATCAGACTTTGTAATTACACATCCCGAGCATTATGAATTAAGTGATCAATATACCAGGGGAGCAACAATCATCACCAACCAGAATGAGGCTTTAAAAGATGCTGATTTTGTGTATGTAAAAAACTGGAGCACTTATAATGATTATGGAAAAATTTACAGCAACGATCCTTACTGGATGCTGACAGAAGAAAAAATGCTATTGACTAATAATGCAAAAGTAATGCACTGTTTGCCAGTACGCAGAAACGTAGAACTTAGCGACGAGATACTGGACAGTCAAAACAGTCTCGTTACCAAGCAGGCTGGTAACAGGGTATGGGCTGCACAAGCTGTGATAAGTGAGATATTAACTCCATCCCCCTAAAGGGGCGTAATTCGGCTAGAATAATTTTTATTATAAACTTCAATAATTGAAAGATACAGATTCATTAAATGCTTCAGGTAGCTCCGCTTCAGAGGATGGAGGTAAGCAAGGCAATATGTATTATGGTGCAAACCCAATGCTGTTTACATTGGCACTAGAGTTAAGGGCTAAAATGACGGAGGCTGAAGAAATACTTTGGAACGCTATAAAAATCAATGAATGGCATTTAAAATTCAGAAGGCAGCATCCCATATCAAATTACATTGCTGATTTTTATTGCCATAAAATAAAACTTGTTATTGAATTGGATGGAGGCTATCATGAAAATAAAGAAGTTAAAATTTATGACGAAAAAGGAGAAAATGATATTGGTGAATTTGGTATAAAAATATTACGATTTAGAAACGAAGAAATTATCAATAATATAGAAAGTGTGCTAAGGAAAATGAACGATACAATATCTGCGATCCAGCAAGAAAATAAAGATGAAAAAATCATCCCAATGAATTCTACGAAAGCAGCAGAGTCGCCAAATACTCACCCGGAACAAGGTCCCGATCTTTTATCGGGAGGGGATGGGGGTAGGCTATCCCTCTTCGTTATAAAAATTGGCGGTAATGTCATCGATGATGAAAAGAACCTTACTGCATTTTTGCAAAATTTTGCTTCCATCAACGCAAAAAAAATACTAGTGCATGGAGGTGGAAAGGTTGCTACCAAAATAGGAGAGCAGTTA
>JANXSK010000026.1 GCA_025352695.1 Ferruginibacter sp. | reverse complement strand
GCAAAAAAAGGCGAAAAATTAGCAATTAGTATCGTTGGTTTTGAAAGCCAAACTGTTACTGCATCTGCTAATTTTTTAACCATTCAGTTACAGGCAGATAACAGACAACTGAATGAAGTTGTTGTTACAGCTTTGGGTGTTAAAAAAGAAGCAAAAAGATTAGGTTATTCAATACAGGAAGTAAAAGGCGCTGATTTATTAAAAGCCCGTGAGTCTAATCCAATCAATGGTTTGGTTGGAAAAGTAGCCGGTTTAAATGTAGGGATTAATGCAGAATTACTTGCAACGCCTACAGTATTGTTAAGAGGTTCTCCATTAAACTTTTATATAGTAGATGGTATTCCTATTAATTCTGATACATGGAACATTAGCCCTGATGACATTGAAACATACACTGTGCTCAAAGGCCCAACAGCTGCGGCTCTTTATGGTAGCCGTGGTATTAACGGTGCTATTATGATTACAACAAAACGTGGTAAAAAAAATGCCAAAGGTTTTACGGTAGAAGTAAACAGCAGCACCCAAATTAACCAAGGTTTTATTGCCATTCCAAAAGTACAAAATCAATATGGTGGTGGCGACAACCAGAAATATGCTTTTGGTGATTACAATAGCAATGGAACAGGTTCGGGTGTAAATGATAAAGATTATGATGTTTGGGGACCACGTTTAGATGCAGGTTTGTTATTACCTCAGTATGATGGAGCGTATGATCCTAATACAGTATATACAACTACGTTCAAAGACGGATCTACATTTAAAGGAAATATTAAACCAACGCCCTGGGTGGCTCGTGGAGTAAATAACCTGTCAAATTTTTTACAACCGGGGTTATTAACTAGCAATAACATAAATTTCTCTTCTGTTACAGATAGATCTAATATTCGGATGTCGGTTTCTAATGGTTACCAACGTGGTATTACACCTAATACAAGTTTAAACACCATTAATTTAAATCTTGTTGCCAGTTATGATGTAACTGATAAATTTAAAGTGGAAGGTAATATTAATTACAACCGCCAGTTTTCAAGAAATATACCTGATGCGGTGTATGGTCCTAATAGTATTATTTATAATGTGGATGTGTGGACCGGTGCAGACTGGAATGTATTGGATCCAGGTATTAAAAATTATTGGCAGCCAGGTAAAGAAGGCCTTCAACAGAATTTTGTTGAGTACAAACGTTACTCAAACCCTTGGTTTTCTAGTTACGAATGGCTAAGAGCGCATTATAAAAATGATTTGTATGGGTGGGTTGCTTTTACCTACAAGTTTAATAAAGATCTTGATGTAATGGTTCGTTCAAACATAACTACTTACAATGTTTTAAGAACTGAGAAAGAACCATTCTCTGCCCACCCCTATGGAGATGAGCATGGTCGTGGTAACTACAGAGAAGATCGCAGAGATCTTTGGGAAAACAATACTGAGTTGCTATTGAGATTTAATAGAGATAATATTGCTAAATCTGGTTTTTCATTAAGCGCATTTGGCGGAGGTTCTATGCGTAACATGAAATATGGATCTAGTTATGTTAGTACCGATCAGCTTATCGTGCCTAATGTATACAACTTTTCAAACTCTGTTAAACCAATTCGTGCATATTCGTATGGATCTAACATTATTCAGATGAGTGCCTATTATTCTTTAGATCTTACCTATAAAAAATATTTTACAATTACTACTACAGGCCGTTTGGATAAAACATCTGCATTGCCAGTAGGTAAAAATGCTTATTTCTACCCATCTGTAACAGTAAGTTCAGTGCTCTCTGATTATATTACACTTCCTAAAGCAATTACTTTCCTTAAAGTAAGAGGAGCGTTTACCAATGTAAAAGATGGAGGAACAAGACCCTTTGCAGGTGCAGCGTTTCAGGATATTGGATCTGGCGGCCCTGTTGGTTACGGAAATAATTATTATACTCCATATGATGGTCCATCTTATGGCTTGCAGCAGCCAGCCTTTACTACTACGCCTGTTTATAATAATCAAACAGGTGCTTATGCTCCAAATTATAGCATTAATCCGGGTGTTCAGCCTTCTTCAAGAAGTAACTATGAAGCTGGTGTAGACATTCGTTTTTTAAAGAACCGTCTGGGTTTAAATGCAACCTATTTTCAGTATAAGGATGGTCCTGTTATATCTGATCAATCTATATCAGAAGCAAGTGGTTTAAATTATTTTATAACTACAGGCTTAACTACTAAAAGAACGGGCGCAGAATTATCTTTAACAGGAACTCCTATACAAAAGAAAGATTTTCGTTGGGATGTGATGGTCAACTGGGCTACTTATAAAGAAGTATTTGCAAAATTTGCAGGTGGAGCAACAACACAGGGTAATGGAACAGGTTATCCATACAAAATTGGCGACAGGGTAGATCAATTATATGGATCTTTTGAAGCAATGACACCAGATGGTAAAGTGATTCATGATGAAAGCGGTTTCCCTATTTATCTTCCAAAAGCACAATATTTAGGTCATGCTGATCCTGATTGGAGCTGGGGTATTCACAATAAATTTACTTATAAATCTTTCAGCTTCGCTTTTCAGTTTGATGGAATGGTTGGTGGAAAAATTCAGGATCGTGTGTTACGTAAGTTAACCGAAGGTGGCCGTGGTGCCAATACCAACAGTGGTAAACTGGGCGAGGCTCGTTTGTATGAATCCAATCATTGGGGTGATGCAGGTTATGCCGGAGCAGTTGATGCTAGCGGTATTCCTATTTTGGGTGGTGATGGTGTACAGGTTGTTGGTGGAAGTGGTCTTATCAATTACGATCCGGTAACAGGGGTTATTACCAACAACAAAACACTTTCTTACACACAAAATAAAACTGCTGCTGGTTGGGTACAGGATTATGTAAGTAGTTTTTATAATGATCCTCAGCATACAATGGTTAATAGAACTTACGCAAAATTGCGTGAATTGGTAATTAGTTATTCATTGCCTAAGAAGTTTTTCGGAAAATCAGGTATTAATAAAGTTGATATTTCTTTAGTGGGCAGAAATCTTTTGTACTTTTTCCCTCAGGCATTTAAAGACATGGATGTTGATCAATATCCAGGTCGGGATCAGTTTAATAGCATTAGAAGGGAGTACAATCTTCAAACGCCAACAACAAGAAGCTATGGATTTAATGTAAACGTAGTTTTTTAAAACAAATACTTCAATCAAAAAATAATTGTATGAAATCTTTTAAGTTTAAAATAATGCTCGCACTTACAGCCCTTGTAATACTTGCAGGCTGTACCAAAAAGTTTGAGGACTTTTCAAAAAATAATAATAAACCCGTGGCAGTGCCACCGGGTGTTATATTAAGGGCAGTTTTGAATGACATTGTAGTTTTTCCAGGAGACTATCAGGATAAAGCAGGTCAATACATTGCTTCCAACTATACCTATTACGGCGATAATAAATATTGGAATGGAAGTGCTGGTTTAAATTACGGCACCTTAAATAATGTGCTGGCAATGGAAGCAACTGCTGGTAAGTTGGCAGGAAGTAGCAATAATCCTTATCATGCACTTGGCTTATTTTTAAGGAGTTTTTTCTTTGTAAGCATGAGTGAAAAAGTTGGTGATATACCAATGACTGAAGCTTTAATGGGCATTAATAATATTGCGCCTAAATATGATACGCAGAAAGATGTATTCAAACAATCTCTTGTATGGTTAGATTCTTCTAATATCATTTTAACAGGGCTTTTGTCTAATGGCTTTCTTGAATTTTCTGGTGATTTTTATTATAACCCCAGCGATAACGCCAGTAGTGCACGTTCAGCATTGGTACAATGGCAAAAGGCGGTAAATAGTTACCGATTAAGGGTGTTGATTGAATTAAGCAAAAAATCTGGAGACGCTGACCTTAATGTTAAAGGTCAATTTAATGATATTATCAGCAACCCAACAAAGTATCCCATTTTTACAAGCAATGCAGATAACCTGCAATATGTGTACAATGATAAGTATAATTATTATCCAGATAATGCCACCAACTACGGTAACAATGCAGGACGCTTAAACATTGGTGGAACATACTTAAATACACTAAGTTCTTTAAACGATTTGCGTGCAATGATCATTGCAGAACCTTCTCGTGGTTTAGGTTTTGCAGATACGGATTTTAAATCGTACAAAGGTGCTTCGCTTGGTGATGATTTAAGCCTCCTTGCTACCGAGTCTGGTGCTGGTAGATTATCTTTATTTAACTACAATCATTATTATTCTGGACTTACAGGTGAACCTACTCTTATAGTAAGTTATGCTGAAGTTTGTTTTAGTATAGCAGAAGCAGTTAACAGGGGATGGACAACTGGTAGTGCAGAAACATGGTACACAAATGGGGTAAAAGCAATGTTTAATTTCTATGGAATTACAGATGGGAATAATGTGGTAACGTTGCGCAAAGCAGATGGAACAGGTAATCTTAATTATACCATTCCATTCAGTTTTACAACTTACTTTAACCAACCGCTGGTTAAATACATGGGAGACAATAGTGATGGACTAAATCAGATATTGACCCAAAAATACCTGGGATATTTTCGTAATTCAGGATTACAAGGGTATTTCCAATGGCGCAGAACTGGTGTACCAGCATTCAGCATTGGTGCCGGAACAGGAAACGGTGGTAAAATTCCAAGAAGATTTCAATACCC